>NZ_KV838585.1:77529-116777 GCF_001838705.1 Staphylococcus sp. HMSC34C02
CGCGATGTGTACTAATAGAAAGGGTGGTACTTAATGGCTAAGACAAATAAGCAGATGTCAGATGAACTGGATAAGAAGCTAGATGCTTTAGAATATTTAAAAGACGAAAGTAATTATTTGCGTGGGACAATTGAGCAAGGCTTAGCAGACCCACTTACTGGTGCCATTTCAGATGATGACACTAAACTATTGAAATTCCATGGTAGTTATCAACAAGATGATAGAGATTTACGCGATGAACGTCGTAAACAGAAGTTAGAACCAGCCTATAGCTTTATGATTCGTGTACGTCTACCTGGTGGGACTGCGACACCTGAACAATGGATTGCCATGGATGACATTTCAAACAACTACGCAAATCATACATTGAAATTAACGACACGTCAGACGTTCCAATTTCACGGCATTTTAAAAAGAAATTTAAAAACATCTATGAAGAAAATTAACGAATCAGTACTTGATACGATTGCGGCATGCGGGGACGTGAATCGTAATACAATGTGTAATCCTAATCCATATCAATCACATATTCATAAAGAAATTAACGATTATGCAACTCAAATCAGTGACCATCTATTACCTAAGACGAATGCCTATCATGAAATTTGGTTAGACGGCGAAAAAGTATTAGATTCTTCAGAAGAAATCGAACCAATGTATGGTAAGAAATATTTACCACGTAAATTTAAAATTGGTATCGCACTACCGCCATCTAATGATATTGACGTGTATTCTCAAGATATCGGGCTTATCGGTATTGTTGAAGATGGAACACTTATCGGATTCAATGTCACAATTGGTGGCGGTATGGGTATGACACACGGAAATACCGATACGTACCCACAAGTTGGTCGTTTAGCTGGCTTTGTTCCTAAAGATAAAGTCGTTGATGTTTGTGAGAAGATCTTAACCATTCAACGTGATTATGGTAATCGTGAGAACCGTAAGAACGCACGTTTTAAATATACAGTTGACCGCTTAGGCGTAGATAAGGTTGTCGAAGAATTGAATACGCGTTTGGGTTGGGACATTGAAGATGCGCGCGACTTTGAATTCGAGCACAATGGTGACCGTCTAGGTTGGATAGAAGGTGACGAAGGTGTTTGGAATTATACGTTATTCATTCAAAATGGACGTGTGAAAGATACAGAAGATTATCAATTAAAAACGGCATTACGAAAAATTGCAGAAACACATACGGGCGACTTCAGATTATCTCCAAATCAAAATTTAATTATTGCGAATGTAACTCCTGAGAAAAAAGAAGAAATTCAAAATCTCATCGATCAATATGGTCTTACAGATGGTAAAAATTATACAGGACTAAGACGAAACTCTATGGCATGCGTTGCATTCCCAACATGCGGTTTAGCTATGGCTGAGTCAGAACGTTATTTACCATCATTAATTTCTAAGATTGAAGATTTATTAGATGAAGCGGGTGTGAATGATGAAGAAATCACAATCCGTATGACAGGTTGTCCAAATGGTTGTGCAAGACCAGCACTTGCAGAAATTGCATTTATTGGTAAAGCACCAGGTAAATATAATATGTATTTAGGCGGTGGCTTCAAAGGTGAACGCTTAAATAAATTGTATAAAGAGAATATTGGAGAACAAGAAATTCTTGAAAGTTTACGTCCAATTCTAATGGACTATGGTAAAGAACGTCTTGAAGGTGAACACTTCGGTGACTTTGTTATTCGCTCAGGTGTTGTAGCCAAAGTTCATGGCGGACAAGATTTCCATAGTTAAAGTTTGAGATAAGTTGTTTTAAACGGGGTGACAACATGGGGAAAGTTTATCTAGTAGGTGCAGGACCTGGCGATCCTGAGTTACTAACGATTAAAGGTATGAAAGCCATTCAAACGTCAGATGTCATTTTATATGATCGCTTAGTTAATAAAGATATTTTAGAATTAGCTAAACCTGGGACGAAGTTCTTCTATTGTGGTAAAGATCCAAATAAACATTCCTTGCCACAGGAAGAAACCAATCGTATGTTGGTCAATTTAGCGAAAAAAGGTCATGTTATCACTCGTTTAAAAGGTGGTGACCCATTCGTCTTTGGGCGTGGTGGTGAAGAAGCGGAGATCTTGGCACATCATCAAATTCCATTTGAAATCGTGCCAGGTATTACATCCGGTATTGCTGCACCGGCTTATGCAGGTATTCCTGTCACGCATAGAGATTATAGTTCGTCAGTTGCATTTGTAACGGCGGTGAATAAACCAGGTATGTCTAAAGATGATTATTGGGCACATTTAGCACATGGCCCAGAAACACTGTGTGTGTATATGGGCGTCAAACGCTTACCTGAAATTTGTCATTTACTTATAAATCATGGTAAATCCATAGACACTCCTGTGGCGCTCGTACATTTAGGTACGACATCGTCTCAAAAGACCATCGATGGTACATTAGGGAACATCGTAGAACGCGCTTCAGAAATTCAAAATCCAGCTATGATTATTATTGGTGATGTTGTCCAAATGCGACACAAAATCAGCTGGTTTAAAGAACAAACTTCAGATTTAGAAATGACGTTACCTTAATTTTAATAAATAAAATATGAAACATAATTAATGTTCAAGGAGGAAGCAATATGAGCAGTATGCCACTTATGATTGATTTACAAGATAAAAAGATTGTCATTGTTGGTGGTGGGAAAGTAGCAACGAGACGAGCAACATCTTTAGTAGAATACGGTGCCCATGTTCATATTGTTAGTCCTTCAATCACCACAGAATTACATACATTACTGCAGCAACAACGTGTCACGTGGTCTGAAAAAGGTTTTGAACCACAAGATATAAGTCACGCATATCTAGTCATTATTGCGACTGATCAACCAGAAGTAAATCAATACGTTAAAGATAGTTTGCCAGAAGGTATGCTATTAAATCATGCGGCTGATGCTTCTGCTGGCGATGTGACGTTTCCTAGTGTGCTGAAACGTGGCAAATTAACCATTAGTGTATCGACTGATGGTGCAAGTCCTAAATTAGGACGACAAATTATATCGACATTGCAAGATACTTATGATGAACGATATGAAAACTATATCGATTTTTTATATGAAAGTAGACAACGTATTAAAGCGTCAACGATAGAGCCATCTAGAAAGCAAGCATTATTACAACATGTATTGTCTGAGGACTATTTGGATGAGGAGAAACAAATTGAATTCATGCGATGGCTTCAATCACAAGTTTAATGTCAGGGGGCATGTGATATATGAGGAAATTATTTATATTTGCATTAGCTGGTTTTTTAGCCCAACTTGTTGATGGATCACTAGGAATGGGATTCGGTGCCTCATCATCTTCCATATTATTAACTTATGGTATTGCACCAGCAATTGTATCGGCGACGGTGCACTTTTCAGAAATAGCGACGACTGCTGCATCCGGAACATCACATTGGAAATTCGAGAATGTGCATAAGCCAACGATGTTAAAGTTAGCGATTCCAGGTGCCATCAGTGGCTTTATTGGTGCAGGTCTGCTGACACAAATACATGGAAATTATATTAAACCATATATCGCATTGTTCTTACTTTCAATGGGGTTATATATTTTGTATCAATTTTTATTTAAAAGAAATAAAGAAATCCATACGCATGTTGGTAAGTTAAGTAGCTTTAAGCTAGTACCTCAAGGTGCCATCGCTGGATTCTTAGATGCAATTGGTGGCGGCGGTTGGGGACCCGTTAATACACCTTTGTTATTAGCGAGTCACAAGATACAACCACGGTATGCGATTGGTACAGTATCCGCGAGTGAGTTTTTTGTAACATTATCAACGTCATTAAGTTTCATCATCTTCTTAGGTATTACACAAATTAATTGGTGGTTTGTGATTGCATTAAGTGTTGGTGGCATGGTGGCGGCACCTATTTCAGCTTACTTAACTAAGATATTACCTATTAATATTTTAGCCATTTGTGTGGGTGGATTAATCATCTTTACCAATAGCAACGCATTAATGACGTATTTTGTACATGATGACACAATTACAAATGTTGTAAGATTCGCAATTGTTTGTGCGATTGTGATACTTGTTATTATCACTGTCATTCGCAACAAAAAATTGTCTTTTTCTTATAAATAAAACCGAGTAAACTAATCTAATTAATTGGAAAAGGGGTTATCAATAATGGCAACACATGAACAGATTATTAATTATACGATTAAACCACATGGTGGCGAGTTAATTAACCGTGTAGTAGAAGGCGAAGAAAGAGCACATCTTCTTGAAGCAGCACAATCTTATAAAGTGATTACGTTGAATCCTTGGTCAATTTCTGACTTAGAATTAATCGGCATTGGTGGTTTTAGTCCATTAACAGGGTTTATGGGCGAAGCGGATTATACTAAAGTAGTTGAAACAACACATCTTGAAAATGGATTAGTGTGGAGTATTCCGATTACATTACCAGTTACTGAAGAAGAAGCGGATAAATTAGCTATTGGCGATGACATCGCTTTATATGGCGAAGATGGCGAATTATATGGCACATTGAAATTAGAAGAAAAATATACGTATGATAAGACTAAAGAAGCGCAAAATGTCTACGGTACAACAGATGACGCCCATCCAGGTGTTAAAAAAGTGTATGACAAAGGTAATGTGTATCTAGCAGGTCCAATTCAATTAATCAATCGACCTAAACATGATGAATTCTCTAATTTCCATTTAGATCCAGCAGAAACACGTCAATTATTCCATGATTTAGGATGGAAGACTGTCGTAGGTTTCCAAACAAGAAATCCTGTTCATCGTGCACATGAATATATCCAAAAATCTGCATTAGAAATTGTAGATGGTCTGTTACTTAACCCGTTAGTAGGAGAAACGAAAGCAGACGATATTCCAGCAGATGTTCGTATGGAAAGTTATCAAGCTATTTTAAAGAACTATTTCCCTCAAGATAGAGCGCGTTTAGTCATTTATCCAGCAGCAATGCGTTACGCTGGACCACGAGAAGCGATTCTACATGCGACCGTACGTAAGAACTATGGTTGCACACACTTCATTGTGGGTCGTGACCATGCAGGTGTAGGCGATTATTACGGCACATATGAAGCACAAGAATTAATTTCTCAGTTTGAAGATGAATTAGATATTCAAATATTGAAATTTGAGCATGCCTTTTATTGTGAAAAATGCGGTAACATGGCTACAGCCAAAACTTGCCCACACGATGCATCAGAACATGTGCACTTAAGTGGTACGAAAGTAAGAGAAAAATTAAGAAACGGTGAATCATTACCTACTAAATTCTCTAGACCTGAAGTAGCGGAAGTCTTAATTAAAGGTTTAAAACAAAATTAATTCGGAGGGGTTAACATGAGTCAATCAACGAATATTACATGGCACGATTCTGAAGTTACCAAGTCAGATAGACAACAACAAAATGGTCATAAAAGTGTAGTGATATGGTTTACAGGATTATCAGGCTCTGGGAAATCAACTGTATCCGTTGCACTTGAAAAAGCATTGTTCCAATTAGGGAAGCATTCCTATCGCTTAGACGGAGATAACGTCCGTCACGGTTTAAATAACAACTTAGGCTTCAGTCCAGAAGATCGTAAGGAAAATATTCGACGTATCGGTGAAGTGAGTAAATTGCTTGTAGATGCAGGTACAATTGCTATTACAGCTTTTATCTCGCCGTACAGAGCCGACCGTGATGACGTTCGTGCCATTTTAGAGGATGGCGAATTCATTGAAGTATATACAGCATGCAGCGTTGAAGCATGTGAACAACGTGATCCTAAAGGCCTTTATAAAAAGGCACGCGCTGGCGAAATCAAAGAATTTACAGGTATTAGTGCACCATATGAAGCACCACATCAACCAGAAATTACAATTGATACTGAACATCAAAGTGTAGAAGCATCAGTTAATACAATTATTGAATACTTGAAAGAAAAGCAATATATTTAATGAAAGCAAGCGTATTGTCAGTTATTTTGAAATTGGCAATACGCTTTTTAATTGTCAATGTTGAGAGCATTACAAATTTCAAAACTATATCGTGGTATGACCCTCTTTTACAATGCCTACTTGTCGGTTATAGGCTGTTCTAATGCTTATGATTACATATCATCCACTCTAAAATGACTTCCCTCTATTATGAGAAAACGCTTTATACTTCCCACTTTTCATGAAATAAAACATGTCTAAAATAATCAGATAAATTACAAAGCATGTGAATACACTGTTGATTAACGTGCTATAAGTCTTGGCACAGGCGTATTTTACAAGTTGTAATATAAGTCTATGTTTATTACATGCGAAGTAAAATTATTATGATTCATTTACAAAGCCTTAACATTCCACACAAACCCTTATGTGTCTGTTAGAGTATGTCTTGTCGTTAATTAACGAAGAAAAAATTACTTAAAAACATTTTGAATTGAATGATTTAAAATTTCTAATATGTCAATTGCAGGTAGCCACGAGATAAAAAGCTTTAAACATTCTAGGAGGATATTTAATTATGAAAAAGATCGCTACAGCTACAATCGCAACAGCAGGTATTGCAACATTTGGATTAGCACATCAGGATGCAGACGCAGCGGAAAATAATAATGGATATAACCCTAATGACCCATATTCATACAGTTACACATACACAATTGACCAACAAGGTAATTACCATTATCAATGGCAAGGTAACTGGAGCCCAGCTCAAGCGCAACAAAGTGGTCAACAATACACTGGCAACCAAGCAGTAAACAATACACAATCATACAATAACTACAATTACAACTACAATAACAATCAATCTAGCCAAAATACACAATCTTACACAGCAAACAATAATGCTGGTGGCGGTTTAGGTGCTAACTATTCAACTTCAGATCGTAACGTTAAAGTAACAACTCAAAACGCACCAACTACTCAATCAACAAGCTCAAGTAGTGCAGCATTATCAGGTAAATCAAGTGGCGGTGCAAACCTATACACTGCTGGTCAATGTACGTATTATGTATATGACAAAGTAGGCGGTAAAATTGGTAGCACTTGGGGCAACGCAAATAACTGGGCAACTGCAGCTGCTGCAGATGGCTATACAGTTAACAACACACCTAAAGCAGGTGCAGTAATGCAAACGTCTCAAGGTGCATACGGTCACGTTGCATACGTTGAAAGTGTTAACGCTGACGGTTCAGTTAAAGTTTCAGAAATGAACTATAACGGTGGACCTGGTGTCGTATCATCACGTACAATCTCAGCTAGCCAAGCTGGTTCATATAACTACATTTCATAATTTGAAATCATTTTAACCACGATGCCTAATCTAACGGCGTCGTGGTTTTTTCTTTTTGGAAAAGGGCATGTCGAGATAGCGCATCGTGTGATTGAAGCGGAGGTATAACGGGAAACACAATAATAAGTGAAATTAATATTAGATTGTATATGTGAATCGTAAAGGAGGGTGACTAAAGATGACGTTTGATGTAATCAAATGGATTATATTAGCATTAATTATCATCGTAACGATTGCGGTGATATGTGGCCTTATTTGGGGATCATTACTAGAAGAACGTGCGTATGATAAGCGTTCAAAAAAAGAAAAGCGTAAAGAAACTGAGAAAAATGTAGAAATGGCTAAAGGTCATACTGAAGATAAAGAAATCGAGGGTGATTACGAAGCGGCCCCAATTAAAAAAGGAACACTCAAAGATGACCATTCAAAATAATGGATAATATCGACCTTGAAAGATGCTAGAAGCAGCATACTTTCAAGGTTTTTTAGAGTGGGATAATAGTTAATTGGAATGAATATGTCAGAATGTGAGTTCACATTTTATTTACATTTAATATTTTAAATTATCTACAATTCTATACTTTTGACATCTTCAAGTGATAAACTATTTATGTTAAAAAAATCACAATAATTTTCAGAAAAGTTAGGAGCTTTCATCATGCTACTGTTTGTAGTAGAAATCATCATAATGATACTAGCTATATTATTAGGGCTTCGTGCGGCTGGTGCATTAGGGTGTGGTATCTTCGCCATTGTGGCACAACTCATAATGATCTTTGGCTTTCAATTGCCCCCAGGTTCAGCGCCTGTTACTGCAGTATTAATTATTTTATCCATTGGTATCGCTGGTGGTACCTTGCAAGCTACAGGAGGTATTGACTATTTAGTCTTTCTCGCTTCCAAAGTTATCGAACGCTTTCCAAGATCGATTATTTTTATAGCGCCAATGATTGTCTTTTTATTTGTGTTTGGCGTAGGTACAGCAAATATTGCGTTATCCTTAGAACCTATTATTGCCAAAACTGCGGTTAAGGCTAATATACAACCTAAGCGACCGCTTACTGCTTCTGTATTGACTGCTAATTTAGCTTTATTATGTAGTCCGGCAGCATCAGCAACAGCCTACATTATTTCGGTAATGGCGGGTTATCATATATCGATGGGACAATATTTAAGTATTGTATTACCTACAGCGATTATTACAATGCTAATGTTAAGTGTCTTTTGTACGTTTGTCGGTCGAAAGACATCAGTTACGCCGAGTGAAATGGCGCATACACCTGAAGTATCTGTTAAACAATCATTTTCAACTAAAACTAAATTAGGTGTAGTTAGCTTTTTACTGTGTGTGTCAGCAATATTAACATTTGGTATCTTTCCAAATTTAATGCCAGCCTTTAACGTCGATGGTGAACAAGTTAACGTAACAATGACAGAAATTGTACAGTTCTTTATGTATTTGAGTGTTGCGATTAATCTATTAATGATGAAGATTAATACGAGTGATATCTTGTCTTCCAATATTGCACAATCCGCTATTGGTGCACTCTTTGCAGTACTCGGACCTGGCTGGTTAGGTGCAACTGTATTTAACGCACCTCAAAACTTAAAAATTATTCAAGAGGATATCGGACAAACAATCCAATCTATACCTTGGTTAGTCATTGTCTTAGTTGCTGTAGTGGCGATGATCGTCATCTCTCAAACTGCAACCGCATCGATTATGGTGCCAATTGTTATGAGTATGGGCATTCCACCAATGTACTTTATTGCAATGGTGCAAACGCTCAATGTCAACTTCGTTATTCCTGCACAACCAACGCTATTATTTGCGGTTAATTTAGATGAGACTGGACGTACACGAGCGACAAGTTTCATTATTCCAGGATTCTTTGCGATTGGCGTATCGATTATAGTTGGATTCTTAATAAAATCGATATTAGGATTTTAGATATAGAGAGTACAAATTTTGGGGCGACATGCTCGATGATTTGTAGTCTTTTTTAGGAGTGAAATGAGAAATTTAAAAAATGTTAAATAAATATAAATTCATTATAAGGGTATGATTATGCAAAAATAATACAAAATAAAATTTGTTAAATACGTTAAGTTTAAATTTAACACTGTTGTTATAGCAATTTCTAAAGCTTTAAAATATGTCTGAAATATATATTTATTCAATAAACTGAAAAGTATAATTTGAATGTAATTTGCATTTTTATTTAATTTTAGATATCGTCAATATGTGAATAAACCGTGACAAGAAAGTGGTTTTTTAATTTTTATCGAAACAACTATTTTGAGGAGGAACATAATTGAAACGAGAAAAAATTATGGATTGGCCGACTTTTATAGGGACGGTAGTCGTATTACTTGTGGCTGTTACACCGATGATGATTTTTCCGGAAGCCAGTGAAAAAGTAATTACTGATATCAACAGTGCGATATCCAATTCAATTGGATCAGTGTATTTATTTATGGGATTAGCCGTTTTATTCTTTGTATTATATATTGCGTTCGGTCGCTACGGTAATGTGACGCTTGGAAAAGCAACGGATAGACCTGAATTTAATAACTTCAGTTGGGCGTCTATGTTATTCTGTGCAGGTATTGGATCAGACATATTATATTGGGGTGTCATTGAGTGGGCGTTCTATTATCAAGTCCCACCAAATGGTGCAAAAGCGATGTCAGATGAAGCACTTACATATGCCACGCAATATGGTATGTTCCATTGGGGACCAATCGCATGGGCGATTTATGTCTTACCAGCACTACCTATTGGTTATTTAGTATTCGTTAAGAAACAACCTATTTACAAAATTAGTCAAGCATGTCGTCCAGTTCTTAAAGGACAAACAGATAAATTTTTAGGTAAATTAGTAGATATATTATTCATTTTCGGACTACTTGGCGGGGCTGCAACATCACTTGCGCTCGGTGTTCCTATGATTTCTGCAGGTATTGAGAAATTGACAGGTATCGATGGCGAAAATATGGTTGTACGTTCAATTATCTTATTGACGATCACAGTTGTGTTTGCAGTAAGTTCTTATTCTGGTCTGAAAAAGGGAATTCAAAAATTAAGTGATGTTAACGTATGGTTATCATTCTTATTACTAGGCTTTGTGTTTATCGTGGGTCCTACCATTTTCATAATGGAAACGACAATTACAAGTTTTGGTAATATGCTAAGAGACTTCTTCCATATGGCTACTTGGATGGAACCTTTCGGTGGAATTGAAGGACGCAAAGAAACTAACTTCCCACAAGATTGGACAATATTCTATTGGTCATGGTGGTTAGTATATGCACCATTTATCGGTCTGTTTATAGCGCGTATTTCAAAAGGACGACGCCTTAAAGAAGTTATTTTAGGTACGATTATTTATGGTACATTAGGTTGTCTATTGTTCTTTGGTATCTTTGGTAACTATGCAGTGTACTTACAGATTACAGGCGAATTTAATGTGATTAACTTTTTAAATACGCATGGTACTGAAGCGACGATTATTCAAGTAATGCATCAATTGCCATTCTCAACATTGATTGTTGTATTATTCTTGATTTCTGCTTTCTTATTCTTAGCAACAACATTTGATTCAGGTTCATATATTTTAGCTGCTGCATCACAGAAAAAAGTTGTTGGCGAACCATTAAAAGCTAACCGTCTATTTTGGGCATTTGCGTTATGTTTATTACCTTTCTCACTGATGTTAGTTGGAGGAGAACGTGCACTTGAGGTATTGAAAACTGCATCTATCTTAGCGAGTGTGCCATTAATTGTGATATTTATCTTTATGATGATTTCATTTATTATTACGCTTAATAGAGACCGGATTAAACTGGAAACAAGGGCAGATAAGCATAAAGAAATTGAACGACGTTCATTACGTATTGTTCAAGTTAAAGAAGAACCACATGATGATAACTTATAAATAATAAAAAGCTAGAAGATTTTCGAAGTGTCATACTTTCGAAAATCTTCTAGCTTTTTTTAAATATCTTCTTTTTCTGGAATTGGGTAATGTTCGAAGATTTGGCCACTTTCAATCGCGTTACTTAAGTTTTCAAGCCATTTACAATATTGCTTTGTATGATCTAATTGTGCTTGGATTTTATCAACTTCTGCTTTAGATGCTTCGTCTAAGTCAGCGTTTTTTAAGGTTTCATCTAACAATAATTGCGCTTTTTCAACGGCCTCTAAGTTCGTGTCAACTTCACGTTCCCATTTTTGTGTAAAGAAGTTACGGAAAAAATGGAAGAAGTTCTTCTCTGCAATGAAGTGTTGCTTTCTGCTGCCACGAGTGAATTGCTGTTTCACGATATCAAATTCTTGTAGTTTTTTGACACCAGCACTCATGCTCGGCTTGCTCATTTGCAAATGTTCACGCATCTCATCAAGCGTCATACTGCCTTCAAAGACCATTGTGCCGTATAGATTACCGACGCTACGGTTTGTACCATACAAATCCATTGTTTCACCGATTGAATTGATAACAAGATCTTTTGCTTCTTCAATTTTTTGGTCATAATTCGTTGAACGTGCCATGGTGCACCTCCATTGTTACTTATTAGTTTTTTAAAGAGAAATAAACGAAGACGTTCATTTTTCAATTCTAAATCATTATAAAGTGTTTGGTGAAAAGTTTCAAAATCGCATATTTATTATTAGCACTTTTGACACTATATTTTCAAGTCTATCTCAAAAGTTGTGTCGTTTTATATCGTTTGCAAGGCTATGAAAAGTATGATAACCTAGTTCTGTAAAATTCGTTAAATAAAAATTTAACAAACTTAACGGAGGTCGTTTGATGGAACTTGTAGAGAAATTGTCTAACCGTCAGTATATCGATGGTGAATGGGTAGAAAGTTCAAATAAAAATACAAGAGATATTATTAATCCTTATAACCAAGAAGTTATCTTTACGGTTGCAGAAGGTACTGCTGAAGATGCAGAAAGAGCAATACTTGCAGCACGTCGCGCATTTGAAGATGCCGAGTGGTCATTAGAAACAAGTGAAGTCAGAGGTAAAAAAGTAAGAGCGATTGCAGATAAAATTACAGAGCATCGTGATGAATTAGCTAAATTAGAAACATTAGATACTGGTAAAACATTAGGAGAATCATATGCAGATATGGATGATATCGCCAATGTATTTACTTATTTCGCTGGATTAGCAGATAAAGATGGTGGCGAAATCATCAATTCACCAATTCCAAACACTGAAAGTAAGGTCGTTAAGGAACCTGTTGGTGTCGTAACACAAATCACGCCTTGGAATTATCCATTACTTCAAGCTTCATGGAAGATTGCACCAGCATTAGCAACAGGATGCTCACTTGTTATGAAGCCAAGTGAAATCACACCGTTAACTACAATTCGTGTATTCGAATTGATGGAAGAAGTTGGCTTCCCTAAAGGTGTTATCAACTTAGTATTAAGTAGTGGTGAAGAAATCGGAGATACACTATCAGGTCATGAAGAAGTAGATTTAGTTTCATTCACAGGTGGCATTGAAACAGGTAAACATATCATGAAGAATGCTGCTAATCATGTTACTAACATTGCATTAGAACTTGGTGGTAAGAATCCTAATATTATTTTTGATGATGCTGACTTTGAAGTTGCAGTGGATCAAGCCTTGAATGGTGGTTACTTCCACGCAGGTCAAGTATGTTCAGCAGGGTCACGCATTTTAGTACACAACAACATTAAAGACGACTTTGAGAAGGCGTTAATTGATCGTGTAGGTAAAATCAAACTTGGTAATGGTTTCGATGATGATACTGAAATGGGACCTGTAATTTCTACAGAACACCGTAGTAAGATTGAAAACTACATGGAAATTGCAAAAGAAGACGGCGCTACAATCGCAATTGGCGGTAAACGCCCAGAACGAGAAGATTTACAAGCTGGCTTATTCTTTGAACCAACAGTAATCACTGATTGTGATACGTCAATGCGTATCGTTCAAGAAGAAGTATTTGGTCCAGTTGTGACTGTTGAAGGATTTGATAGTGAAGAAGAAGCAATTAAATTAGCTAATGACTCTATTTATGGTTTAGCAGGTGCAGTCTTCACTAAAGATATCGGTAAAGCACAACGTGTAGCCAATAAATTAAAACTTGGTACAGTTTGGATTAATGATTTCCATCCATACTTCGCACAAGCACCATGGGGTGGTTATAAACAATCAGGTATTGGACGTGAACTAGGTAAAGAAGGATTAGAAGAATATTTAACTAGTAAACATATTTTAACGAATACAAATCCTGAGCCAGTGAACTTCTTTAGCAAATAACAAATCCATGCAAGAGCGATAGAGTCGTAATATAAATCAGCTATGCGACTCTATTTATTTGAGTTATAAAGTTGTACGTATCGAACTTAAAAGCATGAAATATAAAGACATCATAATCAATTTAAGGGAGGACGAATTTATAATGAGTAAAAAGAAATCATATGATTACGTCATTATTGGTGGCGGTAGTGCCGGTTCAGTATTAGGTAATCGTTTAACAGAAGATAAAGATAAAGATGTATTAGTGTTAGAGGCAGGACGTAGTGACTATCCTTGGGATTTATTCATTCAAATGCCAGCAGCGTTAATGTTCCCATCAGGTAATCGTTTCTACGATTGGATTTATCAAACAGAAGAAGAACCACATATGGGACGTAAAGTAGACCATGCACGTGGTAAAGTTCTTGGTGGCTCTAGTTCAATAAACGGTATGATTTACCAAAGAGGTAACCCAATGGACTATGAAGGTTGGGCTGAACCAGAAGGTATGGAATCATGGGACTATGCACATTGCTTACCATACTTTAAACGTCTAGAGAAAACATACGGTGCTACACCATTTGACCAATTCAGAGGTCATCACGGTCCAATTAAATTGAAACGTGGTCCAGCAACTAATCCATTATTTAAATCATTCTTTGATGCAGGTGTAGAAGCAGGATACCACAAAACAAAAGACGTTAACGGTTATAGACAAGAAGGATTTGGACCTTTCGATAGCCAAGTGCATAACGGACGTCGTGTATCAGCATCAAGAGCCTACTTACACCCAGTAATGAAACGTAAAAATTTAACTGTTAAAACACGTGCATTTGTCACTAAAATCCATTTCGATGGTAACAAAGCAACAGGTGTAACATTTAAACGTAATGGTAGATACCATACGGTTGATGCAGGTGAAGTTATATTATCTGGTGGTGCGTTCAATACACCTCAATTATTACAATTATCAGGTATTGGTGACGCAGAATTCTTGAAATCTAAAGGAATCGAACCACGTATGCATTTACCAGGCGTCGGAGAAAACTTCGAAGACCATTTAGAAGTATATATTCAACATGAATGTAAAGAACCAGTGTCATTACAACCAAGCTTAGATGTTAAACGTATGCCATGGATTGGTTTACAATGGATATTTGCACGTAAAGGTGCTGCTGCATCAAACCACTTTGAAGGTGGTGCTTTCGTAAGATCTAACAACCAAGTTGCTTATCCAAACTTAATGTTCCACTTCTTACCGATTGCTGTAAGATATGACGGACAAAAAGCACCAGTAGCACATGGTTATCAAGTGCACGTAGGACCAATGTATTCAAACTCACGTGGTAGCTTAAAAATTAAATCAAAAGACCCATTTGAAAAACCAAGTATTGTCTTTAATTACCTTTCAACAAAAGAAGACGAGCAAGAGTGGGTTGAAGCAATTCGAGTAGCTAGAAATATCTTAGCGCAAAAAGCAATGGATCCATTCAATGGTGGTGAAATTTCACCAGGACCATCCGTACAAACAGATGAAGAAATCTTAGATTGGGTACGTAAAGATGGTGAAACAGCATTGCATCCATCATGTAGTGCTAAAATGGGACCTGCATCAGATCCAATGGCAGTTGTAGACCCATTAACTATGAAAGTTCATGGTATGGAAAATTTACGTGTTGTTGATGCATCAGCAATGCCACGTACAACAAATGGTAATATTCATGCACCTGTATTAATGCTTGCTGAAAAAGCAGCAGATATCATCCGTGGTAGAAAACCATTAGAACCACAATATGTTGATTATTATAAACATGGTGTGAGTGATGAGAATGCTGGTGCAATGGAATTTGATCCATATTATCAACACTAATTGTAAAACAGTATATTAATACTAAAAAATAGAAAAAGAAGATAACTTAGGGAGCGGGACGCTGAATTCAAAATGAATTCTGTTCCGCTCCCAATTTGCTTTTTAATACCTTATTTAATCCGTTCAGTATTGTATCTCATGTTTTCAATCTTCATAGTCATTGAATTTTGATATGATAGTTAAGAAGAAGTGGTTTAGAAGGGTGGATGAAGACCTCTTGAATACAAATTATGAAATCACGTTCGACACGAAAAAAGAAGATGTCGCTTCTGATTATTTATCATTGAACTTAATATTAAAAGGCAATGTCACTTGTCAAAGTGAGAATCAAAATAGACAATATCACGTTGGCGATTTAATTTTAATTAATAGCTATCAAAATTTTTTGATTCTAGATGATACAGATGTTAGCTATATGTCACTACGACTGTCAAATAAGTATTTCTCTCATTATATTGAAGATAAGAATATTTATTTTCACTTTGAAGAGGTATCTCAGAAAATACATAATGACATTAAAACGTTATTGGCTAAAATAGGCATTACCTATTTAAGGAAAGGGAAGTTTCATCAATTGCATATGGATCAAATGATGATTCAATTAATCGAGATGCTAGTGAAATTTATTCCGTATCAGTCAAGACAAGAAATGATACATGAGCAAAATAAAGATGACGTTTTTGCTAGTCTTGCCTCAGAATTTATTAATCAACATTACATGGAACATATCGGTTTAGATGACTTAGCAGACTATATCAATTTATCTAGTTCATATACGTCACGTTTATTCACAAAGAAATTAGGAACGTCGTTTAATAGCTATCTTAATAAAGTTAGAACGAGAAATGCTGAACATGATTTAAAATATACTGATATTTCAATTACCGATGTTGCTTTGGGGAATGGATTCTCCAATTCGACATCCTTAGCTAAAAACTTTAAATTATGGTATCACATGACGCCAAGTGACTATCGTAAACAATATCATGTTGAAGATAGCCACCAATCGGATATCAAACCAATGAATAAGCAAAGTATCAGACGGTATATTCAATATTTATCGTCGTTTGTGAATAATCAAATGGATGTCGTCATTCAATCAGCAGAACCTCAAAAGGAAATTGACATCCAGTTAGATGACAGTCTTGGGCACTTAAATAAATATAACCATATCGTTCAAATAGGAAGTATTGTTAATTTGCGGGTACATCGCTATAGAGAACAGTTATTAGAAGTAAAAGATAGAATTGGATTAGATACGGTTCTTGTACAAGATTTAGTTAACGATAACGCTTGGAAAGAGCATGTTGTCGCATCAGATGAAATTATTTCGCATAGCCATCAATATATGACGTTAGATGAATGTTTATTATTCCTTATGAATCACCAAATACATTTGAGTATTCGTCTGAGACCGCCACGTAGCGCTCCAGCATTTCAATCGTATTGTGCGCATTGGATAGAGATTCTTAAACATTTTATAAATATGACCACACACAGTAGTAGCATGCAACTATCAGTGATTATAGATGCCATTGCGTTGAAACAATATGTACAATTATATGATGTATTTAAACATTATATTTCTAACGTGAAATTTATTGTGCATGACCAAGACGTTAGTGATAATAAGGATAATTTGAAACAATTATTTAAAGATCACGCTGAAAAGGTGCATATGTTAGCGTTCGAAGCCAATCAGAATGACGTCGTTAATTTAGAAGTGTCTGAAGATATACAGTATCAATATGCGAAAAATCATATTAACGAAACAGTAGAAGCCTTACTCGAATGGCTTCCAGCCAATCATAAAGCGATTCCACTTATGTTGCTGAATTGGAATACTTTAACCGGCAATTCTAATTTGACAAATGGCGAGTATTTTAGAGCGGGTATTATATTTAAACAGTTATTAGATATCAATGAGAAAGTGTGCACAGTAGGTTACTGGTTGAACTACGAATTACATCAAAAGTATGGTGTCATGAATGAACATCGTCTGATGGGAATTGATTTATATCATCAATTTGATGGCAAGCGACCTGCATTCTTTACAAGTAATTTCTTTAGAATGTTGCAATCTCATGTGAGATTCCGCAATGAGGAATGTATGGTTGTGGGTGATGATACGCATCTTCAAATCGTTGTGTGGGATGCTGATCATTATAATCCATATTACACTATTTCAGAACAGCCTAATGTAATGGAGAAACGGAACTTTAAACTTGAAATTAAAGACCTTCAAAGTGGCCTATATAAAGTTAAACACTATACGTTAGATAAAGAGAATGGCGCGTTATATCGTGTATGGCAACAACATAATACAACGTATGGTATGGACCAAGAAACGATTGATTACGTGAACCGTATTTCATACCCTAGATTAGATATTTCAGAACTAGAAGTAGCGGAAACACTAACGTATCATTTAAAAGTAATGACGAACTCCATCCATATCATAGAAATAAATAAATACGTATAATTAGGAGAATGACAAAAATGTATCATTAATTTTTGTCATTCTCCTTTTTAAATTAAAAAATTAAACAATTTGGTGTCTAAGAGGACATAGATTAACTATTAAATTGAGAGATAAACGATACAATTATAGGTGAGGAGAGATGAATTATGAATAAACAATTAATTAACACTTTACAAGAAAAAGAAGCACGTATGATTGAAATAAGAAGATATTTACATGAACATCCTGAGTTATCATTTAAAGAAGAAGAAACACCAAAATATATCGCGGATTTCTACAAAGATAAAGATTGTGAAGTAGAAACGAATGTAGGGCCTAATGGTGTTAAAGTGACGATAGATAGTGGCAAACCTGGTAAAACGATTGCGATTCGAGCAGATTTTGATGCTTTACCAATTAAAGAAGCTACAGGTTTACCATTCGCATCAAAAAATGAAGGCGTGATGCACGCTTGTGGTCATGATGCGCACACAGCTTACATGTTAATTCTAGGTGAAACATTAATAGAAATGAAAGATCAATTTAAAGGTAAAGTGATTATTATTCATCAACCAGCAGAAGAAATGCCTCCAGGTGGCGCACAAGGCATGATTAAAGATGGCGTACTTGATGGTGTAGATCACGTTTTAGGTGCGCATGTGATGAGTACGATGGAAGCCGGTAAAGTCTTCTATAGAGAAGGATTTGTTCAAACTGGACGTGCCTACTTCAAATTAAACGTACAAGGTTCAGGTGGTCATGGCTCTTCACCACATATGGCTAATGATGCGATTGTAGCAGGCGCTCAATTTGTTACGGAAGTACAAACGATTGTATCTCGACGACTAAGCCCATTTGAAACAGGCGTGATTACAATCGGTTCATTTGACGGCAAAGGTCAATTTAACGTGATTAAAGATGCAGTAGAACTTGAAGGTGATGTTAGAGCGTTAACCGATGACACACGTGACACAATTGAAAAAGAATTAAAACGTTTAGTTGAAGGTCTTGAAGCAACATTTGGCGTAACGTGTGATTTCGAATTTAAAAAAGATTATCCAGCATTATATAACGACCCTGAATTTACACAATATGTTGCACAAACAATTCAAAACGCGGATGCAGATGATATCAAAGGTATTGAAGTTTGTGAACCTCAACCACCATCAGAAGACTTCGCTTTCTATGCAGCAACATTACCAAGTACATTTATTTATTCAGGTGCTGCACCAAAAGATGGTAAAATTTATCCACATCACCACCCAAAATTTACAATTGATGAGTCATCAATGTTAGTAGCTGCAGAGACAGTAGGGACAGTCGTGTTAGACTACTTAAGTTAAGGAGAGAGCATTATGGAAATGAGACAACAACAATTCACTGGAAATAATAAACTTTTATTAGGTATTGTACTTGGAGTAATTACATTTTGGTTATTTGCGCAATCACTACTTAACTTAGTACCAACCATACAACATTCGTTTTCAAGCAGTATTGGTACAACGAGTATTGCGATAAGTATTACGGCATT
This sequence comes from Staphylococcus sp. HMSC34C02, assembly GCF_001838705.1. Classification (NCBI taxonomy): domain Bacteria; kingdom Bacillati; phylum Bacillota; class Bacilli; order Caryophanales; family Staphylococcaceae; genus Staphylococcus; species Staphylococcus sp. HMSC34C02. The sequence continues at coordinate 96,958 of NZ_KV838585.1, forward strand.
ATTTAGTGGGATGTTTGTCGTTGGTGCGGGTAGTTTCGCTGATAAATTAGGCCGAGTAAAAATGACATATATTGGCTTAGTATTGAGTATTATTGGGTCATTATTAATTATTGCGACACCATTTACTTCAATGTTAATTCTTGGACGTATCATTCAAGGGTTATCAGCGGCGGCGATTATGCCTTCTACTTTAGCGATTATTAAAACGTATTATCAAGGTTCAGATCGACAACGCGCGTTAAGTTTCTGGTCGATTGGTTCATGGGGTGGTTCAGGGTTTGCTTCTTTATTTGGCGGTATGATTGAAACGGCAATTGGTTGGCGTTGGATTTATATTATTTCTATCATTGTAGCGATTGTAGCGATTCTTCTAATTAAAGGAACACCTGAAACAAAATCGAATCAAACAACAAATACAAGATTCGACTTTTTAGGTTTAACATTGTTTGTCATTATGATGTTAAGTATTAATGTGGTGATTACACAAAGTGCTAAATTAGGGTTATTCTCACCAATCATTTTAGCGTTAATTGCAGTATTTATTATTTCAACGATTATCTTTGTACGTGTAGAAATGAAAATGCATCACCCATTAATTGATTTTAAATTATTTAATAATAAAGCGTATACAAGTGCTACAATTTCTAACTTTATGCTTAATGGTGTTGCTGGTACGTTAATCGTTGCGAACACATTTGTACAACAAGGTTTAGGTTTTTCAACATTCCATACAGGATTACTTTCAATTACGTATCTTATTACAGTATTATTGATGATTCGTGTCGGTGAAAAAATCCTTCAAAAAGTTGGTGCAAGAAAACCTATGTTACTAGGTACTGCACTCAATATGGTAGGTATATTGTTAATCTCATTTACATTCCTATCTTCACAAATGTATGTAGTCGTTTGTGTCATTGGTTATTTATTATACGGTTTAGGCCTTGGTTTCTATGCGACACCTTCAACAGACACTGCCATTTCAAATTCTCCTGAAGATAAAGTGGGTGTAGCATCAGGTATTTATAAAATGGCATCTTCACTTGGTGGTGCGTTTGGTATCGCATTATCAGGTACGATATATGGTATAGGTGCAACCATGGTTAATATTAATTTTGGTGCCATGTTAGGATTGTGGTTGAACATTTTAATGGCAATCATTTCATTTATTGTCATACTCATAGGTGTTCCTAAACAACAATCTAAATCATAGAGTGATATTTAATGAAATAGAAGCGTATGCAAGAATTCTTTGGAACTTGCATATGCTTCTTTTTTTCGGGAAGAGAAGACCATACAGAGATGTGAAATTAAAAAATGGTTTAAGTTATAAGAAACCGTAGCGCAACATTGAAAATAGAGAAAGGCATATAATGAGAAAAAAGGAGTGGATAGCATGACGAAAGATTTAGTAAAACGTCTACAAGATAAAGAGGAAAAGATGATTGAAATACGTAGACACTTACATGAACATCCAGAATTATCATTCCAAGAGTCAGAAACACCGAAATATATCGCCGAATTTTATAAAGATAAAGATTGTGAAGTAGAAACGAATGTCGGTCAAAATGGTGTGAAAGTGACAATCGATAGCGGCAAACCAGGAAAAACGATTGCGATTCGAGCAGATTTTGATGCTTTACCAATTCAAGAAGATACGGGCTTATCATTTGCGTCTAAAAATGACGGCGTTATGCATGCATGTGGACATGATGCGCATACAGCGTACATGTTAATCTTGGCAGAAACATTAATTGAAATGAAAGATCAATTAAATGGTAAAGTGATTGTGATCCATCAACCTGCTGAAGAAATGCCTCCAGGTGGCGCCAAAGGTATGATTGAAGATGGCGTGTTAGATGGTGTCAATCATGTGCTTGGTACACATGTGATGACTAATATGGAACCTGGTAAAGTGTTCTACCGCCCTGAAAATGTGCAAACAGGTCGTTCATACTTTAAATTAACGATTCAAGGTGAAGGAGGTCATGGCTCATCACCACATACTGCAAATGATGCGATTGTTGCTGGTGCAAACTTTGTTACAACTGCGCAAACGATTGTTTCCCGTCGACTTAACCCATTTGAAACAGGCGTTGTAACGATTGGTTCATTTGATGGGAAAGGTCAATTTAATGTGATTAAAGATAAAATTGAACTTGAAGGTGATGTTCGAGCGCTAACAGATGCTACACGTGATCGCATTGCTGAAGAATTACAACGCATGGTTGAAGGTCTTGAAGCCACATTTGGTGTTAAATGTGACTTTGAGTTCAGTAAAGATTATCCTGCACTCTATAATGACCCTGAATTCACGAATTATGTAGCAGAAACAATTAAAAATGCTGATTTAGATGACGTAAAAGGGGTAGAAGAATGTGAAGCACAACCCCCATCAGAAGATTTTGCATTTTATGCTAAAACATTACCAAGTACATTTATTTACTCAGGTGCTGCGCCACAAGATGGTAAAGTGTACCCGCATCATCACCCTAAATTTAATATTGATGAGAAAAGTATGTTAGTCGCGGCAGAAGCTGTAGGTGCAGTTGTGTTAGATTATTTGACTTCTAAATAAATCCAATTTTATTTCACTTTAGCCAACAAAGCTTAAAAAAGTGTTGGCTTTTCAGTACTAGTGTAATACTACGTATCATGATAGTATAAGCGTATATCTAAACGCTGGGGTGAGATAATGAGTTTTTACGAGTTTATGCAAGGATTTATTGGTGACCAAACCCCTTTGGGAGAACTTGCACATTGGATTAGTCAAGATCAACATTTTCCTAAGTATGAGCGTATCTCTGACAATATACTTAGCTATTTTACGACAATTGCAACATTGGACCATGAATTTTTAGAAATCGTGAAGCGATCTATCTCGCTTTATGAACAAAGCCAATTATAATGACCGAATGAATATAGATATACAAATTAAATCGTAGCTCAATGCTAGTTTAGAAATGAAGGATAAGAATCATGATTTTAAAAGACAGTTATAAAACATATGTAGTAGAAGAAAAGGGCGACAACATCATTTCAATAAAGAAAAATAACGATGAACATCAATACGATGTATTAGAGGTAATTGATGATTTATCTAATGATTCTTTTTGTGTTTTAAATCATTTGTACGTCAATGAAGGTATGGAGGATGCATTTGAGAAGAAATTCTTAGAACGTCCTAAATATTTACAAAATGTACCAGGATTTAAAGCTTTAAGATTTTTACGTCCGCAAGTAGCAGGACGACACTATATTATTTTAACTTTATGGGAAGAACGTCAGGCATTTTATGATTGGCAAAATTCCAATGAATATAGTCAAACGCATAAACATAGAGGCACTGATAAAGGTGTTGATCGTGACATAGTGAATCGTGATTTATCATATAATGTGCGAATTGAGTTAGCAGGTTTAGAATCAAAATTAAATTTAAGTAATATTTTTTAATATAGATGTAAAGATTAAGCCATTTGCCGTCATTTTTCGGCATCTGTGCTTAATCTTTTTCATTTTTCAACGTAGGATTAAAACGTTTACATAAAGGCTTTTGATTTCATCGGACTAAAGCGTTTGATAAGATAATAAATAAGGTCGAACTGAAAGGGAGTATAGTAATGGATAATTCAAGTTTATTGGCACCAGAGACTTACAATATTGTTTCTGAAATTGAGAAACATGCTTCTAATACATCTAAGAAAGCCCTCATTTATGAAAATGGGGTAGATGAACCAATTACAGTGACATATTCAGAACTAATCAAAAATGCAAATAAAGTGGGACATGTATTATTAAATCATGGACTTCAAAAAGGCGATAAAGTATTAATTATGATGCCACGCGCAATCATGACATATGAACTTTATCTTGCTGCTCTAAAATTAGGTATCGCGATTATACCTAGTTCTGAAATGTTAAGAACAAAAGACTTACAATACCGTATTACACATGGTGAAATTAAAGCCGTGATTGCCAAATCAGACTTCATCGAAGAATTTAAAGGTATTAAAGAGTATGACACATTAACAAAATTTATTGTTGATGGCCATGAAGCGGGTTGGACAAGCATCGAAGACGAAAAAGCATCTCAAAGTGATGTACTTGATATAACGCGTACATCAAGAGACGATCTAGCAATTCTATCTTATACGTCTGGAACAACAGGTAATCCTAAAGCTGTTACACATTCTCATGGTTGGGGCTATGCACATATGAAAATGGCGCCAGAACACTGGTTATGCATTAGAGAAGATGATTTAGTGTGGGCAACTGCTGCGCCAGGTTGGCAAAAATGGGTTTGGAGTCCATTCTTATCAATTATGGGATCAGGTGCTACAGCATTTGTTTATAACGGTAAATTTAACCCTTCACGCTATCTTGAATTATTACAAGACTTTAAAATTAACGTCTTATGTTGTACGCCAACAGAATATCGTATGATGGCGAAATTGGATCATTTACAAGATTATAATTTAGACCACTTACATAGTGCAGTATCAGCAGGAGAACCATTAAACCGTGAAGTGGTAGAACAATTCCGCAATAACTTTGATTTAACAGTACGTGATGGTTATGGTCAAACTGAAAGTACATTATTGATTGGTTTCTTGAAAGACACTACATCACGACCAGGGTCTATGGGGAAAGAAATTCCGGGCAGTCGTGTTACGATCGTTGATGATGAAGGCCAAAAGGTGGAAACAAATGTTAAAGGTAATATTGCATTACCGCTTGATTTCCCAGGTTTATTTAAAGGCTATTATAAAGATGAAGAACGTACAAAAGCAGCTCAAGCAGGTGACTATTATATTACTGGAGATTTAGCACATATTGATGAAGATGGCTATTTCTGGTTTGAAGGTCGTCGAGATGATATTATCATTAGTTCAGGCTACACAATTGGACCATTTGAAGTTGAAGATGCTCTAACTAATCACCCAGCAGTAAAAGAATGTGCTGTTGTTGCGAGTCCTCATGAAATTCGAGGTAATATCGTTAAAGCTTTCGTTATTTTACAAGATAACTATCAAGGCAATGATGAACTAGTTAAAGAATTACAAACCTTTGCGAAGAATGAAGTTGCACCGTATAAATATCCACGTGCAATTGAATTTGTAACGTCACTACCTAAAACAAATTCAGGTAAAATCCGTCGTGTTGAATTACGCGATGCAGAGCGTGAGAAATATAATAAAGCAAACGGCTTTAAATAATAGAATATTTAATGAATGAAAAGACGGGAGTGGGACAGAATTTTTTTAAATTCGTTGTCCCACTCCCGTCTACATTTTGCATTATAGGTCGCAATGATTATCTCGCTGTATAACCACCATCGACCGTTAATACTGCACCTGTAATAAAGCGTGCTTCGTCACTTGCTAAGAATAATACAGCATTAGCGACATCTATAGGTTCACCTAAATAACCAATTGGATGACGTTCAGACATTTTAGCAGTATAAGCGTCTAAGCCACCTTCTGTTTCAGCTCCTAATTTCTTCACTAAAGGTGTTAAAATTGTACCTGGATGTACAGAGTTAACACGAATACGATCTTTACCGAAGCTGATGGCATCTTGACGTGTCATGTTTGTCACTGCACCTTTTGCTGCTGCATAAGGTGTTAATTCATCAGTACCAACTAATCCTAAAATAGATGAGAAGTTGACGATAGAACCGCCACCATTGTCACGTAATAAAGGCACTGCATGTTTTGTACAGAAGAATACGCCTTTTACATCAACAGCAAATACTTGATCCCATTCTTCCTCTGTGAGTTGGTCCGTCGTTTTATCTGCACCAGTAATACCAGCGCAATTGATAAGTATATCTAATTTACCAATGTCCTGTTTAATGTGTTTAAAAGTTGCTTCGACACTCGCTTCTTTAGAAACATCTAAAACATAACCATAGACATGTTGATCTGTCGTTTTAGATAATGTGTCGACGGCTTGATTAACGATGTCTTCCTTAAGGTCTGAAATAATGACTGTTGCACCTTCTTCGGCGAAACGTTTAGCTGTTTCAAAGCCCATACCACCACCAGAACCAGTAATTAAAGCAACTTTATTTTCTAATCTCATAATGATCCCCCTTTTTCAAAGCTGAAATAATTGCCATTACGATTTAATGGTAGCACCCGCAATAAATAATGTATAATTCATAATAATTATATTTTTATAACTTAAAGTTATGAAAAGAGGTGTAAGATATGGAAATGACTAAACTGAACTATTTTAAAGTTGTGGCTAAAATGAATAATATGACTGAAGCGGCTAAGCAATTAAATATTTCACAACCGGCCTTAAGTAAAGCGATAGCTTCAATTGAGGATGAATTGGGTGTAGCATTATTTGATCGAAAAGGACGACAAATCTATTTAAATCGTTATGGTGAATTAATGCTGAATTATGTGAATAGTGCAGTTAGGGAGCTTAATGAAGGTGAACGTATCATTAAAGAATTAATCGGTGTTGAAAGTGGTCAAGTTTCGTTTGCCATTACCTTTCCACATGTAATGCCATCGCTCATTCAAAGCTATGTGGCACTACATCCGAATATCAAGTTAAAACAGTATCAAGCTGTGTCTGAACGCGCTACGCAATTAATATTAAATAATGACGTGGATTTTGCAATAGCGTCATCTGAAATTGAACATAAAGACGTGATTTGGGAACCTATCATTCAAGATGACATTTATTTAACAATTAGTAAAGATCATCCGTTTGCTCAATATGACACTATTAATTTACAACAGATTAAAGACGAACGATTAATCGGTCAAATAGAAGGTTATGGTTTTCGGGATAGGATAGATTACATCTTAGAACAAGAAGGGATTGTTCCAAATTATCAAATCGAAGTTGAAGATTCGAGTGCAATTTTAAAATTAGTCGCGATGAATATTGGCGTTTCATTTACGCCTAAGCAAGCTTTAAGAGGACTTGATGAGCAAATTGTAGCGATACCCATTGATAATGCCCTTTGTTACCGCATGATTGGTTTGGCATATAAAAAAGCCCATTATTTTACAGAAGTAGCGGCATCATTTAAGACGTTTGTAACGCATTATTTTCAAAATGATATCCAATAATCTATAACTATATAAATAGTATGACACAATTAAAACGTGTGAAATAGGCATAATGGTATGTATTCAAATGTCTATGTAACGCTTTAATTGTGTCTTTTTTATAAACCTTTAACATAAATATGATGTTTTTAATTGTATTTATTTATATTATATGACATACTCAATATTAATTAGTATGACATAATAATTAATTGAGGTGACATTATAATGACTAAATATATTTATGCTTTTGATGAAGGACAAAAATCGATGAAGGATTTGCTTGGTGGTAAAGGTGCCAACCTTTCTGAAATGAAACGATTAGGTTTACCTGTACCTGATGGCTTTACGATTACGACTGCTGCTTGTATTGAGTATTTACGTCAAGGCAAATCATTATCAACAGAAGTGAAAACACAATTAATTGATCATCTTGCTGCATTTTCAGAGAGAACTGGTAAAAGTTTCTCATCTGATGCCAATTTATTACTTGTGTCTGTGCGAAGTGGTGCTAAAATTTCGATGCCTGGTATGATGGATACCATTCTGAACTTAGGATTGAATGATGATAATGTTAAAAAATTAGCTGATAAAACAGGCGATGCACGCTTTGCATATGATTGCTATCGTCGTTTACTTCAAATGTTTGGTGAAGTGGTATATAACGTGCCAATGCAATCATTTGATACATACTTTGAGGATTATAAAGCACGTCATAACTTTGAAAATGATGCTGCCATTACAGCTGAAGGTTTACAAGAGATTTGTGAACGATTTAAAGAGATTTATGTCGAGGAAGTGTATAAACCATTCCCACAAGAACCTTTAAAACAATTAGAAGAAGCAATCGAAGCAGTCTTTAAGTCTTGGGATAATGATCGTGCGCGTATATACCGTGATTTAAATGATATTCCTCATGACATTGGTACAGCCGTGAATATTCAAGAAATGGTCTTCGGTAATAGTGGGGACAATAGTGGTACAGGTGTTGCCTTTACACGTAACCCGGTTAGTGGCGAAAATAAATTGTTTGGTGAGTACTTATTAAATGCACAAGGTGAGGATGTTGTAGCTGGTATTCGTACACCTAAAGATATTTCGACACTCCATGACCAAATGCCTGATGTACATCAAGAATTTGTAGATGTAACAAAGCAACTGGAACAACATTATAAAGATATGCAAGACATCGAATTTACAATTGAAAATGGCAAACTTTATTTATTACAAACGCGTAATGGTAAACGTACGGCACGTGCAGCAATTAAAATTGCAGTAGATTTAGTCGCTGAAGGTGTGATTAAGAAAGAAGAAGCAATGTTAAATGTTGACGTGAAATCAATAGATCAATTATTACATCCTAATTTTGATGACAAAGCGTTAAAAGAAGCTACTGAGATTTCAAAAATTGGTTTACCTGCAAGTCCAGGTGCAGCGACAGGACGAATTGTATTTTCAGCTGAGGATGCGAAAGTGCAAGCAGCATCAGGACATAAAGTCATCTTAATGCGCCCTGAAACATCTCCAGAAGATATTGAAGGTATGATTGCAAGTGAAGCAATTGTGACGACACATGGTGGTATGACATCTCATGCGGCTGTCGTTGCACGTGGTATGGGTAAATGTTGTGTGACAGGATGTTCAGATTTGGAAATTAATACAATAGCCAAAACGGTGTATTACGAAGGCGGAGAACTTCACGAAGGCGATACCATCTCTGTAGATGGTTCAAAAGGGGCCATCTATATTGGTGAAATCAAAACAGTTAGTGCTGAACATAGTGAAGAATTCAATCAATTTATGTCATGGTCCGAAGATATTGCACGACTAAATGTGCGCATGAATGCAGAAACACCGCAAGATATTAAAGCGGGTTATGAGTTCGATTCGAAAGGTATTGGTTTAGTTAGAACTGAGCATATGTTCTTCGGAGCAGAGCGTTTAGTTGAAATGCGTCGCTTCATATTATCTTCATCCTATGAACAACGTGTTGAAGCGTTAAATAATATTCGAAAGTACCAAGTAGAAGATTTTGAAGCTATCTTTAGACTGTCAGGTGAACGTCCGACGATTGTGCGTCTTCTAGATCCACCATTACATGAATTCTTGCCTAATTCAGATGAAGATGTTGAACATGTAGCACAACAATTAAATATTCCTAAAGACGTGTTAAATAAACGTATTGTTGACTTACACGAAGTGAATCCAATGTTGGGACATCGTGGTTGTAGACTTGCAATCACGTATCCTGAATTATATGAAATGCAAGTTGAAGCCATCATGGGAAGCGTATTAAAACTTAAAAAAGAGGGTATAACATGTAAACCTGAAATCATGATTCCACTCGTTTCAACTGTAGAAGAATTTACTACACTTAAAGACAAACTTGTTGAGACGATTCATAAACTAGAGAAAGAACAAGGGGACAGCGTACCATATTTAATCGGTACAATGATTGAAACACCGCGTGCATGTCTAATTGCAGATACGTTAGCGCAACATTGTGATTTCTTTAGCTTTGGTACAAACGATTTAACACAATTGACATATGGTTTCTCTAGAGATGATGCAGGTAAATTTATAAATGTGTATACTGAAAGTAATATATTGAAGCTTGACCCATTCCAAACGTTAGATAGAGATGGTGTCGGAAAATTGATTGAAATTGCAGTTGAACAAGCTAAGAAAGTGAATCCTAACATTAAAATCGGTGTTTGTGGTGAATTAGGCGGAGATGCTAAGTCTATTCGTCGCTTCAATCAGCTAGCGATAGACTACGTGTCATGCTCACCATTCCGAGTTCCAGGTGCAATTTTAGCAACAGCTCAGAGTCAAGCGGAGGAAAGCGAGCAATAACGTGAAAGAAACGAATTCAAACGAACAAATGTTAAAGTTATTTATTGTATCAGATTCCATTGGTGAGACAGCCCAAAGAATGATTCATGCCACATTAACGCAGTTTCCAAATTTGCATAATGTAGAAATTAAGAAATTCCCATATATTAAGGATGAAGAGGAATTCTTAAATATTTTAAATTTGGCGCGTGAACAGCATGCGATTGTTGCAACAACATTAGTGAGTGAATCATTTAATGCACTGGGTCATGAATTTGCACGAGAGCATGATATTCCTTACGTCGACTATATGTCTGATTTAATTGGAATTATTGAAAAGACGACACACAGTCATCCGTTAATGGAAAGTGGCGCTTTACGTAAATTAAATGATGAATACTTCAAACGGATTGAAGCCATTGAATACTCAGTTAAATATGATGATGGCAAGCATTTTACTGATATTGGCGAAGCGGATGCACTCATTGTAGGTGTATCAAGAACTTCTAAGACGCCATTAAGTATGTATTTAGCTAATAAAGGCTACAAAATCGCTAATATACCATTGGTGCCAGAAATTGAAATACCTGATAACGTGTATAAGCAAAAGGGGCTAAAAGTATTTGGCTTGACTGCAAGTCCACAATATATCGCCAATATTCGAAAGAATCGTGCTGAGACACTAGGTTTGTCTAGTGAATCTCGTTACAATAACTTAGAGCGCATCAAGAAAGAACTGATTTATGCTGAAGAAGTCTTTAAGAAATTGAATGCGACTGTCATCAATACAGAATATAAATCAATTGAAGAGTCAGCATTTTATATTGAAAAGTTCTTACAACCTAAATTGCAATCATAAGGTACAATCAATTTAACAGTCTAGTTAGAATGATGGAAATTAAGGGGAGCAGGACAGAAATAAAATTTTCCGAAATTTGTTTCTGTTCCGCTCCCCTCATCGTATTTTATGATAATAATTGCCCTTGAAAGGCTTTCATTTTAAGTTGCTTAATGATGAGAAAAAACACTTAGTGTGGATTCATTCGATTTTGTATAAAAAAATATTTTTAATTAAGTTTCTCCAATTTACAATTTACCATATTTGTTTTAACATAGAAATGAAAGGCTTAACAATCTTAATATAAAAAGATATTACTTGATGGTTAGGGAGAAAGAGTAGTAAGTAATAGCTTTTTAGTTGTTAACTAATAAAATTGGAGAGGTGTACAACCATGGCAGAATCAAAAGATGTCATTTTAATTGGTGCTGGTGTCTTAAGTACAACATTTGGTTCTATGTTAAATGAGCTTGAGCCTAATTGGAATATCAAGCTTTACGAACGTATGGATCGACCAGGTCTTGAAAGTTCTAATGAACGCCACAATGCTGGTACTGGTCACGCTGCACTTTGTGAATTGAACTATACAGTTCAACAACCAGATGGTTCGATTGACATTGAAAAAGCAAAAGAAATCAACGAAGAATTTGAAATCTCAAAACAATTCTGGGGTCACTTAGTGAAATCAGGACATATTGAGAACCCTAGAGAATTTATTAATCCTCTTCCACACATTAGTTTTGTTAGAGGCGTTAATAATAAAGAATTCTTGAAAAAACGTTACGAAGCAATGAAACAATCTCCAATGTTCGATAACATTGAATATACTGAAGACATTGAAGTAATGAGAAAATGGATTCCATTAATGATGCAAGGCCGCGTTGATGACGGCAAAATGGCTGCTAGTAAAATCGACGAAGGTACAGACGTAAACTTCGGTGAATTAACTCGTAAAATGGCACGTCACTTAGAATTAGACGAGCATGTTGAAGTTAAATATAGTCATCAAGTGCTTGATTTTGAACGTTTATCTAATGGTAAATGGCAAGTTAAAATCAAAGACCTTAAATCTGGTAACGTATTTGAAGAAGTTACTGACTATGTATTTATTGGTGCCGGTGGTGCAGCAATTCCATTACTACAAAAAACAGGTATCCCTGAAAGTAAACATTTAGGTGGATTCCCAATTACTGGTCAATTCTTAGCATGTACAAATCCACAAGTAATTGAAGCACACGATGCGAAAGTATATGGTAAAGAACCACCAGGTACACCACCAATGACAGTACCTCACCTTGATGCACGTTACATCGAAGGTAAACGTACGTTATTATTTGGACCATTTGCTAATGTTGGACCTAAGTTCCTTAAAAATGGCTCAAACTTAGATTTATTCAAATCTATCAAACCATATAACATTACAACAATGTTAGCTGCTGCAGTTAAAAACTTACCATTGATTAAATATTCATTTGATCAAATCATCATGACTAAAGAAGGTTGTATGAACCACTTACGTACATTCTACCCTGAAGCACGTGATGAAGATTGGGAATTATACACAGCAGGTAAACGTGTTCAAGTTATTAAAGATACTGAAAAAGAAGGTAAAGGATTTATCCAATTCGGTACAGAAGTGGTTAACTCTGAAGACCATTCAGTAATTGCTTTACTTGGTGAATCACCAGGGGCATCAACATCAGTATCTGTAGCTTTAGAAGTACTTGAAAAGAACTTCCCAGAACACATCGGTGAATGGAATGCTAAAATTTCAAAAATGATTCCTTCATATGGTAAATCATTAATCGAAGATGTTGAGTTAATGAGAAAAATACGTCGTCAAACGTCTAAAGACCTTGAATTAGGTTATTACGAAGACGCGAAATAAATAGAAGTTAAGCAAAGCGTCTCCTGAGATTTTGAATCTCAGGAGACGCTTTTTTTTAGCTTTCTATAGGAATAAAAAAGTTGGCATATTTGTAATGATAGACAATATTTGAATAATCGAAAGGTATGCCTTTAGTGGTATAAAAGGTCAAATCATGACGCATACATGGATCGTTTTGATTGAGATTTAAATGCTGTGCTTCTTGTTCAGAGAGAAAGTCGATATAAAAATAGATATCCGAGAAACCAATATTGATCTTAAGCTGCGACTGAAGGTAGTCGAATATTGAACGCTCTGCACTGGCAAGGTCAAGATGCGTAACTAATGATTGATTGAAGTAGGATGTTTCAATACATAGCGGGTTGTGGTCCAAATAGCGAATCCGTTCGACATAATAAACGTCAGTATCTTCGTCATTTAAGCGTAAATGTTCTCTCACTTCATCATTTGGTGTGATAGATTTAAAAGTTAAGACTTTGCTTGTGACTTGATGGCCTTGTAGATTGTCTGAGAACCCTTTTGTTTTTAACAAGTTAATATAACCTGATTTGTTTTTGTTTCGGACATAAATACCACTACCTTGTGTTTGGTAAATCATGCCATCTTTTTGTAGCATGCCTAATGCTTTAATGATGGTACTTTTACTGACTTGATATTGAGATTTTAATTGTTCTACACTAGGAAGTTTATCGCCAACTTTATACTCGTTATTTGAAATAGCATTTGTAATTTCTTGTGCAATTCGTTCGTACTTTAACATCATTTTACTCCCTTTATTTGTAATTCAAATATAGTATAGCAAATTTTAATACCAATTTGTAAATTGTACCGGTATAATTCGGAATAAATCGTTTACAAATTGTACCGGTATAATTATAATGAGTTGTGAAAGGGTTTGTATTTTAATAAAAAATATGACAGTTGTTAAGAAATAAAAGCGAATGATTAATAATTTGGAAAAGGAGTTTTAAATATGTCTAAATTACCAAATGATTTCTTATGGGGTGGCGCATTAGCGGCCAATCAATTCGAAGGTGGTTATGATCAAGGTGGTAAAGGATTAAGTGTGATTGATGTGATGACAGCTGGCGCACACGGTAAAGCACGTGAAATTACACAAGATGTAGAACCAGGCAAATACTATCCCAATCATGTAGGTATTGACTTCTATAATCGTTATAAAGACGATGTGAAAATGTTTAGTGAGATGGGTTTGAAGTGCTTAAGAACGTCAATTGCATGGACAAGAATATTCCCACAAGGGGACGAAGTTGAGCCGAATGAAGAAGGATTACAATTCTATGATGACTTATTTGATGAATTATTGAAATATAACATTCAACCTGTGATTACACTTTCACATTTTGAAATGCCATTACATTTAGCGCGTGAATATGGTGGTTTCAGAAATCGTAAAGTGGCAGACTTCTTTGCGCATTTTGCGGAAACGGTATTTAAACGTTACAAAGATAAAGTGAAATATTGGATGACATTTAACGAAATAAACAACCAAATGGATATCAATAACCCAATTTTCTTATGGACGAATTCTGGTGTTTCATTATCAGATGACGATAATAAAGAGGAAGTATTGTATCAAGTGGCGCATAATGAATTAATCGCGAGTGCCAAAGCGGTTAAAATTGGTAAAGCAATCAATCCTGACTTTGAAATCGGGGCGATGATTTCACACGTGCCAATTTATCCTTATAGCTGTAATCCAGAAGATATTATGGAAGCAGAAGTGGCAAGTCGTATGCGTTTCTTCTTCCCAGATGTACATGTTCGTGGTTATTACCCAGGTTATGCGACGAAGATGTTTGAACGTGAAGGCTTCGACATTGGTTGGCAAGAGGGTGATGACGTTATTTTACGTGAGGGTACGGTGGATTACATTGGATTCAGTTATTATATGTCTACAGTTGTAAAACATGATAATGAATCAAGTGTAGAAGATAACGTTGTTAATGGTGGTTTACCAAACTCAGTTGATAATCCTTATATTAAGAAGAGTGATTGGGGTTGGGCGATTGACCCAGTCGGTTTACGTTACACATTAAATGCCCTATATAACCGTTACCAAATTCCATTATTTATTGTTGAAAATGGCTTTGGTGCTGTAGATGAATTTGATGAAAATGGACAAGTCCATGATGATTATCGAATTGAATATTTACGTGAACATATTAATGCTGCTATCGATGCAGTAGATAAAGATGGTGTAGACTTAATGGGTTATACACCATGGGGTATTATTGATATTGTTTCATTTACAACTGGTGAAATGAAAAAACGCTACGGTTTAATTCACGTCGATCGTGATAATGAAGGTCATGGTTCATTAGAACGTACGAAGAAAGACTCATTTGGTTGGTATCGTAAAGTAATCGAATCAAACGGAGAAACATTATAACATTTAAGATGTATTATTGAGTATAGAATAATAATAAGCTTTCAATTACTCTAGCGTGTTGTCTTTATACTATAGAGTGATTGAGAGCTTTTTTAGTATTAAGCGAATCAGTTTATTGATTATATGTGAAGGGGTAAGATGAGACTATAACTATCAGACAAGGGAGTTTCTTTATGCGAAAAGATATATTTAGTAATCAATATTGGGAGAAAGCGTGGGAAGACGACCCTAATACACAAGACAAAAGAATGAAACGTGCCGGCTTAGGTGATCCATCTGCACCTGGATTTGAAAAGTGGGCAGAAAACTTTAATAAACATTCATTTACTGAAGAAAGCCAACAACGTACGAAACGTATTATGGATTGGATTGAAAGACAAACAGGTGCATTTAGCAATTTGAGTATATTAGATGTCGGGGCAGCCTCTGGTGTCTTTAGTGTGCCATTCGCTAAAGAAGGCGCAACCGTTACAGCGTTAGAGCCATCACCCATATTACATGAGATGTTACAGGAAAATGCCCACCATTATGGTGTAACGCTAGAAACCATTCATCAATCGTTTGAAGATGCTCGAAAGGAAGAATTAGGACATCATGATTTAGTATTTGCGTCTATGTGTCCAGCAGTTACGACGTGGGAAGCGGTTAATAAAGCTATTGATATCGCACAAAAATATGTATATGTTAGTTTAATTGCTGGTCCTAAAGAGAATTCCATTGTTGATGAAGTTGTGGCATTTTTAGATGAAAAAAGTCAGACTATGACAGCAGATATGTATTACTTATTGCAGTTATTATATGTCAATGATTACACGTATGAGACGTTAATCGAACGACATACACAACATAATGATAGAACGCTAGATGATGTTATACAGCAACTACCTCAATGGTTAAAAGAAGTTGAAGTGGAACTAGATACGCAACAACTTGCAAGTGTGAAACGCTATTTACAAGATCAATATGGTGATACGATACCTGTCATTACTGGTGGTAAATTTGGTAAAGTATTGATTCATGTCTAAAGCGGTGTATAAAATGGCGTACTATATCGTAAAATTTGAACACACGGATTTATGAGAGCAAGTCAAAGTGCATTACAAGATGAGAAAAAACAACAAGAATTAAATGCTTCTATTGAAGAAACAAAACAAAAATTGGAACAATTCTACAAATAATAGATATTAAAAAAGCCGGCTGGTCGAAATAACCAGTCGGCTTTGAATCATTCGAGTGAAGTTATAGAGAACTTCACCGGAGTGATGAGAGGGCTACAGTGAGCAGATTGCTCAACAATTATACGCATCGCGCTAAAACTAAAGAACAGTTTTCGCTTGATGCTAGTAATTGCTCGCAACCTAAGCGCTCACTTACGCACCTAGTGATGAACGGGCTACGAAAAGCAGGTCGTTCGGCAATAATACGCTAATCGCTAAAATCAAAGAACGATTTTTGCTCATAGCTCGTTATTGCTCGCGACCTAAACGCTTTTCTTCGCACCTAGTGATAAACGGGCTACAGTGAGCAGGTTTTTCGGCAGAAATACTCAAAGCTCGACAAAACTTGAGAAACAGTTTTGCTCACTTTTCGATTCTGCTCAAAACCTAAGCGCTCACTTACGCACCTAGTTTTAGTTTTTGTTTACTGATGCGTCGTAGATTGAATCTACTGCGTCGCCTAATGCTTTATCGAATTCTTCTTGTGATTGGCTAGCGCGTAAGTCACTTGCTAATGCACGTGAGAAGCTTGCGATTAATTCATCGTTGTCTTTCAATAATTTGTTTGCTTCGTCTCTGCTGTAACCACCTGATAATACAACCACGCGTACAACATTTGGATGATCTGCTAATTCTTTGTATAAGTTAGCTTTAGTTGGGATAGTTAATTTTAACATCACTAATTGATCATCATTTAAAGCGTCTAAGCCTTTTTTAAGTTCAGCTTTTAATACTTCTTCGATTTCAGCTTTGTCTTTAGCGTTAATGTTAACTTCAGGTTCAATAATTGGTACTAAACCTTTAGCAATTATTTTTTTAGCGAATTCAAATTGTTGTTCAACAACGTCTTTAATACCTTGTTCGTTTAATTCTAAGATATTAGAACGCATTTTAGTACCGAAGATGTGACGTTCAACCGCACGGTCTAATGTATCGTCTAAATCATCGATAGGTTTCATTAATTGAACACCATTTTGTTGTTCAGCTAAGCCTTTGTCGACTTTTAAGAAAGGAACAACACCTTTGTCAGCTAAGTAGTCGCCAGTGTATTTGCCTTCAACTTCACGATCCATTGTTTGTTCGAAAAGGATAGCACCTAAAATTTTGTCTGGAGAGAATGAAGGTGAAGTTACAACTCTAGTACGCATATCGTGTACAAGTTGGAACATTTCATCATCATTACTATATTCGTCCTCGTTTACACCATATTCTTTTAATGCTTTAGGAGTACTACCGCCACTTTGGTCTAATGCTGCGATAAAACCTTTCCCATTTGTCATTTTTTCTAATTGTTCTTTATTCATTACTCTTTCCACTCCTTTAATTAACTTTCATATTCATTATGATAAAAATAAAGTACATTCTCAAGTTATAAAACTTATATTTATTGAAAATTCTTATTTTAGAGTTTATAGTTTCATAAATTGTACTTATTTTGTTGTATGACTCATTTTCAAAAAATATGCGAGGTAAAAAACATGGAACATCGTATCTTGATTATTGGTAGCCCAGGTTCAGGAAAATCAACGTTAGCAATGCGTTTACAACAGAATTATAAGATACCTTTGTATCACATCGATAAAATACAATGGCTTAGCGATCAAGCGACTGTAACGCCGGAATCCTTGCACGCTCAGTTGAAAGAAATTGTAGCGACGCCATCTTGGATTATTGATGGTCATTATTCAAATACATTACTCATGAGACTAGAACGCACAACGACAGTGATTTGGATTAAAGAATCGAGGTGGAAGTGTATATACCGTGTCATCAAGCGTTATCTAATGACTGTATTTAGAAAGCCAACAGTAGGTGGCAATCCTAAGACAATAAGTTTAGCCTTTCTCAAATATGTTTGGGATTTCCCTAAAAATAATTACGATAAAGTAGACGCCTATTATCAACAAACGCAACATCATACGCAATGGATTATTGGAAATACGCAATCAATTTATTCAAAATTAAACCTATGATTACGAGATTTAATTTAAAATTCATTTAAAAACATACAAATATTAGATAATTTAATTTATAAAATTTTGTCTTAGTGAATATTTTTGTTAAAAATATGCTATTCTAAAGGAAAGTTAGGTTCTCTTATTTAGGATAATGAAACTTTTTAAATCGCTTACTATTCTAAATAATGAGAACCTAATTATACATATAAAGTATATTCGGAGGCTAAGGGAATGAAAAAGAACAAATTATTTGCTGTATTAACAACAAGTGCTTTGTTACTCGCTGCGTGCAGTAATGGAGATCATTCATCTAGTAGCGGACAAAAAGGGGACAGCCAGAAGAACGAACAGACAAACAGTCAAAGTGAAAAATTAAAACAGAATAATGATAAGAACAACAATGAGAATAAGGTTGACTATCCTAAGGATGGTGTCAAAGGAATTTATGTAACAAGTAATTCAACACAAGGCGATAAAATCGATGAGTTAATCAAATTTATTAAAGATTCCAATTTAAATACTATGGTTATCGATGTTAAAGATGATGAAGGTAACATAACAATGAATCTTAACACTGGCAACAAGCAAGTGGATAAAAACACATTAGACATTGTTGATGGTAAGAAATTACTGAAAAAATTGCATGATAACAACATTTATCCAATTGCGCGTATTGTTACATTTAAAGATTCTAAACTAGCGAAAGAACATCCGGAGTGGTCATTTAAAGAAAGTGATGGTTCAGTTTGGACAAATGGTAAAGGTGATAGCTTCGTTAACCCATTTATGAAAGAAGTTTGGGATTACGACATTGATGTAGCCAAAGCGGCAGCTAAAGCCGGTTTCCAAGATATTCAATTTGACTACGTGCGTTTCCCAGAAGGCTTTGAAAATGAAGCAGACAGTCTAACTTATAGTAAAGGTGACTATAAAAATAGCAAGTTAAGTTCTGGCGATCAACGTGTGGATACCATTACGAAATTCTTAGAACACGCTAATAAAGAGTTGAAACCGATGGGTGTTAATATATCTGCGGACGTATTTGGCTATTCTGCATTAGTTAAAAATGCACCTGGTATTGGTCAAAGTTTCCCTAAAATATCTGAAAATGTAGACGCAATTTCATCAATGATTTATCCATCACATTGGAGCAATGGTGACTTTGGTTTACAAGCGCCAGATACAGAACCATATAAAACAGTGAATCGATATATTCAAAAAGAAAATAACTTATTAGATTCACTTGGTAAGAAAAAACCAATTTCACGTCCATGGATTCAAGATTTCACAGCATCATACTTAGGCGATGGTAATTATATTGATTATGATGCGAAAGCTGTATCTGAACAAGTTCAGGCATTAAAAGATAATGGTGTAAATGAGTTCTTACTATGGAATGCCGGCAACGAATACACTGAAGATGCGAACTATAATCCTAAAAAAGGTAGCGCGAAAGAACGTGACCCTGAGGGTGTAGAACAAGATACAAAACAGCAAGACAATAAAGACGACAATAAAACAGATACTAATGAAGAGAATGGGAACAGCAATCAATAATAAAAAAAGCGAGCCTGGGACATAAATAATATGATGATGCTATT
>NZ_KV838586.1:0-78686 GCF_001838705.1 Staphylococcus sp. HMSC34C02
ACATATTGTCATTCAGTTTTCAATGTTCATTTTTAAAACAACTTCTTAATTGTATAACATTCTTTTTAGAAAGTCAACAACTTTTGCTGATTACTTTTATTATTTTAAGTCATCTTTTTTTATTTTGCAATGGTAAGTTTTACACCGTTTTAACAAACTTTGTAAGGAATTAACATTCCGTTTTCGACGACCTTTATATAATATCAAGTTTAAATAGTTAAGTCAACACTTTTTTTGAACTAATTTTTATCTTTGTTATGTTCAAGTTTCATTGTTGCTCACAAGAAATTATTCTATCAGATTCAAAATATTTTGCAATAGAAAAACGCATGAAAATCTGAATTTCCATGCGCTAATTTTACACTAAATAGGATTTTATTTTTTAATTGTAGATGCTATCACTTTTTGAGCAATAGACGTATAAATTTTACCTAATCGATCATCTGCTTGATAAATAGATGGTGAGAAATCTTTAGGATTCCATGTAGGTTGTTCTAATGGTAATTCACCTAGTAGCTGCGTATTTAATTCATCTGCTAGTTTACGTCCGCCACCTTTACCAAAGACATGTTCTTTATTACCAGTTTCTTTACTTTCGAAATAGCTCATATTTTCAATGACACCTAAGATAGAGTGTTCAGTATGTTTAGCCATCGCTCCTGCTCTTGCAGCTACAAATGCTGCTGTCGGATGAGGCGTAGTTACAATGATTTCTTTACTACTTGGTAACATTGAATGAACATCTAAAGCTACATCACCTGTACCTGGCGGCAAGTCTAATAGTAAATAGTCAAGTTCTCCCCATTTCACTTCTACAAAGAAATTAGTTAACATTTTGCCTAGCATTGGTCCACGCCATATAACCGGCGCATTCTCTTCTACGAAAAATGCCATTGATATCACTTTTACGCCATGACGTTCAACGGGAATTATTTCTTTACCTTGGACTCCCGGTTTCTCGTCAATACCCATCATATCAGGTACACTAAATCCATAGATATCAGCGTCTACTAAACCAACACGTTTGCCTTCTCGTGCTAAAGCAACTGCTAGGTTTACTGCAACTGTCGATTTACCTACGCCACCTTTACCTGAAGCAATCGCTATAAATTCTACTGGATTATCTTTAGATAATAATCCCTCTATAGTTTTTGGTTGTTCTTCTTTTTTACCTGTATATTGTTCTACCGTTTCGGCAGGTAACTCTTCAAATCGTATCCCAACAGTGTTAGCCCCATTTTCTTTTAGCGCTTTTACTATTGCCATTTGTAAATCTAACTGTGGTTGTCCACCTAGTTGCGCCATTGCCACTTTAACACTAACGTGTTCTATTTCTTCTTTTGTAGTTACTTCGATGATGCCATCTGTTTCTTTAAGTGGTACATTTATTATCGGATCTTTTAATGCTCCGACTATTTCTTTCACTTGATCTACCGTTAACAATGTAAATCCCCCTTAGCATTCTTTATATCTATATAATAACAAATATTAATATGTATTGACTTTCTAAATTAGTATATATTTTTTAGATATATAAAAAAAGAAGTTAGCTCAATATATGAAGACTAACTTCTATCATTATCTAATCGTTATATATCACGCGTATTCGTTGTTTTTTTAATGTAGTGTCTTTCTTCTTTAATAAATAGAGAGAAGATGAAACCAACAATCACTAATCCAGTTACTATGGCAAATGATAAATCAACACCTGCTGCAACACTTTGTCTTTGTGCGATTTCATGATTGGCACTTATAGATGAACTTTGACTTAGTAATTTAGCCCCAATACTCATAATAGTTACCATTAAGGCCGTTCCAAGTGAGCCAGCCATAACACGGCCAAAGTTCATGATGGCAGTACCATGCGAAATGTCTTCATTTTTAAGTGCGTTAATTCCTGCTGTATTAATTGGCATCATCAATAATGAAACAGCAAACATTCTTATTGCATACACGATAACTAACATGGTATAAGATGAATCATATTTTAAGAAACTCAACAAGGCAGTAGTTATAATGAGCACGATAAATCCAATTAGGATTAAAAGTCTAGGTCCATATTTATCGTAAATTTTACCGGTGTAAACAGACATTATACCGTTTAAAATAGCCCCTGGCATTATGACTAATCCAGACATGAAGGCACTTAGACCAAGACCGTTTTGGACGAACAATGGAATCAAAAGTGCTGGACCTACCATTGACATCATGACAATCATTGAAGTAATAGTACTGAAAGTGAAAATTTTACTTTTGAAGACTCGGAGATTTAACAACGGATTAGTTATATATAATTGTCTTCTTACAAACGCAACAACAATTAACATTCCAATTATAAATGAGAAGATAACAATTGGATGAGTGAATCCAAGATTGCCTGCACTACTAAATGCATAAAGCATCAATCCAAATCCTAACGTTGAATAAATAACTGATCGTTTATCTAATGCTGTTTTTTTAGTTTCATTGTAACTAGATAATGTAATAGCACCAAAGATATAACCTATAAGTGCAATGCCTACAACGATAATGAATGGTACTCTCCAACTCGTATTATCTATAATTAAGCCTGAAAAAGTAGGGCCAATCGCTGGTGCAAATTGGATAACTAAGCCAGCTAAGCCCATTGCAAAACCACGCTTTTCTTTAGAAAATAAAGTAAATAACGTAAACTGCATGAGCGGCATAATAATTCCAGCACCGATCGCTTGTATCACTCTGGCAAACATTAAAACACCAAAGTTAGGTGCAATAGCAGCAACAATAGATCCAATAAGGAAGATTCCCATAGAAACTAAGTATAATGGCTTGGTTTTAATTCTATCCATTAAGTATGCAGTCAACGGAATCATTGTCCCATTAACTAACATAAAACCAGTTACCAACCATTGGGCAGTATTTTCAGATGTATTTAGTTCCCTCATAATATGCGGTAAAGCAGTATTTAATAAAGTTTGATTTAAAATAGCTATAAATGCACTTAATAACATTACTGCAACAATGAGGTTCCGTTTTTTTGTGGATACTTCTATATTCGCCATATAAAAACTCCTTTTAATTCAAAGACATTGTTATATTCAACCAAATTTTAGTACGCCAAGCAAACTAAATGCTTATTCTTTCTTATTATTAAGATTCTCACTATCTGGATAAAATATAATTTTAAATATATATAATAGCCCTATGATGACTGCGATGACCCAAAAGTCAATTTTTATATAAACGTAGTGTATATGAATTATAAAATAAAAGAGTATCGTTGTTACGACATAAGAAATCAAATGAAACATACTACCACTAAAATATGGATTGTTAGGCAATTGCTTTCTAAAGTAGTCCATTAAATGTTCAATGGCAAATAAAATGAAGTAACCAAAAACGATATAACTTCCATAATAAACTAAATTATCTACTAAATTTTTATTATAGGTAAAGTCTCCTAAGTTAAAAAAAATTAGGATTCGACTTAAACCAAATAAACCAAATCCTAAAAACATTAAAAAAATAGCACCTGAAATAATAAAGATAGTGAGGACAAATAAAGTAGATAAAATATTTTTATAATTATTTTTAAAAAACTTCATTTTTTGCCCTCCTTTGTTTCACACGGCTATTTTATCATTTATAAAACGCAATATAAAATTTAAAGCGCGATATTAAAAGAACTTAATAAACCATCACATTTAGTTTATGTTAAAGCTTTAATATGCTATGCCTCGGATTTATAAAGCGTTGACCACATGATGATGAGTAAGATACTCACTAATGCAGCTGCAAGTAAAATATTATAAAAGTGACCATTTATAAATCCTGTTGACATAGCGTAGAAATAGCCCATTACAGTTGAGCCTATTGATGAACCTAAATTTTTGGTTAATGCATAAAAGGACATCATTTTCTTCATATGTCTCGGATTTGTTTCTTCTTGAACGATGACACTATCTTTAGTGTAAACAAAACCAAAGCTTAGTCCAGCGAGTATTACAGTTGCTGCAATTAATAATGGCATTTTCAAACCAAACATTAGTATGATACTACTGATTAATAATAAAGTGAATGCAGTGATGTATAATGCCTTACGTGTTAAATTAGCTTCAACTTTTGCTAAATTAAAATTTAAAACTAGCCAAGCTACTGACAATGGGAATATAACCAATCCGCTTTGAAGTGGAGAAAGATGCAGATGATCTTGCAAGTAAATCGGTATATATAAATTGTATCCCATTAAAGTCATCGCTATTAAGAGGTCCGTAACAAATACTAATGATACTGAACGATTGAACTCTGAAATTGGTATGAATGGATTTTTGATTGTGCTTTCAAATTTAAATAAAATAAATATGAATATAAATGCTAACACTAAAGCAATCATATTTAATATTATTGATGACTTATATAATAAACCAAACATAAATAAAGCTATGAACACATAAAATAATGTAAGTCCTCTGACATCAAAGCTAGATGCTTTAACTTCCGCTTCCTCAGGAAAATGAAACGTAATAAATGCTAAAATAATTGCAATAACCGCTATCGGGATATTTATGAAAAATAGCCAGTGCCATGTTGCAAACTCTAAAATAGCTCCACCTAGCAATGGTCCGATAATGCTAGATATCCCCCATACACTTCCAACTATACCCATAATTTTGTATCTAAATGGTATTTCAAAAGCTAATTTAGGAACAATTTGAGTTAACGACATCATAACCCCCGCTCCTAATCCTTGGACGATTCTTGAGATGATGAGCATAACAAATGTGCTACTCATTCCTGACATTAAACTACCTATACCAAATAATAATAAACCTACCATTGCAATATAAAGAATTTTAAAACGTGTTAATAATTCACCAACAATCGGATTAGCTACTACCAACGCAATAAAATAAACTGTAAATACTAATGATATTGATGCTCCAGCATTTAAATCTGTTCTTATTGTAGGCATGGCTAATGAAATAATTGAACTTTCAATTGCAGCCATAAACATAGTTAAAACCAATGTAACAACAATACCTATAGATTTTAAGTTCATGAACAATTTTCCTCCTTTTTATCTTTTTAGATTCTTTAATAGAATAATCGTTAGAATTATTCAGACGCAATATAATAATCACTTTAAAATAAAAATAAGACTGATGACCGATAAAATCATCAACCTTATTTTTTAGTTTCTCTATATAAAATAAAGTATTGCAATAAAGTGGAACATTGAAGCGATAACGATAAATATATGCCAAATCATATGGAAATAAGGACGATTTTTTTGCGCATAAAACCAAGCCCCAATCGTATATGATAAACCGCCTAAAACTATAAATAAAATGAACATCCATGACGTACGCATAATGATAATAGGAAGAAAAATAATACCAACCCATCCCATCACAAGATATACAATTAAACTTAACTTTGGATTCACTTTTTCAGAGATGGATTTATATAATATACCCCAAATTGTGGTACCCCATAATAATATAAACACTAACCAACCTATCCATCCGCCTACAACAGTTAATAGAACGGGCGTATACGTCCCAGAAATTGCAACATAAATCATACTATGATCTATAATTCTCAATATGTATTTATGTGCAGTATTGTTCTTCATTGAATGATATATTGTAGATGAGATAAACATCATAAAAATGCTAATTACAAATATTGAAACACTGATTGAGCTCAACGTTCCATGGGCTATATAACTATGTACTGCCGCATAAGGAAGTAAAAAAAGTGTAATCAACGCAGCAACACCATGTGATACTGCATTACCTATTTCTTCACCAAAAGATAGCGGGATGATGTCTTTAAAAGATTCAACAACAGCACTTTTTGTATTCTTAGATGAGTTAGACATCTAACACCACCACCCTTTAAATTAAATTCATACGTTCTAAATCTGATGTAGCAGTTTCAACACTATCTTTACCTTCTTTATTTTTAAGTGGAGAGAATTCATCTTCTCTATTAACTTGTAACGTGTTAAAACTAGTTGCATATCTAAAAATATCAAAATAGAACAGTTCAAATTTTAAAGTTGGTTTTTCAACAACACCAAAATCTTCATCTAATTGTTTTAGATTTTTCACTGCTAAATGATATGGTAAGTCATTATTTACCACTTGTTTAATAAATCCAACTTTAAAGGCATGAATACCAATATTTGCATTATTAAACGTATTTGCTACTTCTTCATCTAATTCAGAGTATTCAAGTACTGTATCTTTACTATTTTGATTTACTAAACGTCCAACACTTTCACCATCTTTAGGTTGAATTGATTTAGATGTTACATCACAATCATGTACTACTGTAAATCCTGCAAATAGTGGATCTAAAACTTTAACTAATACATTGTCAATATTATTTAAGAAAATATATTTCACACCATCAGTTGCCATTTTATCTAAAAAGCCATTCTTATCTAATGATTTAAATACACCGCCATTACCATTTGGCGTCTCCATAATATAACCTTGTTCATTCAGAATAAGACGTCCTTCTTCACTTAACGCAACCATATTATCTTGTTTGAAGAAATGTATATTATCAGGATTATAGCCAAAATAATCGTGTTGTTCAAAATACGTTAACGTTTCTTCATGATTAATATCACTAGTCATGATATACCAATTAATTAAATGACCCGTTTCTTTTTTAAGTTTAAGTAATTGTTGTGCTTGTAGTTCAAATAAACTAATACCTTTTATTTCAAAAGAACCTTTAGGTCCTTTATAACCTAATCGAGTACCTTGACCGCCAGCCATCAAAAGTACTGCAAATTCACCGTTTCTTATTGCTTCTAATCCTTTATGTTCATATTTAGCTACTTCTTGATCCGTCAAGTCTGACTTGCGCTGATATTTCACTTCTGAAACTGTTGATACGTCTGAAATCGATTGACGATTTATATATAAATCTTTAAATAATTGCTGAATACTTTCTAAATCTAAATCATTCACTTTAGCTTCTAATTTTTCTTTTTCATTACTACTCATTAGCTTTTCATATTCACTCAAATGCTCTTGATTATATTTCTTTAATTGATTTTGATCTAACATTTTAACTCTCCTTGTGATGAATTCAATATGTATTCATACCCATAAAAATTTAGTATTACCCTAAAATGGACTGGCTTATATATTGTAATAAATCATTAATAAACGTTTGGAATAATATGTATAATGCGCCAATACTTAATGCAGTAGCCAGTGATACATCAACTAAGCCGCCTGTTTTAAAGGTGAATGGGAACTTAATAGTTAGAGGAATCGGATAAAGTAACTTTACTCCTCTTGGCGTTAACATATCTAGTATAACATGAGACGCCATACCACCGATAATGGAAACCAAATAGTATATAGGAGTTTGAATTAAATTAAGGAGAAATCCAATGATACCAATAAATAATAATGAGTGAGTGAATGTCCTGTGACCAAATAAAAGCCTAATGATTATGCTTAGCAACTTTAATTTCCTACCAATCTTACTTCCAGTATGACAAATATCTGGAAGCAAACTTGAAACCACTGCTAAACATAACACAGTAACAGTAGAGAACAAATCAGTTTGAAAGTGTTCGGTTGTTAATGCACCCACTAGCAAACCAGCAGATACGTGAGTTTTGCCTGTCATATACCTTCTCCTTTATAGAGAACATTCTAACACAAAATGCGCTAAAATACGAACATATTTTCGGTTGAAGTAAATAGTGTATCACAAAATAAAAAAGTATAGCATTAATACTTGAAAACGATTACATACTGATATATGATATAGACATAAATAACATAAAGGATGTGTTCTTTAATGGCAATGACTGTAAAGAAAGATAATAATGAAGTTAGAATTCAATGGAGAGTAGCAGATATTAAAATCCCTACTAGTGACATTAAAAATATCTCACAAGACCAAGAAATTCATGCCGTTCCAGATTTAGACTCTAAAAACATTTCACGTATTGGTTCTACTTTTGGTAAAACGAATAGAGTGATTATTGATACAGATGATCATGAATACATTATTTATACGCACAATGACCAAAAAGTTTATAATGAATTAACTAAGTAATGATATAATACAATTTCTTTCGCAAAGTTATATGTAATATTTCACTGTCAACGCATTAAATGTAGTTGGCAGTTTTTATATACCTAGACATTTAATACTTAATTACTTTTTATTTTCCGAGTTATTAATTACACTATGCTTAAGAATAAGGAGGTTAAAAAATGTTTGTAGTAACAAATAGAATTACTGTAAAAAAAGGATTCGCTGAAAAAATGGCACCAAGATTTACTAAAGGTGGAAAAATTGAAGCATTACAAGGTTTTCATAAAATTGAAGTTTGGAAAGTTGAACGAGACAAAGACAGTGAAGATATGTATGTCAATACGTGGTGGGAAACTGAAAAAGATTTCGAAGCATGGACTAAAAGTGATGCATTTAAAGAAGCACATCAAAATAGAGGTAAAACATCGGCCGAAACATCTCCAGTTATAAATAGTGAAATTGTCAAAGCTGATGTATTAGCTACCTTAAATTAAAAAGAAGGCAATGAAGTTATGTTGGTTGAATAGGATCAATATTCCCAACATAAATCTTCATTGCCTAAATTGTGGTTATAACAATAAGTGGGCCATCAATGCAATAATCGGTAAAGTGATAGCAGTTCTGATTAAGAAAATCATAAATAGTTTACCTAAGCTAACTGGTATTTTAGAACCAAGTATTACACCACCAACTTCTGATAAGTATATTAATTGAGAAATACTTAATGCACCTATAACAAATCTCGTAATTTCACTATGTGCATCAGCGATGAGTATGGAAGGTAAGAACATATCCGCAAAACCAATTAATAAAGTTTCAGAAGCTTTAGCTGCCTCCGGTATTTGCAATAATTCAAGAATCGGAATAAATGGTTGTCCAATAATTGAGAATACCGGTGTATAGTTAGCAATCATCGTTGCAAGTGTTCCTATACTCATAACAACTGGAAGGATAACAAACCACATATCTATGACCGTTTTTAAACCTGATTTCCAAAATTCTTTAAATCCCGGTGCTTTCAAACCAACAATTGTCGCCTCTTCAAAACCATAGCCTATCGCCGTTTTACCTTCAGGTAATTTTTCTAATCTAGTATTTTCAGAAACTTCTTTCGTAAATTCATCGGGTATTTGGTTCAATGGCCAAATACGAGGCATAATCATAGCTGCTACAAAACATGAAACGATTACTGTTAAGTAAAAAGCAAAAAACTTATGTTGAAGTCCAACCGTTTCTGCGATAACAATTGCAAAAGTGATAGAAACTACACTAAATGTAGTCGAAATCACTATTGATTCTCTTCTAGAGTAAATACCTCTTTCATATTGTCGACTTGTAATCAGCACACCTACAGTTCCATCGCCTATAAATGAAGCAAGATTGTCTACTGTCGAACGTCCAGGTAATGTAAATAAAGGTCTCATAATTGGTCTAAATAAAGGCCCTAAAAATTCCAACAACCCATATTCCATTAAGAACGGTAAAAATAGTGCAGCGAATAAAAATACTGCAACTAAGGTTGGTAATAGGTCGTTAAACACTAATCCACCTGTATCTTCTGAATAAATCACTTTTGACCCTAACTTAAAATAAGTCATCCAGACAAAGACAACTGCCAATAATCTTAATGTCATCCAAACTGGGCCGACTTTAAATGCACTATCTAATAGTCCACCAGGCTTAACCTTACTTCTAAATAGAGTGGAATATAAAAGTGTTAATATTGCAGATAATGTAATAATAGTAATGATGATGATAGGCATTGCATCTCCAAGTAGACCTTTTAACCAATTAGCTAAAAACGCTACAGGCAATGTCGTTTGTTTTTCACCATCTTGCGTAACCGGAATAGGAATTAAGAAAAGTATAATTCCAATAATAGACATTGTTATAAACTTCGCTCTACCTTTAGCAATTTGTTGCTTCGTATATCCTTCCACCATTTATAACCTCTTTCTCTCTCATAATTGATGTTTTTATATTCATTAATTATGTATTTATATTACTAACAGACTTATAATTATATATAAATATAAGAATATATGCATTTTTATGAATAATATGTTTAATACTATATCTTATTTTTAATAGAGATGCAATATGAAAAGAGCTAAATCTCCACGTTTAATTAGAAGAAAATTAGCTCTTTAACTTCATTATATTCTTCTTAATAAAAATAAGAAATAAGGAACACCAATGATGGCAATGATAACACCAACAGGTATATCTAATGGTGGGTGAATACCTCTAGCCAATCCATCACTGAATAAAATTAAAATCGCACCTATCAAACCAGACATGATTACAACATGAAAATATCGCTGTCCTACAATTGATCGAGCAATATGGGGTGCAATTAAACCTAGGAAGCTAATTCCACCAACAACTGAGATAGAAGCACCCGCTAACATTACGGATAAAATAAGTAAAATCATCTTAAGTCTTTGTACCCTTGCACCAAGTGCTGTAGCAATATGTTCGCCTAAATTTAAAATATCTAATTGATAACTCAAACCTAATACGAATGGTAAAGTAATAATAAACCAAGGTAGGATTGAATAAAAATTATCAATGGTATGACCGTATAAACTACCTGTTAACCAAACTAAAGCATTATTAGCATCCATAGGATTTCTAATAAGTAAAAATTGAACCACAGCTGTACATATCGCACCGATAGCTAAACCTATCAAAGCTAATGTTGATCCTTTAATATTATATTTAGAAATCAAAAATGACAAAATTAAACTGATTAATAATGCACCTATAAACGAACCAATTGGTAATACTAATAGTGGTGCAGAAGGAAATAACATAATTACAATAATTGCTGCTAAACTTGCACCTTTAGTTATTCCGATTACATCCGGAGATGCAAGTGGATTTCTAACTACACCTTGTATCACTGCTCCAGAAATAGCCAGACTACTTCCTACAACTAACCCCAATAACGTTCTTGGAATACGGTATTCATTAAGTATAAAATCATCCAAACTTAAAACACTGTGAAGTGCTTTTAACGGGCTATACATTGTTGAACCAACACATAAACTTACAAAGACACTTGCAATTAAACAAGTAATTACAATGGCATAACGAATAGATAATTGTCGTTTTGTCATATTCGTTTCACCCCTTTTAAAGTTATTAATAAGAAATAGATTGCTCCAACAAATGATGTAACAATACCAACTGGTGATTCATAAGGGAATGTTATAAGTCGACTTAACATATCTGATAGCAATAATAAATCTGCACCAATTAGAAATGTTAATGGCACCATTAAGAAGTAATCTTTGCTTATATAGCGTTTAACTATATGAGGGACAATTAAGCCAATGAATCCAATGGGCCCTGCTATTGAAACAGACGCGCCTGCTAGTACGATGACAAGTAGGCCAACTATAATTCTGATAAGCTGAGTCTTCTGGCCTAATCCTTTCGCTATATCGTCTCCTAATTCCATTATGGTTAATTGACGGCCTAATAACATCGTTATGATAAGCGCTAATATGAGCCAAGGCATAACTGACAAGACTGCAGTCCATTTCAATCCATTCAATGAACCTACTAACCAGAACATAACGGTAGTATTAGAATCTTCATTTAATATGATGATGCCTTGCGTTAAACTACTGAAAAATAAATGAATTGCCATTCCTGCAAGGGCCAATTTTATTGGTGTTATTTTTTTCGTAGATCCGGATAATACATAGACAGTTAATCCTCCAATAAATGCACCTATAAATGCTAAGTACGTAGCATAATTTCCTAATGCAGGTATTAATATGGTAATTAGTACTATGACAAACGATGCGCCAGAATTAACTCCAAATATTTGAGGCGATGCGAGTGGATTTCTAGTGATTGCCTGCATTAATAGACCTGCTAAAGCCAATGCACCACCAATCAATAAACCACCAATCATTCTAGGCATTCTTACATTATGAATAAGAAATGTTTGTTTATTATCCATAGACGTAAAAAAGTATTCGAAAATATGTTTTGCATGAATTTCAGAAGAGCCAATCGCTAAATTAAAATATGCAAAAATAAAAAGAAAGCACCCACTCACAATAAATGTGAGTGTAGTGCGTCTCTTATTTGCTTTATCTATAGCAGATTGACTATCAGTTGATCTAATAGTCATCGCTTAGCCACCTTACTTTTCTTTGTCTTTTTTAGAAATTTCAACAAGTTCTTTAGCCATTTCTTCAGAAGATATCAAACCACGAGCTCTAGCCCAAGTATCTCGGCTAACAATACTTACACGATTATGTTTAACCGCATCTAATGTATCCCAAACTGGATCTTTTTTCATTTCTTGATAAGACGGTTCTTTAGGACTTGCACCATCAGTCATTATAAACATACGTTCTGGATTAACATCTTTTAACGTTTCAGCATTGAGTTGTAAATAAGGTCCTTGTAAATATTTACTTAAACCTTTAGTAACATCTTTATTTAATGCTTCTTTAAAGCCAAGTTGAGTTAGGAATTGACCTACATAAGATTCACTTGGATGCGCTAATAATCCAGACTTAGACGCTACTGCTGGTAACACTTTTTCATTTTTATCAAATTGAATCTCATCTTTGCATTTAGCTAATTTTTCTTTATGTTCTTCTAAACGTTTTTTACCTTCATCTTCTTTATTTAAAGCTTTAGCGACCGTTTTAAACGCTTCTATATTATCGTTATAGTCACCATCAAAACTTTTTAATTCTATTGTCGGTGCAATTTTACTTAATTCTTTGTAAATACCTTTATGTCGGTTACTATCCGCAATAATTAAATCGGGTTTTAATTTACTGATTTCTTCCAAATTAGGTTGTTTACGTGTACCAACTGATTTGTAATCACCAATTCTATCTTTTAATGGCTTGATAATACGATTTGGTTTATTATCATCAGCAACCCCTACTGGTTTAACATTAAGTGCTGCCAATGCATCTACGAATGAAAATTCCAAAGCTACTACACGCTTAGCATCTTTAGGAACTTCTGTAGTACCTAATTCATGTTTAATTTTAATTGCGTCTTTAGATGACGATTTACTATTTGAATCGTCTGATCCATTATTACTAACATTACCACATGCAGTAACTAATACTAATGCAAATAGTAATGCAACTATCCCTGCAAACTTAAAGCCTTTCATGAATTCCACTCCTTAATATGTATAGGTTTACAATACATAGTTTATTGATAACGATTATCAATGTCAATATCGTTTGGGATATTTTTTAATTTTTTTATAAAAAATTATCGGAATTTTAATTAACAATAGAATATAGGTATATAAGCATAAATTAAAAAGCCATTAATCAGAAATATAATTCTAAATTAAAGGCTAATTAATCTATTACATAATGTTTCGATATCAATTTAATTCAAATAATAAATTAAATTATTTATGTGTCAGTATTGGAGAATGATTCATTTGATTATTCAAAGAATGAATATAATGATCCTTTAAATAGTTCTTTGTCATACGATTATGGTACATGACTTGAGAAAGTGCCTCATATTCCAATGAGAATTCAATAACATCACCAATTTTATAATAATCTTGATTATTTAAGTTAATCATAAGATGGTCACTTGATGCGCCGACAATATCAACATCATTTTTTATCGGTTTAATTTTGTCAATATCTGTATCAACATAACCTATATCTACTATAGCTTGTAGATAGCATTGGTTATTGTCTGATAATCGTGGCTTAATCTCCAATATTTCCGCTTCTAATGTAATGGCATTTTGAAATAACATCGGAATAGATTGATAAGTTGTCGTATCAACACCTCTAAACAGGGCTTCACCTATCCTCAATTCGTTAATTCTACCCAAATCGTTATACATTAATTGAGGAATCATGCTTGAGTTACCGCCGGATATAACTTTCAATCTAAATCCTAAATTATTTTCAATAGCATCAACGAATTGATTTATTTTAAATATATCGTCCTCAGTTGGTGCGGATGATTTAAAACACATAAAATTAAAAGCGATACCTACTAACTGAATTTGAGTCATTTTTATAATTTCTTCTATATAGTTTAGTACATCGTAGGTAATTACGCCTTCACGTCTATCTTTCCAATCTATCATTAGCATAATTTGATGTTTTTTATTTAAACTTTTAGCGATGTCATTGATTTCTCTAATCGTTTCAATTTCTGTTTGCATACTTATTTTTATTGTTTCGACAAGTTGTGTATAGTGTTTCTTAGATGTTGGTCTTAAAAGTAGATAATTGCATTGATCCTTGAAGTTTTCATTTATATTCTCAAGTCTGGATTCTGCAAAATGCGTAATTCCTGATTGAATTAATGCTTCAATAATGCGACTGTCACCGGCAATGCATTTGATGACTGGAGTTAAATGTATATCATTCTCTTCTAATAATGTTCTCAACGCTTCTGCATTATATTCAATTTTAGATAAATTTATATTGATTTGAGCCACTTATTACACCTCTTTTCGAATTGGGTTCTCAAGTTGTATATTTAAATATTTTTTCACTCTATTGGTCATGCGCATACGCAATAAAGCTTTTACAGTAATCGTTGGACCAAACAGCACATCTCTTAATGCTTGGGCATGTGGCTTATGATCATTAATAGCGACTTCGACTTCTTTTCGGACTATATGAAACAATTCCGCTTCTGTTATATTTTCTTTTTTTGAAAAATGATATATTAATTCAGCTAACTGATTTTGTATAACCGCATGCTGAAATTTAGCAATGACTTCCTCAATTGTTTGGGCTAATAAACTTTGATTTGTTATTTGTATATTATTCATTTTATGTGTAAGTGTGTTTAAGTCTATACGAGAGCCACCTAAATCTCGTACAATAAAATTCATTTGAAAATTCGGGCCCAAATTTACTATCGTATTTTGCATATGTGCTTCTAATGCTATGCCATAGTCTTGTATTAAATTGAGTAAAGGTGTAATAAGTTGTCGACTATAATTTTCCATAAACGTTATGATGCCACTTTTATTTACTTCACCATTAACCCACTCAATATAACTATCAACTGTGATGTGTTGATCAATTGGATTTGGGTTAACCAATGCACCAGTAACAATTGTCACACCATTATTTGCTATGTAAGGTTTTTCTCTTATGATACATGCCAATTGTCTCGCGTCATCGTCATTTGTTTTAGCACACAATCCATATGGCTCGATGGCAACGTTTAGTTGTGAATATTGGTTTAAGACATTGTGTAGAGACTTACTCAATTTTGGTCCATCTACTGTTGTTACACTTGAAACGGTTCTGACAGCACTTGTCGCTTGTACATTTACAGGTAGTTTTACGTGATAAGGTTTATTAATTAAAGACATTGTTCTAAATGATAATGTGGCTTTAGAATCGACTTCGAATGGTGTCGTGACTAATAATTTGTGCGCTATCCAATTTGAAAACTTGTCATAAATGGTATGGTTGTATTGCCACGGATGTACCAATATGACGTAATAGTCTTCTAATGAAATTTGTATCGATTGTGCATATTTTCTTAGCCTTAATTGATATTCTGGAATAACTTCTCTTAATATAAAGTCTTCAGTACCATCAATACTTGTCGCTTGAGCGCAGTCTTTCTGTAATAACATTATTTTTAATGGAATGACTTTTTCAAATTCAGGCGAATACATTTTAACTTCATCCATTGTTAATGGCAGTTTGGTTTTAGTAAGTGGATGCGTTGGATGTCCTTCCAATACTAAACTTTCCGAATATAATAAATCATTAATCTCATTGGAATCACTTAAATGCTGTAACCATGCAAAGAAATTTAATGTGGTCGGCATACAAGAGAACTGCATACTTGATTGCACGTTATGTTGCCGTTGATCGAATTGCTTATAAATCTCAACAAAGTTATCCCTGCTATGTATAATTTCATTAATAAGTTGTTGTTGTATATCAATATCAAAGTGATGTTTTAAAATACTTAATAATTTCTCTACCTCAGTGATTGTTTTATTTTCATTACCACATTGGTATGTAATTGGACCTTTAAAGTCATATCGTGACATCATACTTTTACGATTAAAATGAGTAAATAGTATACACCCATGATATTGTATAGTTAATTGATGATTTTGAGTTGTTATTATGGTTTGTTCAGGCCAAATGCTTTCTTTGATCAATGCATTTAAAATGCGATATTGAATGTTGGTGTCCGCATTTTGCCATGCGTTTTGAATCATATGTTACTCCTCCACTTTAATTGGTCTTTGCATCATATATGCTATGAATGCAATTATAAAAGTAAATACGCCCATTACGATGAATGTATTAATAGCACCCATAACTTCTGATAAAGTTGTTAATAGTAAACTTCCTAATGGTATCATTCCTCTGTCCATCATTACGATACTTAATATTTTTCCACGATGCTCAGGTGTTATATCCTCTTGAAAGTAAATTCGATTTGACGTTCTCGCGAATTGACTAAATAAACCTACAAGTGCCATACAAATGAACATGACTATAATCTGATGTATGATGACGCCTAATAGTGCTATGCCAAATAGACAGGAACTTAAATAATACATATGAACGGTATTTAACTTTTTCAAAATCATAGGTAGTAAAAGTGTTGCTAGCATACCACCTATGGCACAAAAAGTCATTGATACGCCAAATATTTCTGAACGACCTGGAAATATATCATGTACTAATACTGGGACTAATGTCGTATATGAAAAACCTGTAGCCATTATGATTAATGAAGTAATGAATATTCTTGAAGCTTGCATATTATTCTTAAAGTATTCCCAAACAACATTAAAAGAAAACGCCTTGCCCGCTTTACTTATCTCACTTTCATTCTTGAACGTTAATGGTAAACATAAAAGTGTCGCAATGCAGTAACACGCCGTTTGAGCAAGAAAAGTAGCCGGTGCATGGTAAATAGATAAAATAAGTCCTGCAACCGCTGGACCGATTGAACGACAAATGTTGATGATGAAAGAATGATATGAAACAGCTTGACTCGTATTTAACCGACTAGATAAATCAGGTAATACAGCCTGTCTTATTGGTGTTTCTGTCGCATTAATCATACCTCTAAGCGTCGCATAAATCAGAATGATACTAATTGGTACTTTAGCTAATAGAAAAGTACAAGCACATAGTATGCCTGTCACTATAAATGAGGATGAAATAGTTATTTTAAGTAATTTCCCTCTGTCAAACTTGTCAGCAATAGCGCCAGCCCAGACACTTAATAACAAAATCGGTACGAGTCGGCAAAAATTAACCAATCCTAAATAGACTGCGTTATGATAACTAGTAAGCACATACCAATTCAAGCCAATTTGTCCTATCCAATTCCCTAGAAATAATAAAAAGGAACTAGAGAAGAAAAATTTCGCCACAGTATTCCACCTACTTATTTATAATAATATTTATAATTGATAATGAATATCATTATCGATATTATGGATTATACAAATGTTTTAGATTTTTGTAAAATGAATTTGAGGTGCCATATGAATAATTTAATTTCAATACATAATAAAAACATACAGTTAAATGAGGAAGAATTAGGCGCGTTAAACTATTTAGAACAAGCGTTACCTCACTTAGTTAGCTACTTTAAAAATGAGTTACTCATTGCACGAGATAAAATCTCACAACGTTTAATTACATCACTCTACAGAGAGAATTTAGTTAACGCTCAATCAAATAGTATCATCATGTGGTCCAATGATATCGAAGACTGTCCCATCGATGGACAACACCAAATGATGCGCGTGTATTTTCCACAAGAGGATAAATATATCTTTGCACGTATTACTGGTAAGCATGCTTTTGGACGTGTGGATGTTGAAGGCCCGTTTTATTATCGCGCTAAACATAGTAACCAATTTTGTCGTATATTGCATCCAAATGAAATATTAGCTAGCATTTTAAAAGAAAAACCAGCGTTAGATAATGAAGCAAGTTCACAATTTAAGGATGATATGGAGAATAGTGTTGCAAATATGGCGTTAGCACTTGCTTATCAAGCTTATGAGATGCAACATGCAAACGAACCATTATTGGACATTATTTTTAATGAACAAGATAGTTATTTACGTTCGGAGCAGGCTGTTATTGAAGGTCATCCGCTTCATCCTGGTGCTAAATTACGTAAAGGGCTAAATGCTAATGAAAATATTAAATATAGTTCTGAATATAATAAAGAAATTAATTTAAAATGTGTACTTATTCATCAAAGTATTGCTAAAACAAAAACGTTATCGCTTACGTATAATGATGAACTAAAATCCCACTTTCCAGAACTCTATCAACGCATTGAAAATGAATGTACTGGTTTTAGTAATCTAGATGATTATGAATTGATGATTGTCCACCCGTGGCAGTTTCATAACATATTACTACATCAATACGAAGAAGAATTAAAGCATCATTTAATGATTCCATTAAACGTAGAACTGCCATATTATGCTGGATTATCATTCAGAACATTAATACCAAAATATCCTGTAACTTTGCCACATATCAAATTATCTACTAATGTCCATATTACTGGTGAAATTAGAACTTTATCTGAACAGACCACACACAATGGTCCTTTAGTGACTCGTATTTTAAATGACATTCTAGAACAAGATGCAGATTTCACATACTATAGAACTGGTATTTTAAATGAATTTGCTGGCATTCACTTTTATAATTCAAATGACGCTGAGGCTATACAAACAGATCGTAGTGAACAATTAGGAACCCTTTTTAGAGATAATATTTATAATCTAATAGACAATGATAGTGTGCCTATTATTCCATCGAGTTTAGTGGCTACTTATAAAAATAATGAAGAACCGCCGATAATAAGTTTAATTCAGCGCTATAAAACGAATTATGTAAAGGATAGTTTAGACGTTGCAGCACACGAATGGTTAACCGACTATATTTCTCAACTGTTGGGTATCGTCATGCCTTTATATGTGAAATATGGTATTGCATTAGAAGCACATTTACAAAATTCAATTGCAACATTTAATACTGATGGCCGATTGCGTACCATATATATTCGTGACTTTGAAGGTTTACGAATCGATGAACAACAATTAAATGAAGCTGGTTATGTGACTGAGCATTTTCACGAAAAATCTAGAATACTAACCGATTCTAAAACTACAGTATTTAATAAAGTATTTTACTCGACTGTTCAAAATCATATAGGTGAACTTATATTGACCGTTTCTAAGTTTATCGATGACGACAAGTTTGAAGCTACATTATGGAATAGTGTTGGAAATATCATTCATCATATTCTAAATCAATTAACAAACGTTAACACAGATCGCATATCTCAAATTAAAAAAGTCATATTTGATGAAGTAATAGATTATAAATGCGTGACTACAATGCGTTTAGAGGATGAAGCACATCACTATACTTACATTAAAGTAAGTAATCCATTGCATAAATAAAATGACAAATCGTTTGAACAAATAAAATTGATACAAAAAACCCTTTAGGCTGTGCACACAACCTAAAGGGTTAAATTTATACTTATTGTAATCCTGATCTTTCAGAATTGTTATTGTTGTTGTTATTATTTTTTTCGTTTTTTTGTTGCCATTCTTTTTTAGTCATCACATCATCTACTTGCATGTTTACTTCTACTACTTCTAAGCCAGTGATGTATTTAACTTGTTCTTTAACTAAGTCAGTAACTTTACGGAAGATTTTTGGTGCAGATTCACCGTATTCTAAAATTACTTTTAAGTCAATTGCTGCTTGTTTTTCGCCAACTTCAACAGAAACACCTGTTGTTACGTTGTTACCACTTGAAAATGCATTAGTGAAGTTATCAGCGAAACCGCCTTTCATATCTAAGATACCTTTAACTTCACGAGCTGCGATGCCTGCGATTTTTTCAACAACTTCATCTGAAAATGTTAATTTGTTTTCGAATTGTTGTTGTTCATTTTGTTGTCTGTATTGTTCTGCTTGTTTTTGTTGTTCTTCTCTTTCTTTTTCATTAACTCCTGTTTGATTGTTATACGCTTGTTTAGCTTTGTTATTATTGTTTTCTACTGACATATTACATTCTCCTTTTATCTATATATTATTTTTTAGTCTTTTAATAATGTGTTCTCAAATAAATAGGTTAACTCCATCTATTTAAAAAATTCATGAAATCCTGTGTACGGTCTTTAATATACCCAACACCGATTCCGATTAAACATAATACGATAACTAAAATTGTTTTCCAAAATCCTAAAGTTAGGAATAAGATTGCTATAATTAAAAATGCAAAGAAACCAATGATTCGCCATTTGTAAGATTTAATAAAGTCAATGATTTGTTGACTTCCATCTTGTCCATTTTGATTATTATTATCAGCCATGTTATCCCTCCCTTACAGAACGCGTTGGCCAGCTGTTTTTTGATCTCTGACATTCACTTCAAGTTTTCTAACTGGTAATTCAGTAAAATGCTCAACATTATGTTTAATGTCTGAACGAATACTTTCAGTTAAAGACTTAACTTGTACATCATTAGGTACTAAGAAGTCAGCCTTAATATCGATATAAGATTTATTTTTCTTATTATAAAGTTTCGCAACGACGTTAGGTTGTCTTACTTGATCGTATTTAGTAATTGTATCGTAAGCTGATTTTTCGACTGCTTTACGAGATACATAAATATGACCATCATCATAATCTTTGTATAATCCTGGTTTTCTATATGTTGGTTTAAATATGCTGAATACTAATATTAAGCCTATCAATATAAGTAATGCAGCCAAACCAATTAATAGTGGTTGGAACCAATTGAATTGTAGGAAATAGTCTTGATATTTTGTTATTCGACTATCTTTTATGTACATAAACAATAGGAATCCAACAATAGCAACTATTAATAGGCCGAGGATAAAGTTTTTTAGTCTTTTCACCTCGTACGCACCTCCTAAGTTATTGTTGAATTATTGTATACGAATTAATACCCTATAAATATTATTCAAAACATTAATTCAAAATTATTAATATAATTATTTAAATATTTATTAATTTTTTACTTTCTACAAAGAGTATTCCCAAATTTAGCACAGTGAAAACATATATTTCATTCTTATTTTTTTATATCTTTTTGCTTCGACGTTTTATACTGTAATATATTTGGAAATTTGTTAGACGTTCTTGGATGATCTATACTTAACGATTTAAATAATGACCAAATCATTAATATTATGACAACTGAAAATGGTAAAGCTGCTATAATAAGTAAGTTTTGAATTGCTTGCGTACCACCGGTATAAATCATAATCATGGCAAATAATGCTAGTATTATACCCCAACTTACTTTGACAAAAGAAGCTGGATTAATATCACCTTTTGAACTTAACATGCCTAATACATACGTTGCTGAATCTGCTGACGTCACAAAGAAAATCATAATCACGACTAAAGTGACAATACTTAAAATAAATCCAAGTGGATAATGTTCTAAAGTAGCGAAGGTTGCTGTTTCTGTTGCTTCTTTTGCAATATTAGCAATACCTTTATCTTGTAAATACACCGCTGATGCACCGAAAACTGCAAAGAAAAAGAAACATACAAGTGCTGGAACAAATAATACACCGAGAATAAATTCTTTAATCGTACGTCCTCTTGAAACTCTTGCTATAAAGATACCGACGAAAGGTGCCCACGATACCCACCAGGCCCAATAGAAAATAGTCCAGTTTTGAAGCCATTGGAATTTTTCTCCACCATTCATTGGAATACGTAAGCTCATATTAAAGAAATTAAAGATATAATTACCTAATCCATTTGTAAATGTGTTTAGGATATAAAGTGTTGGCCCCACTATAAATAATCCTATTAATACAATAAATGCTAATAGCATATTTACGTTGCTGAGTGTTTTAATGCCTTTATCTATACCAGACCACGCTGACCAAGTAAACAAAGCTGTCGCAATAATAATTAATATAACCTGAGTGCCAAAATTATTAGGGATATTAAACAAGAAATTTAAGCCTTCATTGATTTGAAGTGCGCCAAATCCAAGTGTTGCTGCAACGCCAGTAACTGTTGCAATAACTGCTAACACATCAATTGCGCCCCCTAAAGGTCCCTTCATAGATTTTTCACCAAATATAGGGACTAATGTTGCACTTACTAAGCCAGGATATCCTTTATGGAAACTAAAGTATGCAAAGACTAAAGCCACAATTCCATATACAGCCCATGCATGTACACCCCAATGGAAGAATGCAAATTGAAAGGCATCATTAATAGCCGTCTGACTACCTGCTTTATGTATAGGCGTTAATGTAAACGCATGACTGATCGGTTCAGCAGTAGTCCAAAATACCAATCCAATGCCCATACCAGCACTAAATAACATAGCAAACCATGATGGAAGAGAGAATTCTGGATCTTCACCTTCTTCACCAAGTGTAATCGACGCATATCTTGAAAATAATAAATACACGCAGACAAAGAATATAAGTAAAACTAGCAATAAGTAGTACCATGAGAAATGCTTCGCTATAAATGTAGTAATGTTTTGGGTTCCTATCTCTAATTGTTTAGGAAAAATAGCACCGTATATAACAAATAGTGTACAAATAGCTAATGCTGTCCAAAACACTAAACTAATCGACTTTTTTCGCATCATATACTCCTTTCAACAAATATTGTTAATTCAATTTTGGTCAAAATAAAATGACGTTTATACCTATTGCCTTTTTCAACAGGAATAAACGCCAATTATTCATATTTCTATTACAATTAAATTATTTATATATTTAAGTTATTGCGTTAAACGAATAACTAATTTACCAATCATTGAATTCGATTCTAATATTTGATGTGCTTGATATAGATTATCAGCCGTTAAGCCCTCTATTACTCTCGTTGTAGTTGGTTTATATACATGTTGCTCAATTTTCTTAGTAATATCTTCTAAGTATTCATGATGTCTAATCATATCATCCGTTTGATTCAATGGTCTTGCAAACATAAATTCATGTGAGAAAGTTAAACTTTTAGGTTTCAAAGCATTTAAATCTTGTTTATTTTGAAATGCTACTATCGTTGCAATATGACCTCTTGGCTTCACTAATTCAATCATTGTGTCATAATACATATCTGTATCGAATGTACAAAAGACGTAATCTACTAATTCAATGCCTTGCGCTTTAAATTGCTTAACTAAATCTTCTTTGTGATTGAGGACAATGTCAGCACCCATGTCCTTAGTCCAATGAATGGTTTCGTCACGTGATGCAGTCGTTATAACGTGTAGACCATAAGCCTTAGCAATTTGTGTCGCAATACTACCTACACCTCCTGCCCCATTAATGATTAACAATGATTTCCCTTTATTTTCTTCAGGATTATGTGAAATGCCAAATACATCAAACAATGTCTCAGATGCAGTTATACCAGTCAATGGTAAACTTGCAGCTTGCTCGAAGCTAATATTTTGAGGCGCCTTAGCAACTAATCTTTCATCAATGATTTGATATGTTGCGTTTGATCCATTTTGATCGGGTGAGCCAGAATAATATACAATGTCACCTTCCTCAAACATACGAACGTCGCTTCCAATAGATTCAACATAACCGACTGCGTCAAAACCTAATACACGAGGTACTTTTGATACCTCCGTCAAACGTTGTTTCGTATCTACTGGATTAACACTGATAGATTGTATTTTAACTAATAATTCATGTGCCTTTGGTTTTGGAATATCTAACGCGTACGTTTTAAATAAATTGCCTTCTGATAAATGAAATGGTTGTTCAAATCCAATTACTTTCATTGATTTAACGCCACCTTTAACTATGCTAATGTTTTAACTAAGTATAATATTATAAACAAATAGATAGCAATATAGATGGCTTCATTTTACAATACTAATACAATTTATCTAACTTATTATTACTGTTGAAAGGGGCATATTTATAATTGAAATTAAGCATTTTAGACTATGTTCCAATTTTTGAAAATAGCAATGCCCATGATGCATTTAAGCATAGTATAACGTTAGCTCAAACTGCTGAGAAATTAGGTTATACACGATTTTGGGTTGCTGAACATCATAATGTTTTTTCGGTCGCATCTAGTGCACCAGAAATTGTAATGATGATGTTACTAGAACATACGCAAACGATAAAGATTGGTAGTGGTGGCGTAATGTTACCTCATTATAGTGCTTATAAAGTGGCTGAACAATTTAAAATAATGGCAGCATGTCACCCTCACAGAATAGATATGGGTTTAGGTCGTTCACCAAGTTTTAAGCAAGTAAATGAAGCGCTTAATGAGTATAAAAACAAAAAGCCTACTCTAGACAATCAAATAGATGATTTGCGACACTACTTTAGTAACCAATATGATGAACCGCATCGATATATGTCTATATATGCAACACCTCAAATTGATGACTCACCTGATATGTTTATTTTAGGAATGAGCGAACGCAGTGCAGAATTAGCTGCGCAAAAAGGGTTACCTTTTGTAATTGCATATATGGGACAACCACAAGATAAGCTAAATCATCTTATCAGCTATTATCGACATCGATACAATCAATTGAATGACATATCAGAATCAAAGAAGCCTTATGTTATTCTGTCTACATTTGTAGTTACAGCTCAAACGTCTAATAAAGTTGCTGATTTATTAGATGCCCTACATTTATGGCTTTTGCGTATCAATTATCTCAATCAACCAAAATCTTATCCATCAATTATTACTGCGCAACAC
Organism: Staphylococcus sp. HMSC34C02; assembly: GCF_001838705.1. Lineage (NCBI taxonomy): Bacteria > Bacillati > Bacillota > Bacilli > Caryophanales > Staphylococcaceae > Staphylococcus > Staphylococcus sp. HMSC34C02. Next base: position 24,827 of record NZ_KV838586.1, read on the forward strand.
CGTCATTATACTTCGAGTGAATTAAAAAAAATTGAACAAAACAAGCGTCGTGTTATTAGTGGCCTACCTAATGAAGTACGATTAAAATTAACTCAATTAATAGAAACGTATCATGTAGATGAAATCATGATTATGCCTCATGTGTTTGGAGAAGAAGCTAGACTAGAATTAATTCAACTCATCGCTAACACCTCACAATAAAATCATCGTGTCTGGCATTACAATTTGACAATTATTATTTTGACACTTTATTCCCACAAAAATTTTATGATTTCATCTGATACTTCTCTATTATGATGTACAGTCTGGGACATAAATAATATAATAATGCTATCTAGCAATTTCGCAGTAGCTGACTGAACTGAGAAGGCGCTTAAATCGAGCTTTTCTCAGTTCTAGTCATCCTTGCGGGGGTGGGACAACGAATTTAAAAGAATTCTGTCCCACTCCCTCTTTTCCTGTATATTTAGATTCTCTATAAGTTTTAGGGCTATCACCTAACAAATATTTTAAGGAGCGTGACGAACTATTTGATACACTTCCATCTGAATGTGTACCATCTTGTAAGTCACCATAAATATTTAACACTTCTATATTTTTATGATTATAACTATTTTTAAGACCTAATAATTCTTTATAATTTGCGTTCATTTTACTCGGTTTACCATTTTTATCAACAGATATTTCATTTACTTTTTCATTTAAATTTAAAACACCATTATATGTACTAGCTATGTTTACTTCTTTTTGAAGTTGAGGCAATTCATTGTCATTCCCATAATATTTCATAAAGTAAGCAAATGATAAATTCCCCATTGAATGTGCTACGAAATTATAATGCTCTATATGATATTTGTCTTTCATTTGAGTGAGTACATTTTTAATATTTTTGGCATTTTGTGCTACATCCCCATTTTTATTATCTTCAAATAATATTTTGATAATTGGATTGTTTGACCTCTTCGAGATATTGCCTCTAAACTGAACTTCTCCATTGGTTGAAACATTTGCTGTAACAACATCCTTAGTCACACCTTTAGTTACTGCTTGATTGACCATATATTTTTCGGAATGATTCGTTCCTCCATACCCATGCATAAACAATGTTGCAACCTGCTTTTGATTATTATTCTGATAATTAGATGAATGATTACGATTTGTTTGACAACCAACTATCGTAAATATCAATATGCTTATAATTAAACTAAAAATAATGGTTTTAAAAGTGCTCATAATATCATACTCCAATAGGTTTTCTATAAGTATAAATGATATTGTTATAAATATGAAAATTAAGTTAGTTAGTTAATTTAAATACGCATGTTAATGAACTAAATATAAATTGCTAATTTATTGTAGTAATAGGATTAAACTATTAATAAAGAAATAGGACAGAGATCAGCTTGATATAAGCATTTTCTCTGCCCTAATTGATTGAATATAATAGTTTTGAGGCGGAACAACGAATTTATTTTAATTTCTGTCCGGCTCTTATTTAATTTCCTTACTTTCCGCTAGTTCTTTGTACCAATATGCACTCTTCTTAGGATAACGTTCTTGTGTTTCAAAGTCGACATAAAATAGACCATATCGTTTTTCATAACCATTTGACCATGAGAAGACGTCCATTAATGACCATAGGAAGTAACCTTTTACATTGGCACCATCACGAATAGCATCAGAAATGACTTCAAGATGTTTTTTCACATAATCTATACGAGCGTCATCATCTACCGTTTTACGTTCTTCATCAAATTGGTCTTTGTATCCAAGTCCATTCTCAGTAATGTAGATTTTATGATAATTTGGATAATCTTTAACTACACGCATGATTTGATCATATAATCCTTTTGGATAAATCATCCAGTCCCAATCAGTACCGGGGTACGTCAACATCAAATTCACGTTGACCTACACCTTTGAGTTGATATTTAGAACCACCTTTATCACCTGTGGCATTATGCGTAATTTCAGATTCACCTTCATAACCTCTCATCCAATCACTCATGTAGTAATTGATACCTAAGAAGTCATTTAAATCTTTGGCCGCATCCAATACTTTATAATCTTCTTCTGGTATATCTAATTTACCACCATTAACAGATAAAATGTGTTGAACGCCTTCCATAGTTTCACGAGAATATTTACCAAGATAAGTTGCATCTAAGATAAATTTATTGTGAATGATATCTTCTAATTCAGCTGCTCTAACATCTTCTGGATTTGTTGGATCATAAGGGTATTTAGTTGGCAATGCGTGTACGACTCCAATTTCACCACTATAGCCATTATCCTTAAATAACTTCACAGCTTTTGCATGTGCGACCATCATGTTGTGGTGTGATTGAAACACTTTAGCAAAGTCATACTTAATTCCTGGTGGAAATTTACCCACTAAATATTGACCATCACCAATAGGCCCAATTTCATTAAATGTAGTCCAATAATTAACTTCTTCAAATTCTTCGAAACAGAATTTTGCATACTCTACAAAGTAATCGATTGTTTTACGATTTAAAAAGTCGCCATCACTATGCAATGTTTCTGGAGTATCAAAGTGGTGCAATGTTACAAATGGCTCTACATGTCTTTTATGACATTCTTTAAATAAATTATGATAGTATTCTACACCTTTAGGATTAACTTCACCATATCCTTTAGGGAATATGCGTGACCATGCAATCGAAATACGAATACCATTCACACCAAATTTTTCACTTAATTCTAAATCAATAGGATATTTATTGTAAAAATCACTTGCTGGTTCAGCTGTATACCAATAGTTTTCTTCAAGATAAGTGTCCCATGCTACACGACCTTTTCCATCTGTTTTAGTCGCGCCTTCTGCTTGATAAGCCGCTGTCGCACCACCGAATATAAAATCTTCTGGTAATTTTTTCATTATACTTTCATCTCCTAATTATTTTTCAAATTGTTGTTGAACGAAGTCTAATGCTGCTTTGCCATCTCGAGTTAAATTAATATATTCAACACCCTGTGTTTTAGCTAATTTAATACCTAGTCGATCTGTATCTTGCTTAATGTCTTCATAATTTGAAGCAACTTGAGGCGCTAAAATAATTAATTGATAATCTTTCATAATATCCATATGCGCACCATAACCGCCTGCTGCTGCTTTAACAGGAACATTATAGTCTTCAGCTGCTTTATTTAAAGCGTTAGCTAATAAACCGCTAGTTCCTCCACCAGCACATAGAACAAGTACATTGGTTTGTTCTGTGATGTTACTTTGTTGCGTTTCATTCTTATTGAATGCTTCATCTTGACCTGTTTGAGAATGACTTGTATCAGTCGCACCAGCTGATGCTAGGATGGCATCTGCTTTTTTAGTATCAAAGTTTGCTGCTACTTTGTTTTGCAACTCATTATTAGCAGTTTTATTTCCTAATTCTTCTTCTAAAATTTGTTCATCATACACTTTTACAAATGGGTAGTAAATAATTACATCTACTACAATTAAGACGATAGCAAGTACAAATGACCAAAATGCAAAACCAGTACCCATCACGATACCTAATGGACCTGGTGTAGTCCATGGTAAGAAGATACTAAAACTGTTCATTCCTAATACATCTACGAAGAACTTAAAGATCCATACGTTTGCAATTGGGGCAAAGATAAACGGAATAAAGAACACTGGGTTTAACACTAATGGTGCACCAAATAAAATTGGTTCATTGACACCAAAGAATGTAGGTACTACAGATGCTCTACCAATCGCTTTATTACGTTTCGATTTAGTTAGCCACATAAACATAAATGGCACGACTAACGTTGCACCAGTTCCCCCCATAGTAACAACGAACATTTGAGTACCTGGTGTAATAACGTTATTAGCATGTTCTCCAGCTTGAATTAAATGTAAGTTCGCTTCTAAGTTAGCATACGTGATAGCTGCTATAGCTGGTTCTACGATTGACGGACCGTGAATACCAACGAACCAGAAGAATGCAAAGGCACCAAAGATAATAGTTACACCAACCCAACCATCTGCTGCAGTAAACAATGGTTCAAATAATTTTAATACACCATTGGCTACATTCGTATGTACAGTAGCTCTCACAATTAAATCTAACGCATATAAAATAATGATTACTGCTGATAGAGGAAATATATCTTTGAACACTTGCGAAATGTTAGGTGGAACTTCTTTCGGCATTTTGATTGTAATATCACGTTTGATAAAGAAGTTATATACAATCACAGTAATAAATGCTGATAGAAATGCTGTTAATAAACCTTTCGTTCCCATAAATCCACTTAAGAATCCACCATCTTTTGCAGGATCCGCTGCTAGGAATAAAAAGCCACACATTGCTGCCATCATAGTTGAGATAAAGTTAATTTGATTTGTTTTATCCAATTTCCGGTTAAACGAATCAGTCAATGATTTAGCAGTCGTACCTGCTACTATAAAACCAACAATGCCCATCGTATAGTTGTATGGTTTCATAAGAATTCCTTCCATTGTTTTACTCCATGTGAAACCAAACACGTTAGGAACATAGGTAACTAAAATAAAGATACTAGAGAATAAGATAATTGGGATTGCTGCGATAAATCCATCACGAATAGCTCTTAAATAAATATTACGAGATATTTTTTCAAAGAACGGTTTTCCTTTCTCAATCCAAGCAATTAATTTGTTCATAGCATTCAACTCTCTCTTCTATATAATTCTAATAGATGTTTCATTAAATCTTTTAATAGTAGTGTTGTCATTAAATGGTCTTGACCGTGCATCATTGTAACGCTATATGCGATATCTTCGCCTTGTGCTTCCTTAGCTAACAAACTTGTTTGCGCTTTATGTGCATTTGCAATACATTCGTTTGCTTCTTCAGTTAATTGGTCTGCTTTATCTAACTCACCATTTTTAGCTGCAGTTAATGCCTCTAATAATTTTGAACGTGCATCTCCAGCATATGCTACAATTTCAAACCCTAGTAATTGCACTTCTTCTCTATTCATTATGATGTGCCCCCTTTAAATGATTTATTTTGATTTCCATGATGTTGCAGTTGATTCTAATACTTTATTAAGATCATCAATATTTTTGAATCCAGTAGTGCGTAACCATTTACGTGCAGCTGCTTCGCCTTCTTCGATATACACTTTTACTGCACCTGACCAAGTAGCACGTCCACAAAGTACACCATTAAATTTCGCACCAGCTTCATGTGCAAATTTCAATGTTTCTTGGAATAATTCTGCAGAAACACCAGCACTTAAATAGATATATGGTAAATGTGTTGAACCTTCTTGATCACGGAAATGTTGCGCCGCTTCTTCTTTGCTATAAACAACTTCACCTTCTGTAAATCCTTCTACAAAGTTCATATTTACCGGTACTTCAACTTTAAGTACATCTACATTAAATCGTTCTTCGGAAAATAATTTCATAGCTTCATTGACTTTACGAGGTTTTACTTTCGCGAATTCAGCACTTTTATTATCCGGAATATTATCATCATAAGTAAGTACTTCTAGGAAGAATGGGATATCTTCTGCTACACACTCAGATCCGATTCTTTCAATATATGCTTTCTTTTGAATATTAATGTCTTCTGAATCATCAACATCATAGTAAAGTAAAAATTTAACCGCATTAGCGCCTTGTTCTTTTAAACGTTTTGCTGACCATTCAACTAGGCAGTCTGGTAAACGTCCTTTAGCATTTACGTCATAACCTGTTTTTTCGTAGGCTAATAATAATCCACAGTCTTTGTTACGCGCTTCAGATGCTGGAAGACCATATTCAGGGTCTAATAAAATTGACGAAGCATATTGTGTTAATTCTTCAGATACTAATACTTTTAGTTGTTCAATTTGTTCAACAGTTGGTTCTTCTGTTTGATGCTCAGCCATCATTCTTTTCAAAGCACCACGTTGGTCAAACGCTAAAGCTGAGATAACGCCTTCTTGATTACTCAATTGCTCTATTGATGCTAATTTTTGTTGTGATTTAGTCATTAATTACACCTCTATAACTTCAATTTGTTGGAAAATTTCGTCAAATTTATGTACATCAATATGTCCAGTTTGACTTTCCATTGCATTTAATATTCCAAATGCATTGGCTTTTTTTAATAGTACGTCATCCTCATCTTGATGAATTAAACCTGATGCAATACCTGCTACAGTTGAATCACCTGATCCAACAGGATTCACCACATCTATGCGAGGAATATTTACTTTATAGTAGTTGTTATGATGTTTGGCGAATGCACCTTCGCTTCCTAGTGAAACGATAATCCACGCTATACCATCAAATATGGGTTGATTAACTGCATCTTTTAGGCACTCAATTTCTGAGGTTACTTTCGTTTGTAACAATTGTGCCAACTCATCGATGTTAGGTTTGATTACAGTTGGTTTATAATCACTTAGCAAAACATCTAACAAAGATTGACCTGAACTATCTAAGATAGTAAATTTCTGATGCTGTTCGGCTAACTGAATTAAATCGGCATAATAATCCGACTTCAATCCTCTTGGTAAACTACCAGACATCGCAATGACGTTAGCTTTTGTTAATAATCTGGCCAAATGCGTTTTAAATTCTGACGCTTCTAGCTCAGTGATTGAAGGTCCTTGTTCAAGAATCTCAGTCTGTTGTCCCTCATGAAGAATAGCAATACAATTTCGTGTTTCTTCATTAATCTTAAAAAAGTGATGATTAATTTGATTGGCGTTCAATTGCTGCTCTATAAATTCGCCCAACTTGCCACCTAAGAAACCACTTGCTATCACATCTTCACCATATTCTGATAAAACACGAGTTACATTTAACCCTTTGCCCCCCGCAGTTTTTATCGTGTTATTAACACGATTCACTGTATCAAGACTAAAATGGTCTAGAGAATATGAAATATCTATCGAAGGATTTAGTGTTAACGTTAGAATCATAGATTGTCACCCTTAATCGTGATATTCACCTTTGTCCCATTTTTCTAAAAATTCATCGAAGAAATGAGGATCAGCTTGTTTATCATTATGTGCTTCTAAATGCTCAATTTTAGCTATTAATTTTTTATTCTCTTCGCTTGGTTTATATTCCGCTTTGATGAAAGCATCTACAATATCAAAAATGAATAATTCACCTACGATTTTTCCACCAAAACTAACAACATTCGCATTTAATTCCTCTTTTGAATAAAGCGCTGTTGTCATATCACGAACTAAAGCAGTACGTACGCCTGGTACTTTGTTAGCAGCGTTACTAATACCAACACCTGTTCCACAAATACATACACCTAAATCCGCTTCAACGCTTGTTACAGCTTCACCCACTTTTTTACCAAAAATTGGATAGTGTGTTCTTGTAAAATCATATGTTCCTACATCAATTACTTCATGTCCTTGTTCTTTTAAATGTTTTGAAACTGCCATTTTTGTGTCTGTTACAATATGATCGCAACCAATAGCTATTTTCATTTTAAAGTCCTCCTATTTAGCACATTTTATTTAACATATCTACACGGATTTGATGACGACCACCGTCATAGTGTCCATTGACAAATTCTTTAGCAACATGCTTAGCAAGCATATCTCCAACAATTTCTGACCCCATCGTAATCATGCGTGCATTATTATGACCACGTGTCATATAAGCAGATCTTTCATCTGAAACTTCTGCTGCAACCATTCCTTTGATTTTCGTAGCGACCATGAAACTTCCTGCGCCATAAGCATCAATTGCAATGCCTAAATTCTCATCATTCTTTCGAACTTCTTGCGCAACGGCTAGTGTTGAATCAACAAAGTCAACATCTTTACCTTCTGTTACATCTAATACTTCATGATTATTCTCTTTTAAAAATGCTTTGACTACTTCTTTGAGTCGTTTACCGTCTACATCTGAACCAATAATAACTGTCATAACCATTCTCCTTTAATAAATTGATTCACATATATGTGTCTATCTTTATATTGTGAAAAAGCGCTTTCAACTCTTTATGTTTAAATTATAAACATAAACAAACAAATAATCAACATTAAATGTTTGAATATTGTTTGATAATTAGTTGTTTTAAACAAAAATGTTTTGTTTTATGTTTATTTATCTTTTTGAAATATAAAAAAGCCTAATATTGTTTAATTTCAAACAATATCAGGCTTAAAGTGTAATTTACTCAATCACTTCAGTATGTAATTTTAATTTCTCTATGTTATCAACATCGACCTTATCAATTATGACTGCAGTTAAATCGTCTAACCTACACAATTGGGTAAAGTCTTCTTTCCCTAATTTTGATGAGTCTATTAGTAAGTACTTTTCAACTGATCGCTCTAAAGCCAATTGTTGGGTATACGCTTCATCGACTGTTGATGTAAGAACATCTGCATCTTTAATGCCATTACAACTAAAAAACATTTTGCTAAAACGTTTTGTTTTAAGCAGTGCATTGGCCATTTCACCTACAAATGACTCAGTTAACGCCCTCATTTCCCCACCAAGTAAATAAACTTTAAAATCAATTGATCTTTTTTCAAACAATATTTTGAACACTGGGAAACAATTTGTAATAACTGTTAGTGATTTTAACTCCATGATTTCGGCTAAACATTCTATTGTCGTACCAGGTCCAAGAAAAATCGTATCGTTTTCTTCGATTAAATGAATGGCTTTTCGTGCAACGTTTCGTTTTTCTTCTATATTGTGTGTGTGTTTCTCTTGATGTGACTTCTCTTTAAATTGAAACATAGCATTACTTCTTGCGCCCCCATGAATTTTGGTAAGTAATCCTTTTTCTTCAAGTTCAGCTAAATCACGTCTTACTGTCATATCCGATACATTTAATTCTTCTACAATCTCATTAGTTCTAACAGTGCCTCTTTGATTTACGAGTTTAGTTATTTCATCTAAACGATCGTATTTATTCATTCAACTCTTCACTTCCCACATCACATTTTCAAGTAAATGATATACATTGGATACTTGAATTTATTAAAATTAATTCGCACATATTAATTTTATACTATAAATCAAGTGAACTCTAACATTTTTATCAATGCGCTTACATTTAAATCTTATATTTAGAAAGCAATTTCTAGAAAGTATATCTGATAGTATGCTGTAATAAGTATATAAGTAATATTAAATATAATTCTATCAAAAGTTAGAATCAATTTGTGTATATGGAGTGTTTTGAATGAGTAATAAGATCGAAAAGTTAAAAGAAATTGTAGATAAATCAAATCATATTGTCTTCTTCACTGGCGCTGGTGTTTCTGTTGCAAGTGGAATTCCAGATTTTCGCTCAATGGGTGGATTATTTGATGAAATATCCAAAGACGGCTATTCTCCAGAATATTTATTAAGTATTGACCATCTTAATGATAATAAAGAAAGCTTTATTGATTTTTATCATAAGCGTTTACTTGTAGCTGATAAAAAACCTAATATTGTTCATGAATGGATTGCAGAGTTAGAAAAAGAAGGTAAATCTTTGGGTGTCATCACTCAAAACATTGATGGCTTACATGAAGATGCAGGAAGTCAACATATCGATGAAATTCATGGCACACTCAATCGATTCTATTGTATTAAGTGTGGTGAGGAATACACAAAATCTTATGTCATGGATCATGAATTAAGATATTGTGAATCATGTGGTGACGTTATTCGACCAGACATTGTCTTATATGGTGAAATGTTGGATCAACCAACTGTTTTTCGTGCGCTTGATAAAATCCAAAAGACTGACACTGTCATCGTATTAGGTTCATCACTTGTAGTACAACCAGCAGCTGGATTCATCTCAAACTTTACTGGTGATCATTTAGTTATCATTAATCGAGATAAAACACCATACGATAGAAAAGCAGACTTAGTCATTCATAATGATATGACAGAAGTTGTTGAGGAAGTATTTAAAAATTAAAAAGATAATTCAAAGAGGCTGGGACATAAATAATATAATGAAGCTATTTTTGCAAATTCGCAGTAGCTGACTGAACTTAGAAGGCGCTTAAATCAAGCTTTTCTCAGTTCTATCATCCTTGCCGGCGGGGCCCCAACACAAAAAATCACGAAAGTGATTTTACAAGCTAAGCAAGGTTGGGGTTCGGGGCCCCAACAAAGAGAATTTCTTAAAGAAATTCTACAAGCAAAGCAAGTTGGGAGAGGGACAACGAATTTAAAAAGAATTCTATCCCACTCCCTTTTATGCATATAAAAAAGCACTTCTCAAAATTGAGAAGTGCTTTACTCGTTCTATTGGAACACAACTTGCTGACGCAATTTGCGTACCAAATCTGTAAGCGAATAAATTCGCAACAGCTTTGGCAATTAACGTTTTGAGAATTGTGGAGAACGACGTGCTTTTTTAAGACCTGGTTTTTTACGTTCTTTCATACGTGGGTCACGAGTTAATAGACCTGCGCGTTTTAATGAACCTCTGTATTCAGGATCTGCTTCTAATAATGCACGTGCGATTCCGTGACGGATAGCTTGTGCTTGTCCAGTGAAACCACCACCGTGTACGTTAACTAATACATCATAGTTACCTTTAGTTTCTGTAACATCAAATGGTTGGTTTAAGTCTAAGATTAATGATTCGAATGGTAAGTACTCACGTACGTCACGTTCGTTAACTGTAATATTACCTTCACCTGGTACTAAACGTACACGTGCTACTGAGTTTTTACGACGGCCTGTGCCTCTATATTCAACTTGTGCCAATGTCATTTCCTCCTTCTAATTAACCACGTAACTCGTAGTTTTCTGGTTGTTGTGCAGCGTGTGGATGTTCAGCGCCACCATATACAAATAATTTTTTACCTTGTTTTTCACCTAAACGTGAACTTGGTAACATACCTTTGATTGATGTTTCAAGTAAACGTTCTGGGTTATTACGTTTTAATTCACCAGCAGTAACTGATTTGATACCACCTGGGTGATTTGAGTGACGGTAATAGATTTTATCTGATTCTTTTTTACCAGTTAATTCGATTTTAGCAGCGTTGATGATGATGACATAATCACCTGTGTCAACGTGTGGTGTGTAAGTTACTTTATTTTTACCGCGTAAGATAGATGCTACTTCAGATGATAAACGACCTAATGTTTGGCCTTCAGCATCAATAACATACCATTTGCGCTCAATGTTTGATTCATTTGCCATAAATGTTTGACGCATAATAATTGTCCTCCTAAAAATAAATGCTTCGTTTTAGATTACAGGTACGTATCGCAGTCGAACCTACGAACGAGGCCTGCAATCTATTCATTCTGTTACGATTTCAAAGCGTAAATGTTCATTTATTTTATTCCTGTATAATTTGCTTATATATCTTGTAACACAATAAGTTTCCGGGGCTTATCATGGGGTGGATATAAAACAATACCGTTAACTATGTTATATTTTATAGCTCCGTTTGTCAATGCAATTTAATCATTTTGTAGTGATTTTTTACGATGAATTTTAATATTATCTCCAAAGTCTGTTGTTAAGCCTTTCTCTGAGAGATATATCTTCTCTAAATAAAGCCCTTCTGCCGGAGCAGTAAATGGTACATTATCTCTATTTTTTTCATTTAATAATGTCGGTACTTCATTAGGGTTACGCTTACCTTTTCCAACTTCAATTAAAAACGCTACTAACACGCGAACCATATTATATAAGAAACCGGATCCAGTCACTACATAATCAAAGCCCTCATCGGTTATGATGATTTCACTTTGATACAACGTTCGCACTTTACTTTCAACTTCAGTCTTTTGAGAACAAAATCCTGTAAAATCGTGTGTTCCAATAAAATGCTTCGCAGCTTCGTTCATTTTAGAATAATCTAAATCTTCTTTGATAAATGTCTTTAGCCCACTTTCAAAAGGATTACGATGAGATCCTTGATAGACTCTATAACGATATCGTTTACCAACACAGTCGTAACGACAATGAAATTGATCATCGACGTGTTGGACATCATTCACATATATATCGTCTGGTAACGCACGATTCATTGCATACTTCCATTGCTTAGGTTCAATGTTTAATTCAGTATCAAAGTGAAAAAACTGTTCATAAGCATGCACACCTCTGTCAGTGCGACTAGAAGGATGAATTCGGACATGGCGGCGATGCATACGCTTTAATATTTTTTCGAATTGTTGCTGGACCGTTCTTCCTTGTTGCTGAATTTGGAAGCCCAGAAATTGACTTCCTTGATAAGAAATATTAACGAGTATACGCACTGTATTACACTCCAATGTATTTTAATACGAATAATACGACAGCTATGGGAATGAAACTGATTAAGCACATCGTATCAGCCATTCGCCATTGTAATTTTCTATAACTTGTTCGCTTTACATTTGCATCATAACCACGCACTTCCATAGCAATGGCTAACTCCTCAGCCCTTTGAAAAGCTGAAATAAATAACGGAATCATTAAAGGTATAAATGCTTTAATACGTGTCATTAGTCCACCTGAACTCAACTCAGAACCACGTGATTTTTGAGCTAATATAATTTTATCTAATTCATCCATTAATGTTGGAATAAATCTTAATGCGATTGACATAATCATACTTAGTTGATGTACAGGTATCTTAAACCATTTTAATGGAGTTAATAATTTTTCAAAAGCATCTGTCAAATCAATCGGACTTGTAGATAAAGTCATTATCGTTGCAACCATCACGATAGTAATCAGACGTAATGATATAAATATACCTTCTAGTATGCCGGCACTATCAATTTTTATGATTCCGTAATCTACTAGTCGCGTGCCACCATGTGTGAAAAAGATATGCATTGCAAATGTAAATAACGTAAAGATAAATATCGGTGTCAAACCTTTAATTAGGAACCAAAATTTAATCTTCGCTAAAAACATAAATACTAATATTAATAATATAATCCAACCAAACGTTGCAAATGAATGTGCAAAAAAGATTAGAATAATAAACATAAATACAAATAAGACCTTAGCCCGTGGATCTAGATGGTGAATAACTGAGTTATTAGGCAAGTATCTACCTATAATTAATTTATTCTTCATGTTGTAGCCACTCCTGATACATCTTTACAAATTCATCTTCAGATAATGCGATTGTCTTAAATTCAATGCCGTGTTTGATTTCAATATCACGTTGTAATTGGACGACATCTGGTAATGCTATATGCCATTCTTCTAATCGGTTCACTTGTCTGAACAGTTCCTTAGGTGTCACTTGTTCAACAATATTGCCATCATTCATCACGATAATCTCTTCAGCGTATTTTGCAACTTCATTCATATCATGAGACACAAGGATGATTGTTTTATTTTGCTTTATTTGTATTTCTTTAAATAACGCCATCACTTGTTGACGACTTTTTGGATCTAAACCAGCTGTAGGCTCATCTAACACAATCACATCTGGGTCCATAGCTAAAATTGAAACAATTGCAATTTTACGCATCTGTCCCCCCGACATTTGAAAGGGTGACAGTGACATAACATTTCTTGGAAAACCTAACTCTAATAATAAATCAAACGCTCTTTCCTTCACTTCTTCAACATTCATGCCAAAGTTCTTAGGTCCAAACTCGATTTCTCTTTCAATATTGTCCTCAAACAATTGTGATTCAGGAAATTGAAACACTAGGCCAACTTTTTGTCGTATAGGCCTAATCCACTTATCTTTAGTCTTTGCTGTAATTGTCAGTTGATCATGCTCTATATAACCGTTTGTTGGTTTTAGTAACCCATTAAAATGTTGAATTAAGGTTGATTTTCCACTTCCAGTTTGTCCTACAATAGCGTAGTACTTTCCTTGTTCAATCGTTAAATTAATATGTTCTAATGCATTATACTCATAAGGTGTGCCTCGTTGATAGGTATAAGCAACATCATTAAACTTAATTATCATAGCTTTTCTACCAACCCTTCATATGTTATGAACTGATCATCAAATCCTAGCAATTGATTCATTTTCATTGAAAAAGGTAAATCTAGACCAAGTTCTTGTAACATATGTATATCTTTGAAAATTGCTTTAGGGCTACCTTCTTTATAAACTGTTCCGTGATTCATCACAATCACATGATCTCCTTCAAGTGCTTCAGTTAAATCATGTGTAATAGATATAATTGTCACATCTTTCGTTGCTTTGACATCTTGAATCAAGCTTAATAATGATTTTTTAGCTTGAGGATCCAACATAGACGTCGCTTCATCTAAAATAATCACGGTTGGGCTTAATGCTAACACGCCTGCAATAGCGACACGTTGTTTTTGACCACCTGATAGTGAATGTGGCTCATAGTTAGCATAATCAGTCATACCAACATCACTAATCGCCCGAGCAACGATGACTTTCATTTTTTCTGTGGGAACAGAATGATTTTCCAAACCGAAGGCAACATCATATTTAACAATTGAACCTACAAATTGGTTCTCAGGGTTTTGAAAGACAATACCTATGTGTTCACGTATATTTTTAAACTCCTCGTTAATAATCGGTGATTGATTAAAATATACCGTACCATTCGTAGCCGTTTCAATACCAACAATGAGTTTAGCAATTGTAGATTTGCCAGAGCCATTGTGACCAACTATAGAAGTCCATTTATTTTTAGGGATTTGAAAGGATACATCGTTCAGTGTGAAGGCTGCATCGCCTTGATATTGAAAATCGATATGCTTAAGTTCAATAATATTTGTATGATTTGCCTCCACTAGAATCCCTCCTAAAAATTTGTACTCTTATAGTTTACATGAATATGATTATCATGTATATGAAACTTTGTTTCATTTCTGAATATAAAAAGAGGACCGGATATAATTCTTATTGAATTCAATATCCCGCCTCTCTAAGGTTGACTATAGTCATTAGCATTTAATTGAGCCATCTCAATTTAGTCACCTACTGTGAATTTGCAGTCAAATATTAAAAGTTCGTATCTCATCATATAAGAACATTTTAAATCATTGGTTGCTGATATGCGCTATTAAAATAAAAAAGCGCGCACCCCATCATATTTTAGTTGAGTTCACGCTTTGAAATTTATTTAATTGATGGGGCACTCTGAGCTAGACAATATTTGTATGTGGCAAACATTATCGTTGCACTCATTTGCTTTACATATAAGTAGTTAGTGTATTTATATCTTGAATTAATCTACTAATTCGATGATAACTGATTCAGCACCGTCTCCGCGACGAGGACCTACTTTAAGAATACGAGTGTAACCACCTTGACGTTCTGTATAACGTTCAGCAATTTCACCGAATAATTTTTGAAGTGCAGTTTGTGTCGTTTCATCTTCGTTTAAGATTTCAACATTACGTAATGTTTTAGCAGCATTACGACGAGAAGCTAAATCTCCTTTTTTACCTAAAGTGATTAATTTCTCAACAACACTACGAACTTCTTTTGCACGAGCTTCTGTAGTTTCAATACGTTCACTAACGATAAGTGAAGTAGCTAAGTCACGTAACATAGCTTTACGTTGATCAGAAGTACGACCTAATTTTCTGTAACCCATGAGTTGACCTCCTTTAACTTATTAATCTTCTTTTCTTAATCCTAATCCTAAATCTTCTAATTTATATTTAACTTCTTCTAGAGATTTACGACCTAAATTACGAACTTTCATCATATCAGCTTCAGATTTATCAGCTAACTCTTGAACTGAATTGATTCCTGCACGTTTTAAACAGTTGTATGAACGTACTGATAAGTCTAATTCTTCAATAGACATTTCAAGTACTTTTTCTTTTTGATCTTCTTCTTTTTCAATCATGATTTCAGCATTTTGTGCTTC
Organism: Staphylococcus sp. HMSC34C02; assembly: GCF_001838705.1. Taxonomy (NCBI): domain Bacteria; kingdom Bacillati; phylum Bacillota; class Bacilli; order Caryophanales; family Staphylococcaceae; genus Staphylococcus; species Staphylococcus sp. HMSC34C02. The sequence continues at coordinate 40,608 of NZ_KV838586.1, forward strand.
ATCTGTAAGACCTACAAAAATATTTAAATGTTCAGTCAAAATCTTAGCAGCTAATGATACTGACTCTTGTGGAGTGATTGAACCATTAGTCCAAACATCTAAAGTTAATTTATCAAAATCACTACTTTGACCGACACGTGTATTTTCAACTGTATAGTTAACACGTTCAACTGGTGAGTATAGTGAATCAACAGGAATTACACCGATTGGTAAATCACTAGTATTATTTTGTTCTGCTAATGCGTAACCTCTACCCTTGTTAGCAACAAGACGAATTTTTAAATGTCCACCTTTAGACACTGTTGCGATTTTAAGTTCTGGATTTAGAACTTCCACATCACTATCATGAGTAATGTCACTTGCAGTAACTTCGCCTTCATCTCGAACATCGATTTCTAATGTTTTATCTTCTTCAGAATAGATTTTAAGTGCTAATTTTTTGATGTTCATAATGATAGTAGAAACATCTTCAACAACATTATCTATAGCTGAGAACTCGTGTAAAACACCTTCAATTTCAATGTACTTAACGGCTGCACCTGGTAATGAAGATAGTAGGATACGACGTAAGGAGTTTCCTAGTGTAGTACCGTAGCCACGTTCTAGTGGTTCAACAACGAACTTACCGAATTTAGCATCTTCACTAATTTCAATTGTCTCAATTCTAGGTTTTTCAATTTCTATCATTTACAAAAATCCTCCTTAATTACGTCGACTTAATTTTAAACTGTTTCGCTCAGTGACCTGTAACAATAACAATCTATTAAAAATTAGACGCGACGACGTTTTGGTGGACGACAACCGTTATGTGGTACTGGAGTAACGTCTCTGATTGCAGTTACTTCTAGACCAGCTGATTGTAATGCACGGATAGCTGATTCACGACCTGGTCCAGGTCCTTTTACTGTTACTTCAACAGTTTTTAAACCATGTTCCATTGCTGATTTTGATGCAGTTTCAGAAGCCATTTGCGCTGCGAATGGAGTTGATTTTTTAGATCCTTTGAAACCTAATGCACCAGCTGATGACCAAGATAAAGCATTACCAAATTCATCAGTGATAGTTACGATTGTATTATTGAATGTTGAACGGATGTGAGCCACACCATTTTCAATATTCTTTTTAACTCTACGTTTACGAGATACTTGTTTACGTGCCATTTATATTTTGCCTCCTTTACCTATTATTTTTTCTTGTTAGCTACAGTTTTAACTGGGCCTTTACGCGTACGTGCGTTGTTTTTAGTTTTTTGACCGCGAACTGGTAAACCACGACGGTGACGGATACCACGGTATGATGAAATTTCCATTAAACGTTTAATGTTTAAGTTTTGTTCACGACGTAAGTCACCTTCAACTTTATAACTGTCAACAACTTCACGAATACGACCTAATTCGTCATCTGTTAAATCTTTTACACGTGTGTCTGCTGATACGTTAGCTTCTTCAACGATTTTTTTAGCTGTTGAAGTACCAATACCATATACATATGTTAATGAAATAACGATACGTTTTTCACGTGGAATATCTACTCCTGCAATACGTGCCATATATATTTACACCTCTCTTTTATTAACCTTGTCTTTGTTTGTGCTTAGGATTGTCACAAATTACCATTACTTTACCTTTACGTTTAATGACTTTACATTTTTCGCAAATTGGTTTAACTGATGGTCTTACTTTCATTTTTATACCTCCCTATATTATGGAGTGACGATTATTTATAACGATAAGTAATTCTACCGCGTGATAAATCATACGGAGACATTTCTACAGTTACTTTGTCGCCAGGTAGAATACGAATATAATTCATTCTAATTTTACCACTCACGTGCGCTAAAATTTCATGACCATTTTCTAATTCTACTTTAAACATAGCATTTGGTAAAGTATCTAATACTGTACCTTCTAATTCAATTACATCTTGTTTCGCCATTGATTAACTTCCCCCTTTTTACAATAGTAAGGTAATCGTCAATAGACAACTTCAACGATACGAATCTAATATAGTGACTAGTTATAATAAGTTTAACAAAATGCGGGAATTATTATCGTCATTCGACACTCAGAAAATTAATTCTTGCCAGAGAAACCTAATCAAATTCACATAAACCTAGACCGTATTAAGTTGATCTATTTTAATTGATCTAAGATATCAATGACATCTTTGGTTACATCGTCAATATCTTTCGCGCCATCAATGTTTTTAAGCACATCTTTTTCATTATAGTACTCTAAAATAGGCTTAGACTGCTTAACATTAACGTTTAAACGATTAGATACTGTTTCAGGATTATCATCTTCACGTTGATAAAGTTTTCCACCATCGATATCACAAATACCATCAACCTTTGGAGGATTAAATACAAGATGATAAGTCGTACCACATTTCTCACAGATACGACGACCTGTAAGACGATTCATCAATTCTTCCTCAGGAACTTCGATGTTTATAACCGCATCAATGTTTCTACCAAGCTCAGACATAATTTCATTTAATGCCTCAGCTTGATCGATTGTTCTTGGGAAGCCATCTAATAAGAATCCTTTTTTTGCATCGTCTTCAGATATTCTTTCTTTAACGATACCTACAGTAACTTCATCAGGGACTAATTCTCCACGATCCATGTAAGATTTAGCTTCTTTTCCTAAATCTGTTTCATCTTTAATCGCTTTTCTGAACATGTCACCAGTAGATATATGTGGTATTGGGAATTTCTTAACAATTTCACTCGCTTGAGTACCTTTACCTGCGCCAGGTAAACCCATTAAAATGATATTCATAAATTGCCCTCCTACAAATTATCTACCACCAAAGCCTTTATATTCTTTTTGACTCACTTGAGCTTCAAGTGATTTCATAGTTTCAATTGCTACACCAATTACGATTAATAAGCTTGTACCACCAATTTGAATCGATTGAGGTAAACTCATAAACTTAGTTGCTAGAATTGGTAATATCGCAATGACTGCTAAGAAAATAGAGCCGACAAAAGTTAAGCGATAAAGTACTTTAGTAATATATTTTTTAGTTTGATCGCCAGGTCTGATACCTGGAACGTAACTACCTTGTTTCTTCAAGTTGTCAGCCATTTTTTCAGGATTAACTTGAACAAAGGCATAGAAATACGTAAATGCAATAATTAGAATTACATAAACAATCATGCCGTAAGTGTTTGAAGGGTTAGCATATTCAGATATAGTTTGCGCCCAATCAGCTTTAGGGAAGAACAGTGTTAATGTTCTTGGCAATAAGAAAAATGCCATCGCAAAGATTACTGGAATTACCCCTGCAGAGTTAACTTTTAAAGGTAGATATGTTGCTTGGGATCCTAATCTTTGTGCAGATTGTTTTTTAGCGTATTGGATAGGAATTTTACGTTTTGCTTCTAGTACATAAATCGCACCAATTGTAAGTAAAACTAATCCTACAATTAAGCCAATCACTTTCAACCATGCCAACGTTGTATCATCATTACCAACAAATGCTTGTTGCACAAATTGGATAATTGATGACGGCAATGTTGATAAGATACCTGCAAAGATAATGATAGAAATACCATTACCCACACCAAATTGAGTGATTTGGTCACCAAGCCAAATTAGAAATGCTGTTCCTGCTGTTAAAACAACGGCAATCAATAAATAACTCATTACAGATTGGTGAATAATTAATTTACCACCTAAATAGTTATTAAATTGGAATGCCATACCAATTGACTGTATAAAAGCCAAAATGATAGCGAAATAACGTGTTACATTGCTAAGCTTTCTTTTACCTACTTCACCTTGTTTCGCCCATTCAGAGAATTTTGGAACAATATCCATTTGTAATAATTGCATTACGATAGATGCAGTGATGTAGGGCATAATGCCCATAGCAAATATTGAAAAGTTCTTTAAGGCTCCGCCACCAAACGTATTAAGAAGAGCGGCGACTCCTTGATCAGAACCTTGTTGTTCAAAAGGCTCAGGGTTAACACCTGGAGCCGGAATGTAAGTTCCTATTTTGAATATAATTAACATTGCTAAGGTAAAGAAAATCTTGTTTCGAACTTCTTTAGTTTTAAAGAAGCTCACAAGCGTTTGAAACATTAGATCACCTCGTGTGCTCCACCTTTTGCATCAATTGCTTCTGCTGCTGAAGCTGAGAATTTGTGAGCTTTCACTGTCAATTTTTTATCAAGTGAGCCGTTACCTAGTACTTTAATACCAGATTTTTCATTCTTAACTACACCAGTTTCAACTAATAAAGCTGGAGTTACTTCAGTACCATCTTCAAATTTATTAAGTTGGTCTAAGTTAACAATAGCATATTCTTTACGATTAATGTTAGTGAAACCACGTTTTGGTAAACGACGGAATAAAGGTAATTGTCCACCTTCAAATCCTGGTCTTACGCCACCACCTGAACGTGCTTTTTGACCTTTTTGTCCGCGACCACTAGTTTTACCATTACCAGAACCAGCACCACGGCCAACACGGTTACGTACACGACGTGAACCTTCAGCTGCTTTTAACTCATGTAATTTCATTATATAGGCACCTCCTTAATTATTTTTCTTCTACTGTCAATAAGTGTCTAACTTTGTTGATTTGCCCACGGATTGCAGGGTTATCTTCAACTACTACTGAACTATTAGTCTTTTTAAGACCTAAAGCTTCAACAGTTTTACGTTGTGTTTCAGGACGACCAATAACACTACGAGTGAGGGTAATTTGTAATTTAGCCATTATCTATTTTCCCCCCTTAATTATATAATTCTTCTACTGATTTGCCGCGTAATTTAGCAACATCTTCAGCATTTTTAAGGTTTTGTAAACCATTGATAGTAGCACGAACCATATTGATTGGTGTGTTAGATCCTAATGATTTACTTAAGATATCAGTGATACCTGCTAATTCTAATACGGCACGAACTGGACCACCAGCGATTACCCCTGTACCAGGTGCAGCTGGTTTCATGAATACGCTACCTGAACCGTAACGACCAGTGATAGTGTGAGGAGTAGTTCCTTCAACACGTGGAACAACTACTAAATCTTTTTTAGCTGCTTCGACAGCTTTTTTGATAGCTTCTGGTACCTCTTGAGCTTTACCAGTACCGAAACCTACACGACCATTTTTGTCTCCAACTACTACTAATGCAGTGAAACGGAAACGACGTCCACCTTTAACAACTTTAGCAACACGATTGATTGTTACAACGCGTTCTTCAAATTCTTTCGTTTCTTCTTCTCTACGAGCCATGTATTTGTCCCTCCTTTAAATTAAAATTCTAATCCGCTTTCTCTAGCAGCATCTGCTAAAGCTTTTACACGACCATGGTATAAATAACCGCCACGATCAAATACGATTTCTTTAATGCCTTTTTCTGATGCTTTTTTAGCAATTGCTTCGCCTACTTTTGTAGATAAATCTACTTTAGAAGCTGATTCGCTTGCGATATCTTTATCTTTTGATGAAGCTTGAGCTAAAGTTACGCCTTTAACATCATCGATAATTTGTGCATAAATGTGTTTGTTTGAACGATATACATTTAAACGTGGTTTTTCAGCTGTACCTGATAATTTAGTACGCACACGAGCATGTCTTTTCAAACGCACTTTGTTTTTATCAATTTTACTGATCATTGTATTACTCCTTTCTTAAGAGAGTTATCTATTATTTACCTGTTTTACCTTCTTTACGGCGAACGTATTCACCTTGGTAACGGATACCTTTTCCTTTGTAAGGTTCTGGAGGTCTTACTGAACGGATGTTAGATGCGATTGCACCAACTTGTTCTTTAGATACACCAGATACTCTAACAGTTGTGTTTTTCTCTACTGCGAAAGTAATGCCATCTTCAGCTTTAATTTCAACAGGGTGAGAGTAACCAACGTTTAATACTAAGTCACTACCTTGCATTTGAGCACGGTAACCTACACCAACAAGCTCAAGTGTTTTTTCGAAACCTTGAGAAACACCTTGTACCATATTATTTAATAAAGCACGAGTTGTACCATGAACTGTTCTATCTTCTTTAGACTCAGTAGGTCTTACAACTTCGATAGTGTTTTCTTCTTGTTTGAAAGTCATTCTTTCGTTAAATGTTCTAGTTAATTCACCTTTAGGACCTTTTACAGTAGCAGTATGACCATCAAAAGTTACTGTAACGTCGCTAGGGATGTCAATAATTTTCTTACCAACACGACTCATGTTATGGCACCTCCTTATTTATTATTACCAAACGTATGCGATAATTTCTCCGCCAACGTTACGTTTTCTTGCTTCTTTGTCAGTGATAACACCTTCAGAAGTTGAAACTAATGCAATACCTAAACCATTTAATACTTTAGGTACTTCGTTTGCTTTAGCATAAACACGTAAACCTGGTTTAGAAATACGTTTTAATCCTGTGATAACACGTTCATTGTTTTGACCATATTTTAAGAATAAACGAATAACACCTTGTTTATCATCTTCAACGTATTCTACGTTTTTAATGAAACCTTCACTTTTTAAGATTTCAGCAATTTGTTTTTTAATGTTAGACGCAGGTAATTCTAATTTCTCGTGACGCACCATGTTTGCGTTTCTTACACGAGTAAGCATATCTGCGATTGGATCTGTCATTGTCATTGATTGTTGCCTCCTTTCAGACTCTTATATATTACCAGCTAGCTTTACGTACGCCAGGGATTTGCCCTTTGTAAGCTAATTCACGGAAACAAATACGGCATAATTTAAATTTACGATATACAGAATGTGGACGACCACAACGTTCACAACGAGTATATTCACGTACTGCATATTTTTGTTTTTTCTGTTGCTTAGCAACCATAGAAGTTTTAGCCACTTAATTAGCCTCCTTTTTAGAGATTATTTACGAAATGGCATACCGAAGTTTGTTAACAATTCACGAGCTTCCTCGTCAGTGTTAGCAGTTGTTACGATAACAATATCCATTCCTCTTACTTTACTTACTTTATCATAGTCGATTTCTGGGAAAATTAATTGTTCTTTAATTCCTAATGTGTAGTTACCACGACCATCGAATGCTGTTTTAGAAACACCTTGGAAGTCACGTACACGAGGTAATGAAACTGCGATTAATTTATCTAAGAATTCATACATTCTTTCTCCGCGAAGTGTAACTTTCGCACCGATTGGCATACCTTCACGTAAACGGAATGTTGCAACTGATTTTTTAGCTTTTGTTACTAATGGTTTTTGACCAGTGATTAATTCTAATTCTTCTACAGCGTTATCTAACACTTTAGAGTTTTGAACTGCATCACCTACACCCATATTTACAACGATTTTTTCGATTTTTGGTACTTCCATTACAGAACTATAGTTGAATTTTTTAACTAAGTTTTCAGTAACTTCAGTATTGTATCTTTCTTTTAAACGGTTCAAAGTGGATCCTCCTTTCAACTAGTTATTAATTATTAGATTTGATTTCTTCGCCAGATTTTTTAGCGATACGAACTTTTTTACCATCAACAAATTTGTAACCGACACGTGTAGGTTCGTTTGTTTTAGGGTCTAATAATTGTACGTTAGAAACATGGATTGCTGCCTCTGTTTCTAAGATTCCACCTTCAGGATTTAATTGAGTTGGTTTTTGGTGTTTTTTAATTACGTTAACACCTTCCACAACGACACGGTCTTTTTTAGGTTCAGTAGCGATTACTTTACCTTCTTTACCTTTGTCTTTACCTGCGATAACTTTTACGTTGTCACCTTTTTTGATATGCATGTGGGCACCTCCTTAAATGATTTGGTTTTTATAAATTAAAGTACTTCTGGTGCTAATGAAACGATTTTCATGAAGTTGCCTTCACGTAATTCACGAGCAACAGGACCAAAGATACGAGTACCACGTGGGCCTTTGTCATCACGAATAATGACACATGCATTTTCATCAAACTTGATATAAGAACCATCATTACGACGAACGCCTGATTTAGTTCTAACGACAACAGCTTTGACTACGTCACCTTTTTTAACAACGCCACCTGGTGTTGCATTTTTAACAGTACATACGATAACATCGCCGATGTTCGCTGTTTTGCGACCAGATCCACCTAATACTTTAATTGTAAGAACTTCACGAGCACCAGAGTTGTCTGCTACTTTTAAACGAGTTTCTTGTTGGATCATTAGTTAAACCTCCCTTATCTCTAATCTTGTATTAAATAATTACTGACTCTTCAACAATTTCTACTAAACGAAAACGTTTTGATGCTGATAAAGGACGAGTTTCTTGAATTTTAACAATGTCTCCTAATTTAGCTGAATTGTTTTCATCATGAGTTTTGTATTTTTTAGAGTATTTTACACGTTTACCGTATAATTTGTGTGTTTTGTAAGTTTCAACTAATACAGTGATAGTTTTGTCCATTTTATCTGAAACAACTTTACCTACATAAACTTTACGATCGTTTCTTTCACTCACTTTTGTAACCTCCTCTTTCGAATGTTTTATTGATTAGCTTTACTTTCTTCGATTTCTCTTTCACGAGCAACAGTTTTTAGACGTGCAATCGTTTTTCTAACTGTACGAATACGTGCAGTTTCCTCTAATTGACCTGTAGCTAACTGAAAGCGTAGGTTAAAAAGCTCTTCTTTTGAAGATTTGATTTGTTCTTCGATTTCTGAAGTGGTTAAGTCTCTAATTTCCTTAGCTTTCATTTGTTTCACCACCCAATTCTTCACGTTTTACAAACTTAGTTTTTACTGGAAGTTTGTGACTTGCTAAACGTAATGCTTCACGAGCAACTTCTTCTGATACGCCTGCAACCTCGAATAAAATTCTACCTGGTTTTACAACAGCGATCCAGCCTTCAACGGCACCTTTACCAGCACCCATACGTACTTCTAAAGGTTTTTTAGTATATGGTGTATGAGGGAAGATTTTAATCCAAACTTTCCCGCCACGTTTCATGTAACGTGTCATAGCAATACGAGCAGATTCGATTTGACGAGAAGTGATCCAAGATGTTGTAGTAGCTTGTAATCCATACTCACCAAATGTTACATAGTTACCGCCTTTAGAACGACCAGTTGTTTTAGGACGATGTTGACGACGATATTTAACACGTTTTGGTAGTAACATTATTATTTTCCTCCTTCACTAGTATTCTTAGTAGGAAGAACTTCACCACGATAAATCCATACTTTAACACCTAATTTACCGTAAGTAGTGTCTGCTTCAGCATGTGCATAATCGATGTCAGCACGTAAAGTATGAAGTGGAACAGTTCCTTCTGAATATTGTTCAGCACGAGCAATGTCAGCTCCGCCTAAACGACCTGATACTTGAGTTTTGATACCTTTAGCACCAAGTTTCATAGCTCTTGAAATAGCTTGTTTTTGTACACGACGGAATGAAGCACGGTTTTCTAATTGACGTGCAATATTCTCAGCAACTAAACGAGCATCGATATCAATTTTCTTGATTTCGATAACGTTGATGTGTACTTTTTTATCAGTTAAGTTGTTTAATTTATTACGAAGTTTTTCAATTTCAGATCCGCCTTTACCAATTACCATACCTGGTTTACCAGTGTGAATGGCAATGTTAATACGGTTAGCAGCACGTTCGATTTCAACGTGAGAAACTGATGCTTCTTTTAATTCGTTATCAATGAATTTACGGATTCTTAAATCTTCGTGTAATAGTGAAGCGAAATCTTTTTCAGCATACCATTTTGCTTCCCAGTCACGGATGATACCGACACGAAGTCCGATAGGATTAATTTTTTGACCCACAGTGTTCCCTCCTTAAATAGTTATTAAGCTTCTTTAGCTTCTTCTTTACCGTCACTTACGACGATTGTAATGTGGCTTGTACGTTTATTGATAGCACTTGCACGACCTTGTGCACGTGGACGGAAACGTTTTAAAGTTGGTCCTTCATTTGCATATGCTTCTTTAACTACTAATTCATCAGTGTTCATGTCATAGTTATGTTCAGCATTTGCTAAAGCGGACATTAATACTTTTTCAATTACTGGTGATGAAGCTTTGTTAGTTAATTTTAAAATAGCAATAGCTTCTCCAGCATTTTTACCTCTAATTAAGTCAAGAACTAATCTTACTTTACGAGGTGCGATTCTGATTGTTCTAGCAACCGCTTTTGCTTCCATTAGGATTTCCTCCTCTACTTCTATTTATTATCTTCTAGTTTTTTTATCGTCTGCAGCATGTCCTTTAAATGTACGAGTTGGAGCAAATTCACCTAATTTGTGACCTACCATATCTTCAGTTACATAAACAGGTACATGTTTACGACCATCGTATACTGCAAAAGTATGACCGATGAAATTTGGGAAAATTGTAGAACGACGAGACCATGTTTTGATTACTTGTTTCTTTTCACTTCCGTCTTGAGCTTCTACTTTTTTCATTAAATGATCATCGACGAAAGGTCCTTTTTTAATACTACGAGCCATTTGGGCGCCTCCCTTCTTATTGTGTGCGTGCAGCAATTAAGCCGCACACCCAAATAAGTTGTTATTATTTTTTCTTACGTCCACGAACGATAAGTTTGTCTGATGATTTTTTACCACGACGAGTTTTCTTACCAAGTGTTGGTTTACCCCATGGTGACATTGGAGATGGTCTACCGATTGGAGCACGACCTTCACCACCACCGTGTGGGTGATCGTTAGGGTTCATTACTGAACCACGAACTGTTGGACGGATACCTTTCCATCTAGAACGTCCAGCTTTACCAACATTAACTAATTCATGTTGTAAGTTACCAACTTGTCCAATTGTAGCACGGCAAGTTGATAAGATCATACGAACTTCACCAGAACGTAATCTGATTAATACGTATTTACCTTCTTTACCAAGTACTTGTGAACTTGCACCCGCTGAACGAGCTAATTGTCCACCTTTACCAGGTTTTAATTCGATATTGTGAATTACAGTACCAACAGGAATGTTTTGTAAAGGTAATGCGTTACCAACTTTAATGTCGGCATCTGCACCACTTTCAACTTCTTGGCCTACTTGTAATCCTTTTGGAGCAATAATATAACGTTTTTCACCATCAGCATATACTAATAAAGCAATGTTAGCTGAACGGTTTGGATCATATTGGATTGAATCAACTTTTGCAGTGATTCCATCTTTGTTACGTTTGAAATCGATAACACGGTATTGACGTTTGTGTCCTCCACCATGGTGACGAACTGTCAATTTACCTTGGTTGTTACGACCCGCTTTTTTCGGTAGCGGTTGTAATAATGACTTTTCAGGAGTTGATTTCGTGATTTCAGCGAAATCTAAACTAGTCATATTACGACGACCATTTGTAATTGGCTTATATTTTTTAAGAGCCATTGTCGCTTACCTCCTTAATGGTAACTTTTATTTTATTGTTTAGTTGAATAAGTCAATTGAACCTTCTTTTAAAGTAACAATCGCTTTTCTTCTTTTGTTTGTATAGCCTTGGTAACGGCCCATACGTTTTTTCTTAGGTTTGTAGTTGATGATGTTTACATTTGCAACTTTAACGTCGAAAATTTCTTCAACTGCAATTTTAACTTGTGTTTTATTAGCACGAGTATCTACGTCAAAAGTGTATTTATCTTCAGCCATTGCTTCAGAAGATTTTTCAGTGATTACGGGGCGCTTAAGAACATCTCTTGCTTCCATTATCCGAGCACCTCCTCAACTTTTTTCGCAGCTGATTCAGTAATAATAACACTGTCAGCGCTAGTGATATCTAATACGTTTAATCCTTGTGCAGTACTAACTTGTACGCCAGGGATGTTACGAGCAGATAATTCAACGTTTACGTCTTCGCTATCAGTAACTACTAACACTTTTTTAGGTTGTTCAAGTGTAGTTAATACGTTTTTGAATTCTTTTGTTTTTGGAGCTTCAAAACCAAAATTATCAACGATAGTGAAGTTGTTTTCTTTCACTTTGAAAGATAATGCAGAACGTAATGCTAAACGACGCATTTTCTTAGGCATTTTGTATGCATAACTTCTTGGTGTTGGACCGAATACGATACCACCACCGCGCCATTGTGGGGCACGAATAGTACCTTGACGTGCACGTCCTGTACCTTTTTGTCTCCATGGTTTACGTCCGCCACCACGTACAGCAGAACGATTTTTAACTGCGTGAGTTCCTTGTCGTAATGAAGCACGTTGTAAATTAATTGCTTCGAAAAGAACACTGTTATTTGGTTCAATAGCGAATACTGAATCGCTTAATTCAACAGAACCTGATTTAGATCCGTCTACTTTTAAAACATCATAATTAGCCATTATGCTTTTCCTCCTTTCGCTACTTATTATTTATTACCTTTTTTAATTGAAGTTTGGATTTCTAAGAAACCTTTTTTTGGTCCAGGTACGTTACCTTTTACTAAAATTACATTGTTATCTGTATCAACTTGAACTACTTCTAAGTTTTGAACAGTAACTGTGTTTCCACCCATACGTCCAGGCATTTTTTGGCCTTTGAATACTCTTGATGCATCTGAAGCCATACCTACTGAACCTGGTGCTCTGTGGAAATGAGAACCGTGAGCCATTGGTCCACGTGCTTGGCCATGACGTTTAATTGCACCTTGGAAACCTTTACCTTTTGAAGTTCCAGTTACATCAATAATGTCTCCTGCTTCAAAAGTATCTACTGTGACTTCTTGACCTACTTCGTATTCATCAACATTAACGTTTCTGAATTCACGAATGAAGCGCTTAGGTGCTGTGCCTGCTTTCTTAGCGTGACCTTCAGCTGGTTTATTTGCATATTTATTTGATTTAGCATCTTTTTTATATGCTTTTTTGTCTTCAAAACCTACTTGGATAGCATTGTAGCCATCTACTTCTTCAGTTTTCTTTTGTAATACTACGTTTTGACTTGCTTCTACTACTGTTACTGGGATTAATTCACCGTTTTCTCCGAATACTTGTGTCATCCCAATTTTTCTTCCTAAGATTCCTTTGGTCATCGAAAGTCCACCTCCTAAAATTTTCTATTATAATTTAATTTCGATGTCTACACCAGATGGTAAGTTTAATCCCATTAGGGCATCAACTGTTTTTGGTGTTGGGTTAACAATATCGATTAAACGTTTATGTGTACGTTGTTCGAATTGTTCACGTGAATCTTTGTACTTATGCACCGCACGGATAATTGTGTAAACTGATTTTTCAGTTGGTAACGGAATTGGTCCAGAAACTTCTGCACCAGAACGTTTTGCAGTTTCAACAATTTTCTCTGCTGATTGATCAATCACACGGTGATCGTAAGCTTTTAATCTGATTCTGATTTTTTGTTTTGCCATAATTTTCCCTCCTTATTCGTCTACATTTAAGTGATAGACTTCTCCACGAAAACTATCTCACACAACGCCATGGCAAAGCGGCCGGGTGTGTCAGTAACCTTTCGCTTCATCGCTTTCATCAAGTCCAACATTAGATATGTTACAGGAAAAACATTGATAAATCAAGGCTTTTCTATAACTTTTTGTACTTTGTCTAACACATACCTAAGTATTGTACTTTAAATAGATGAGGACATCAACCATTTTAGGTAAATTTTTTCCCTTTTTTTGTTTTTACTTTATAATATAGGTAATTGTTGTTATGAATTTTGATTTCTTCTATATAATAGTAGAAATTTGAATTTGTTTCTTTTATTTACATCCGGAGGTGAATGTTTTGAAGAAAGGTACTAAAACTGCGCTTGCAATTATAAGCGTCGTCTTATTAATTTGTGAATTTTTCTATGGTATACCATTTCTAGGTGGAAGCTTTATTTTAGGCTTCGGTTGGCAACCCTTATTAGTCAATGCCTTTTTATATCTTATACTAGCCCTTATTCTATTAATAGATACTCAAAATGCTATTAAGCCAATGTCTATCATTCCTATTATAGGTATTGTTGGTTCTTTTATCGCATTTATTCCTATTATTGGTATGTTTGTCCATTGGATTCTATTCTTCCTAATGGTTTTCTTTATTTTCGTTGTTTTAAACGCACCTAACTACGTTCGTAATAAAGATGCTAAAGTCGTTTACACACAATATAAAGATGATCAATCCAAGAAATGGTAATTTAAAACATACTATACTTAGATTAGCTGTGAAGAGATCTATGACTGTATATTTCTTCACAGCTATTTTTATATAGGTATTGATATCAAACCCTATCAATCTGGTAACACTTATTATAGGGATACTATTAATAAGCGGGGAAATAAAAAAGCTAGACAATCATTATTTTGGATAGTGATGAATATTATCCTAGACCAGCGTAACTACGATAATCATGTCGTCGATTATTATTACAAACTAAAAAAGCAGCCTAATGAGTAATCTCAAAAGACTGCCGTCGTCGCTTGTATAAATCGACTTTTAAAAACGATTCATTATCTGATAATGAATTAAAAATCGTACGATTATTAAATGTCCCCACATTAGCCAAACGTACAATCAAATACAGTTTAACATCTTATTCAAAAAATAAATTAAAACGACTAGTTAAGTAATGCTTAACTAATCGTAGGAAAGAAGTGGGACGGATTCTTTTAATTTCATCGGGAGCGGGACAGAATTCTTTTTGAATTCGTCGTCCCACCCCCGCAAGGATGACTAGAACTGAAAAAAGCTTGATTTAAGTGCATTTTCAGTTCAGTCAGCTACTGCGAATTTGCAAAATAGCTTCATTAGATTATTTATGTCCCGGACTCAGGAAAGAAGTGAGACGGATTCTTTTAATTTCATCGTCCGCCCTAGCTTGCTTAACTTGTAGAATTAAATAATGAATTTCTCTTTGCTAGAGTCCCGCTCTCAAGGTTGACTAGAACTGAAAAAGTTTAATTTAAGCGTTTTTCAGTTCAGTCAACTACTACTAATTTGCAAAGTAGCATTATCTTATTATTTTGTTACAGCCCTTTATGACAATTTAGCCGTGTACAAAGATGAAGTATAGAATGAATAGTACCATTAAGAAATACATAATTGGATGTACTTCTTTATGTTTTTTTGTAATGATCATTGTAATTGGATAGAATATGAATCCACAAGCAATACCAGTTGCAATTGAATATGATAGTGGCATCATAATAATTGTTATAAATGCTGGCACTGCGACTTCAAATTTCTTCCAGTTAATTTCTGCAAAATTCGCAGCCATTAAAATACCAACCACTACTAATGCAGGTGTTGTTACTGCACTTGTAACAATTTCAATTAACGGACTGAAGAATAATGCTAACAAGAAACAGAATCCAGTTACTATACTTGCAAACCCTGTTCTTGCTCCAACCGCTACACCTGACGTTGATTCGATGTAAGACGTTGTAGTTGTTGTACCAAAGATCGCGCCCACAATAGTTGCGAGTGAATCGGCAAATAACGCTCTACCTGCTCTAGGTAATTTGTTTTCCTTCATAATACCCGCTTGAGTTGCTACAGCCACCAATGTTCCTGCTGTATCAAAAAAGTCTATAAAGAAGAATGTTAAAATAACAATTAAAAATTGAATCGTAAATAATTGGCCTGGATCTTTAAATGCTTCAAAGGCTGCACCAAATGTTGGTGTAATGCTAGGTATTTTACCTACTATGCCTGAAGGTGTATGTATTAATCCTGTTATCATTCCAACGATAGCAGTTATAATCATACCAATAAAAATTGAGCCTGGTACTTTTCTAGCGTATAAAATAATTGTTATCGCGATACCAAAGATTGCTAATAATACAGGACCTTTAGTTAAATGTCCTAATGTAACTAATGTAGAATCATTTTTTACAATAATACCAGCACTTTGTAAACCTACAAAAGTAATAAATAATCCAATCCCAGCAGATACTGCCATTTTCATTTGATACGGAATAGCATTAATAATTATTTCTCGAAGACCGGTTGCAGTTAGAATTGCAAAGAATATTCCTGAGAATAGTACCCCTGTTAAACCTATTTGCCAAGGAATACCCATCGTTAATACTACCGTAAATGCGAAGAATGCATTAAGTCCCATCCCTGGTGCAAGTGCAATCGGATATTTCGCAATCAGTCCCATAAATAAAGAACCCACAAATGCTGCTAAAGCTGTTGCCACAAAAATAGCACCTTGATCCATTTTCATGTCGCCTGATACACCTTTAACACCTGCTAAACTTAATACTTGAGGATTTACAGCTAAAATGTATGCCATTGATAAGAAAGTTGTGATACCACCGATGATCTCTTTCTTATAGTTAGTATCATACTCGTCGAATTGAAAGTATTTTTTCACGGCTTTAAACTCCTTTAATTGAAATACTTTAATATTTTAATATTACTTGCCGAAAAACACAATACTAAAAACGAACTTTTCCGATATTTAACTTAATTAAGTTCGATTTTAAACTATAATTTTAGATTTTTCAGTGCATCTTTAAACGGGTTATTCTCAAGTGACTCCTCTTTATTCATATATTTTTTCATTTCTTTTTTAGATACTTTGCCACTCGTTTTATTTTTGAACCTTTTATCCATTTGTTCTTGCGTTTCTGTATGACCACAAACACATCGATATACTGCATCCTTCCCTCTACCAAATAATGTCATTTTCTTTTTACAATTTGGACAACGTGCATTGGTTTTGCGTTGTACGTTCTTTTTAGTTTTGCAAGCAGGATCTTGGCACACTAACATTTGTCCATTTTTAGTTTTAACTTTAATCATAAATTTCCCACAGGTAGGACATTCTGTTGTCGTTAAATTATCATGCTTGTATTTTTGCTCACTGCTTTTAATATTATTTACAATAGCTTGCGTAAATGACTTCATTTCGTCAATAAAGCGTCGTGAATTGTACTTACCTTTTTCAATTTGCATTAACTTCTCTTCCCACTCAGCCGTCAACAATGGAGATGTTAATTCTTGTGGCGCAAGCTCTAGAATTTGTTTTCCTTTAGGTGTAACTTTAATCTTGCCATCTCTAGATTCAATGGCATTGATATTAAATAGCTTCTCGATGATATCAGCACGCGTCGCAACTGTGCCAATCCCACCAGTTTGCTTCAATGTATTAGCGTGTTTCTTCTCTTTAAGTTGAATATAGTTTTGCGGATTCTCCATCGCTTTTAACAGTGAACCTTCATTAAAGTATTCTGGAGGCGTTGTTTCATGTTCATTAACCTTGATATTGTTAAGATAATAACTTTCTCCCTTTTTAAAAGAAGCACCCTTAACCACATCATTATTACTCATTTTAAGTGCTTTGTAGCCTAATTGACGTGTAATCTTTTCATTTAAAACGAATGTATGTTTACCAACGCTAACATTTACTTTAATTGCTTCATATTCATGTGGCGACATTAACGATTCCAAGAATCTTTCAGCCACCATCATATATATCTTGCTTTCTCTATTGCTTAAACGTTCCATATCAGGACGCACTTCTGTTGGAATAATCGCGTGATGATCTGACACCTTTTGATTATTAAAAATGCGCATTTTACGTGAGTATGATTGTCCTATTAGGGGTCTTACTTGTGCTTTATAATCAGTAGCTAGTAATGCTTGTAATCGTTCTTTAATCGTATCAACCAT
This sequence comes from Staphylococcus sp. HMSC34C02, assembly GCF_001838705.1. NCBI lineage: Bacteria > Bacillati > Bacillota > Bacilli > Caryophanales > Staphylococcaceae > Staphylococcus > Staphylococcus sp. HMSC34C02. Next base: position 58,172 of record NZ_KV838586.1, read on the forward strand.
ATCATCAGTTAAATAATTAGAATCTGTACGTGGATATGTGAGTACTTTATGACGCTCATATAAATTTTGAATGGTATTAAGTGTTTCTTTAGGTCCCATTTTGTATCGTTGATATGCTTCTTGTTGCAAATCCGTTAAATTATAAAGTGGTTTAGGATAGCTTTTTTTGAGTTTCTTATCAACGCTATCAACGCTACCTTCTGCATGTTTAACTTCATTTGCAATTTGCATGACATCTTCTTTAGTCATATGGTGACGATCCGTTGCTAATTGGAAGGTTAATCCAGCTATTTCACTAGACAACGTATAATATTTCTTGGACTTAAAATGATTAATTGCTTGTTGTCTAGCATTGACCAATTGTATCGTTGGCGTTTGAACGCGGCCTAATGATAATTGCGCATCATATTTTGTTGTGAGCGCACGTGTAGCATTGATACCTACAATCCAATCCGCTTCACTTCTAGCTAATGCTGCTTCATAAAGATGTTGAAATTGTCGACCATCTTTCAAATTTTTAAAACCATCACGTATGGCTTTCTTAGTTACAGAACTAATCCACAAACGTTTAATTGGCTTTTTATTATGAACTTTATCTAATATAAGACGTGCTACAAGTTCCCCTTCTCTTCCAGCATCAGTTGCGATGACAATCTCTTTAACATTCTTATCTAATATAAGTGATTTCACAGTTTTAAATTGTTTACTCGTCTTACCAATGACGACCGTATGCATTTGTTTAGGAATAATAGGTAAATCTTCAAGTTTCCATTCTTTAAATGCTTTATCATAATGTTCAGGTTGCGCGTTAGTAACTAAATGTCCTAACGCCCATGTAACAATATAATGCTCATTTTCAATATAACCATTGCGCTTTCCTTTTATATTCATAGCTTCAGCAATATCTCTAGCTACGGATGGCTTCTCAGCTAAAATTAATGATTTCATAGAACTTTCCTTTCGATAAAAGATCTCTCAGTTAATGTTTTTGATAATAATACAATTGTAACACGATAGACAATAGTCCAAACTTTCAATTACTAATAAATAAATTTATAATTAATTTAACAAATTGATATTGAAATGGAGGTACGCTATGGACATTATTAAAGTAAGCAACCTGAACCAAATCATATCTTTTATTAATGCATCATCAGACAAAATTGCGTCTTATATATATAAACTTCATTCGTCTAATGATGATGTAGAACAGTTGCTCAATGCATCTATCAATACGACAGGTGTTTTCTGTTTAATAGAAGATGACTCAATTGTCGCACTCATCACTGGAATATTATATGAAGAAGATAAGTACAAAGTTATTGGACCATTCGTTAAAACAGATTTTGATTTTACAGAGGCACATTTTATTTCTTTATTTTCGGCATTAAGAGATGAACAATCTGCTAATGCAACATTTAACTTCTCTTATAATGATTGCACACAAAATTCAAAACCTTTAATGAAGACGATTCATGCAAATTATAACTTTACGGATTATTACTTAAACGTCTATCAATCACTTAATGAACCAGATGCTGAAATGAACATCATTGAATATCAGCCGGGATTTCAACGTGCTTTTAGTAAATTACATGCGCAGACATTTAGGCATAATGCTTTAACACCAAAAGAAATTGTAAATACTTTAGATGAATATAATCGTTTATTCCTATTTGTAAGTGAAGGCTTACTTAAAGGTTATCTTTATTTACAAATCGATAGTCCATCTTCGCTAGCTGAAATAAGATATTTTAGTTCACATACTGATTATCGTCTAAAAGGAATCGCATTTGATTTACTATCGTACGCAATACATTATGCCTTTGAACACTATGCAGTGAATAAAGTTTATTTTAAAATACGAAGTAAAAATGCTGCCTTAGTTGAACGATTTAATGAATTAGGATTTGAAATTGAAAGTGAATATACTAAATATAAAATTGATCCAAGTCAATTACATCATTAAGCTTATATGAAAGCGTAGGAAAGAACGAAATTTCTAAATGAAATCACTGTTCCTTTCCTATGCTTTTCTATTTTCAATACGATTGTATTTGAGCGTTTACATTTTAAAATGAATATTTTTCAGATAAAATGTTCACGAGTGTTATAGGAAGGAAGCACTTTTAAGTAATTAAATAAGGAGAGTGTCAGTATAATGCAGTTTATAGATATACTTATCGCATTATTACCAGCCCTATTTTGGGGGAGTGTTGTTTTAATTAATGTCTATGTAGGTGGCGGACCCTACAACCAAATTAGAGGTACGACATTAGGTGCACTAATTGTCGGTTTCATATTACTCTTAATTGGTAAAGCAGAATTTGATAATTTAACAGTCATTATCGTTGGCTTAATTTCAGGTGCGTTATGGGCATTTGGACAAGGTAATCAATTACGTTCAATCAGTTTAATCGGTGTTTCTAAAACAATGCCAATATCAACTGGTATGCAATTAGTTGGTACGACATTATTTAGTGCTATTTTTCTTGGTGAATGGAGTACCGGTGTTCAAGTCACGCTAGGAATTATCGCAATGATTCTATTAGTTACAGGTATCGCATTAACCTCATTACGTGGTAAGAACGAAGGTCAATCTAATGATCCAGAATTTAAGAAAGCAATGTTAATACTTATCATTTCAACAGTGGGTTATGTTGGATATGTCGTAATTGCCGATATCTTTGGTGTCAGTGGTACGGATGCATTATTCTTCCAATCAATTGGTATGGCTATTGGTGGTTTCTTACTATCAATGAAACATGAAACCAATATTAAATCTACTGCGCTTAACTTAATCCCTGGTGTTGTATGGGCTGTAGGTAACTTATTCATGTTCTATTCACAACCTAAAGTTGGTGTTGCAACAAGTTTCTCATTATCACAATTACTTGTTATCGTATCAACATTAGGCGGTATTTTCTTATTAGGCGAGAAAAAAGACAAACGTCAAATGATTGGTATTTGGTCTGGTATCGTTCTAATTGTCATTGCCGCATTTATACTAGGAAATCTTAAATAGTTTGATTAATACTAAGGAGGAGTCAGATTGTTTTCAGATTTAGAAGGCAAAGTTATTATTATAACTGGTGCCGGAAGTGGCATTGGTAAATCGTTTGCTGAGAATTTTGGTAAAGCAAAAGCAAAAGTCATTTTAAATTATCGCTCAGATCGTCATTTAGACGAAATTGAAGCAGTCAAGCATATCATTCATGATGCTGGTGGACAAGCCATTGCAGTTCAAGCGGATGTAGCCGTTGAAGAAGAGGTACAACAATTAGTACAAGCTGCGGTTAATGAATTTGGTACGTTAGACATTATGATTAATAATGCTGGCTTTGAAAAACCAATTCCATCACATAAAATGTCTGTTGAAGAATGGCAAAAAGTGATAGACATTAATTTGACTGGGGCCTTTATAGGATCCAGAGAAGCTGTTAATCAGTTCTTAAAAGAAGATAAAAAAGGCATTATCATCAATACATCAAGTGTACATGATACTATACCTTGGCCTAACTATGTTAACTATGCTGCTAGTAAAGGCGGTTTGAAATTAATGATGGAAACAATGTCGATGGAATATGCACAACACGGTATTCGTATCAATAATATTTCTCCAGGTGCAATCGTTACTGAACATACTAAGGAAAAATTTTCTGATCCAGATACACGCGCAGAAACATTGGAAATGATTCCAGCTAAAGAAATAGGTGAAGCACAAGATGTTGCTAATGTTGCTTTATTCTTAGCTTCAGATTTAGCTAAATATATACATGGTACTACAATTTACGTTGATGGTGGTATGACGAACTACCCTGCCTTCATGGGTGGTAAAGGGTAAGTTTTATATGCTAATCATAAAAAGAGGCTGGGACATAAATAATATAATGAAGCTAGTTTGCAAATTCGCAGTAGCTGACTGAACTGAGAAGGCGCTTAAATCGAGCTTTTCTCAGTTCTAGTCATCCTTGCGGGCGGGGCCCCAACAAAGAGAATTTCATCAAGAAATTCTACAAGCTAAGCAAGCTGGGAGTGGGACGACGAATTCAAATGAATTCTGTCCCGCTCCCTTTTTCATATTTATATTACTTTATTATACAAATAGTGCCTGATAAATATAAAGAATGGTAATACTTATAACGATTGAAATATTCGTTACCATACCAACTAAAGGTAATGTTTTATATTTAAATTGAATAGAATATGGAATAATCGCTACACCTACAGGTAGTAGCCAAGCAATAAGCAATGTCGTCTTAATCATTTCATCTGAAACAGGTAATAAGAAATGAACGAGTAGTCCGGCTATTAAGCCTAAACCATAATGTGCTAATAAATATTTAATCGCAATGGGTAAGAAATGGCGTTCTATCTTGAAGTTAAGCATAACACCTAATAAAATCATTGAAAGTGGCATGTTCGCTTTAGAGATAATTGTGAAAAAATCAATTGACACCTTTGGTAAATGAATATTTAGCATGTTCAAAGTAAACATAATGATATATGTGACAAGCGGAACGGATGTAATCAGTTTCTTACCTAGATATTTAAAATCGAACTGATCTCCGCCTTGACTAAAATAGCTACCAACAAAATAAGTTACGCCAAACATAATAATTGCGCCACCTATATCAGCCATACCAAAATAAATCATACCGTTCTTTGGCCAGATTGTATCAACAAGCGGATAAGCAAATAATCCAATGTTAAGTGATGCAGTCATCATCCCTACTGTACCTTTTATATGGTTATTATGTCTGTTAAATAGCCATAAAACAGTTATCTTAGCAAGCACACCATATGCAATCATCATGATAGGTAATATTGAAAATGAAAAATCTAATGCTGCACTGTTAAGATTAACAATAACTAAAGAAGGTAGTGTGACATTAAGTACTAGCGTTGATAACACTTGACTATCTGCTGCTTTCAAAAAGTTTATACGTTTCAATAGATATCCTAGCGCGATTAAAAGAATGATCATTATAAACTGCTCTGTCACGGTAGTTCCTTCCTTCTACTAAAACATTTTATTACAGTTAAATACTTTAACATAATTTACATCATTTTTAGAAGTGTCTTGTTTCATGCTATAATTCAATGTGATTATTAAATTTTGATGTTAAAGGGGTTTGAGACTAATGGATTTAGAATCACAATTAGATGAATTAAAATATGATTATATTCGATTACAAAATGACCTCGAGAAGCGAGAATCTCTAAATCAAACGATAGATCCTCTCGTTAAGCAATTAGAAGACATCGAATTACAAATTGCTGACATACGTGCTAAATTACGTCAGAAATAACGATTGTCTTGATTTAGACCAATTTAGGATTAATTTGTTGCCCTAGCGCTTTCTGTAGTAATCATCTAAACTAAGAATAGTCATACTTGGGCACCTTTCCAATCCATTAAGTAATTGCCAATTTGTAATAAATTGTATATTATTTTCAGACAAATCATATAAGTTGTAATTAGAAAGGAAGACAACAGGTGAAACTCTACTTATTATTATTACCCGTTTTATATCTCATTGTTAGTTATATAAGTATTTTCAAAATGCATTCTATATTTATTCGTATTTTACGCATTATCATGGGTGTGTTATTACTATTTGTATTAGCCTTAACAACACTACAATTTCCAGCTGAAAACTGGTGGGTCTTTGTTGTATTAGCCCTTCTTGTCGGTAATGTTGAAGTAACTGCATTCAAAGCTTTAAAACATGATGCTAAAGCTATTTCAATTCTGAATATCCTATCAGTTATTTTATTTGTAATTTATATCATTTTAATTTTTGTAATGTACTAAACCATTCTTTATAAGATTAAAAGAAGCCTAAGGCATCAATCAATGTCTTAGGCTTCTTTTTACATATTAGCAGTAGTTGGCTATATGTTTTATTTACGTGTTATTTTATTTTTTAAAGTGAAGAGGATTTCATAGATGACAGGTACTACAATTAAAGTAAGCAGTGTAGACGAAATTAATCCTCCAATAACAGTTGCTGCCATACCTTTTGATATTAATATTGAACTGTCTTGACCAAATAATAATGGTAACAATGCGCCAATAGTGGCAATGGCTGTCATCAGAATTGGTCTAATACGCGTACTTCCCGCTTCTAGCAATGCTTCTTTCATAGACATACCTTCTTGCTCATTTGTAATCACACGATCTATTAACACAATAGCATTGGTTACAACGATACCTATTAACATTAACATACCTATTAAACTTGGCACTGAAATTGTTTCACCCGTAATGAGTAATGCTAATACGACACCGATAACTGTAAATGGTAGTGAGAACAGTATTGTGAATGGCGCTAAGCCACCTTTAAATGTGATAACTAATACGAGATAAACAATGACGATAGCTACTAACATCGCAAATGCCAATTGGCTTATTGCTTGATTAATATCATCTGTTGCACCACCAACGTTGATTTTAACGTTATCTGGTTTGTCTATCTTATTAATTTTATTCATGACTTTACTTGAAACGCCACCAACGTCAGAATCTGTGATTTTACCAGATACTGTTGTTGCATAATCTCCGTCTTCTTGCACGAGTTTACTTGGTGTTGTTGTACGCTCAAGGTTCGCGATTTCTTTCAGTTGAACTGTTTCACCAGTTGGTGATTTTAATTCCATATTCTTCAATTTATCTTTAGACCAATCTGTCTGTTTGTTTTGTTTAACTTTGACGTCTACTTTATTACCATTTTCTTTAACTGTGGTAATCGTTTTTTCTGGTAAATTCTCATTTAAATTCAATGCTAGTTGACCAGCTGAGATACCTTTTTCAGTTGCTTTATTTTGATCAACTTTAATTTCATATTGATCATACGTTTGCGATAAATCTGATTTTACATTAGTTATACCGCTAACAGATTTCATTTCTTTCTCTACTTTGGCAACGGTATCTTTGATTGCATTCGTTGAAGGTCCTTTTACAGTAACTTCAACCGAATCATTTCCAGAACCAGTACCCATGTCTTGATTTTTCCATTCACCAGGTTGATTCATCTTAGATAAATGTGAAATCACTTTATCAGGTTCTTCTTCAAAGTCAGGTGTGTCTTTATCATATTCAACCATAATCGCCATACTATTCGTGCTACCAGTTGGATCTGCAGGCGAAGGTCCTCCCACAGAATATTGCACAGTTTTCACTTTATCTTTCGATTGCAAATAGGCTTGCGCTTGTTTTGCATGATTCAACACAGCTTTTTCAGTTTCACCAGGTTTAGGTGTATAAGTTACAGCTAGGAATTTATCGTCACCAGTCGAAATATAGCTTGTACCTAATTTTGAGCCGCCTAGTGCAATGCTTCCAATTAGGATAACAACACTAATAATTAAAACAATCCACTTATGATTTAAAGACCAGCCAAGGATTTTACGGTAGCCCCTACTTATGACGCCACGACTTTCTTCATTTTGACTATTCGAATGCGCCTTTAACTTAATTCCTTTTTTGAAAAATGTAGAAGCTAATGCAGGTACCACAGTAATAGATACAAGTAATGATGCTAACAAACTAAAGGCGATTGCTAAAGCGAAAGGTCTAAACATTTCACCTACTAAGCCTGATACAAATGCAAGTGGTAAGAATACGATTATCGTAACAATTGTAGAAGATAAAATAGGTTTAAAAACTTCTCTCGTTGCACTGATTACTAAATGGTCTCCAGACAATGCTTCTTTTGGATCTGACAATCGTCGATAAATATTTTCAACAACAACGATTGAGTCATCTATCACACGACCAATTGCGATTGTTAATGCACCTAGCGTCAAAATATTTAAAGATACATCGCTTAATTTTAATGCAATGAGTGCGATTAAAATAGAAAGCGGTATAGAAACTATTGATATAGCCGTTGTTCTAATATTTCTCAAGAATAATAGGATAACAATAATTGCGACAATAGTTCCTAATGCTGCTTTTTCGACCATAGTATAAAGTGAATCTTCGATTGGCTTAGCAGTATCCATAGTCTTAGTCGCTTTAATGTCATCATTGTTTTTCACAAAGTCATCAATTTTCTTTTGTGCATCTTTAGCAACTTGAACCGTATTAGCATCTTGTGCCTTCATAATTTGGACATTGACCGCATCTTTCCCGTTCGTCTTAGAAATTGATTCACGTTCATCTCCAACAGTAATGTTTGCTAAGTCACTTAACGGTATGCTTGGCATTTCACCACTAGACGCTTGAGATTGATTGTTCATTTGAGATTGAGCGCTTGACGATGATGCGCTGTCTCCAGTGCTACGCATCTCATTACCAGATTGGTCATCACTACTACTTGCTTGGCTTTGACCGCTTATTGTTAATGGGATTTCTAAGTTTTTAAGAGCATTGACGGATTTGAATTGACCATCAATGACGATTGATTTTTCATTTTTGCCAAATTGAAATAATCCTAGAGGTGTTTCACGTGTTGCTGTTTTGATGTAATTCTCTACGTCATCAGCTGTTAATCCAGCTTCATCTAGTTTATTTTGTTTAAATTTTAATGTTACTTGTCTTGTAGTTTGACCATTAAGTTGCGCATTTTGTACGCCATCAACGGTTTGTAATTTAGGGATAAGTTGTGTATTAATTTCTTTTGTCGTCGCTTTGAGATCATTATTTTTATTAGTAAATGAATACGCTACGATTGGGAATGCATCCATAGAATTTCGTGTTAATTCTGGTTCACTTACACCGTCTTTGAAGTCTAACTTATCTATTTCTTTCTTTAAGACTTCTTCCGCTTTATCCATATCCGTATCATTGTCATATTCAACGGTTACTATAGAGGCATTTTGTATTGACTGCGTTTTCACACTTTTTACATATGCGAGTGAGCGCACTTGGTCATCAATTTTGGAACTGATCTCATCTTGGGTTGTTTGAGGTGTCGCACCCGGCATTGTGGTTTGTACAGATATGACTGGATTTTCAACATCTGGCAGTAACTCGAGTTTTAATTTAGCACTAGCATATACACCTCCTAGGATAACTAATACAACCATCAAGAATATTGCAAATTTATTTCCTAACGAGAACGTTAGCATTTTCTTAATCACTTCTGGTTTTCCCCCATTCTTATATCTTAAAAAATCATCCATTCATCCATTTTAGCCATCCCTATTATCCTAAAAAAATCTGAACGTCACAATATTAGTTGTGTAATCGTTCAGATTAAATTCTAATAATAAATAAACTATTTACCTTTTAATTTACGAGAAATTTTAATTTTAGCTTTAGTTAAACGTGGTTTAACTTGTTCAATTAATTGATAAAGTGGTTGATTTAATACATAATCAAATTCACCTATTTTTTCACTTAGATACGTACCCCATACACGTTTAAACGCCCAAAGACCATAATGTTCAGAATCTTTATCTGGGTTATTATCCGTTCCTCCAAAGTCATAAGTTGTCGCACCATGTTCACGTGCAAATTTCATCATTTCAAATTGCATATGATGGTTAGGTAAGAAGTCACGGTAATCATTCGATGACGCACCATATAAATAATATGATTTTGATCCTGCAAACATTAACAATGCACCAGATAAATAAATTCCATTAGGATGTTTTGCTAATAAGTCAGTCATATCGTCTTTTCTTTCAATAGATTTTTGAATTTTAGCTTCGACATCATTGAGTTTATTCTGCGTCTTTTTATCTTGCTTTCTTTCATATTTGTCTTGTAGTTGTGCTTTTTCGTTGTCCAGTTCTTGAAGTTCTTTATCAATGTCCTCTAAGACAGGCTTTGGTTCCAACTTAACAAGGAATAATTCAGCATCTCCATCTTCATGCAGAGAGTCATAAATATTTTGGAAATAACTTATATCTCTTGTTAAAAAGCCATCACGTTCTCCTGTTACCTTCATTAATTCCGCAAAAGTTTTAAGTCCTTCACGATTTGAACGTTCTACTTTCGTACCTCGTTTTAGAGCAAGACGTACTTTTGAACGATTTCGTCGATCAAAACTTTGGATTATTTCTTCATCTGTTTTATCAATTGGCGTGATCATTGTCATTCGTGGTTGAATGTAGTCTTTAGATAAACCTTCTTTAAACCCTTTATGTTTAAATCCTAATGCATTTAAATTTTTAAGTGCATCTATACCTTTATCGACTTCAACATCTGGATCAATTTTAATAGCATAGGCTTTTTCTGCTTTAGCTACTTTTTTAGTTTCGGCTAATAACTGTTCCAAGGCAGCTTTATCACTATAATCTGTTACGAATCCACGAGAAACATAACATAGCGTGAATGGTAGTTTAGGTATCTTCTTAAATAATAATTGACCTACACCTTTAATTTCACCATCTTCGCCCACTGCCACACGCTTTGAATACCATCCTGTTAGTCGTTTTGTTTCTGCCCATTTCGTTAGTTGCAGCAAATCGCCATTAGGATGAGCTTTCACAAACGCATCATGCTCTTGGTTAGTGATATTCATCTTTTCCATGCTATAAAAACTCCTTTTTCTTTACATTAATTATAATTATACAATGTCATGATTTGAGTGTCGACAAACTCGCCGTCCGATTCAAATATTATTTCATGATTTTAAATTTTTGATATACTGTATAGACTTAAAATACTAATATTTCTTAAAAAGAGGGTTATTATGCGAAATTTAATATTAATACTATTTGTTATTTTAAACTTGATAGCTATTGTTGTTACGATGACTCAACCTTTAACTATTTCATATTTTAGTTTAAGAGTAATGTTCGTTGGATTGTCGTTTGTACTTACTATCTTTTTCTTATTATTACAAACGTCAAAAATAACTGCATACCTCAGTATACTCTCTTTAATACTTTCAATCGTGCACATCGGATTGATTGCACATAGTACTTATATTTACCTATATTAATCTTCTGGTTCAAAGCGATATTTAGCACCTTTTGTAATAATTGAGTACGGTGCAGTCGTTTCGCTATCTTTAAATACGACTGTATTATACCCCGACGTTTTCGCATCTTGTATGCGGTATATAATGTGATCTGTCGTTAATTGTACATCCGTGTAATAATCGCCTTCTTCAAGAATAGTCATATCAAACCATTTTTGCCATTTTGAAAGTGTTTTTGCACGCTTTTCACTATCTATAATAATTTTATAGATTTTGAATTGTTTTTGAAAAAGCGGTTCTAATTTCTGATTGTGTTTAACTTCTTTTTCTGCCCATTCAATAAAGAATGGCGGTTTTACCATGTAATCAGGATCTGCAATGTACAGTAGTTTCCATCTTACTTTGTCACCTTTTTTATTCTCTCTATGCATATCTATAGGTCCAATTGTTTCAATGCCACGACCTTCTAATGTTTGCTTCAATTGTTCTATATTTGAGGTTCTTAAAGCAATTGTCTTAAAACCTTGTTGGAAGTGGTCTTGAACAATTTTAGTCGCAAATGCAACGCGACCTTCTTCTGTTTTTGACTCTTTAGTTAGTTTTTCTTTGTCTTCTACATCTATCAATTCAATATAATTTTCATTTATATAAGATAAACGATTAAATGTTCCAAATTTATGATGTTTACCACCCGAGCTAATTTTTAAGATTTCCCCTGGGTATTTAAAGTTCTTTAGGTTATCAACATAATGAATAATATGGTCAAATCTTAGTTCCATTGATCGTATTCCCCTTTAATTATTCGACTTGCATCTATCTTATCAAACTTCTTATCTGATTACTTCTTTTATTCATACAACTTATTAATAAAGTATTGCAATTTTTTTAAATAAGTCATATAATAATTTTTGTTCAAAAAATAGTTAGCAAAGCTAACTTGTTTGGAAGGAGTATATTATGTTAACAAATGAATTTTTTAACAGTTTCATCGGTTTATATCGCCCATATATTAAACGGACGCAACCGATACTCGATCGATTCGATTTACACCCTGGGCAATGGTTAATATTAAGAGATATTGCCAGTACTTCTCCGACGACACTAGTTCATATTTCTAAACGTCGTTTTATAGAGAAACCTACGACACGTAAGATTATTAAAATTTTGTCTGAGAAAGAATTGCTAGTTATAAAACCAAGTAAGCAAGATAAACGTGAGAAATTATTAAGTCTCTCTGATAAAGGACAGGCACTATACGAAGAAGTTTATCGTGAGATTCTACCAGTTCAACAAGCGCTTATTAAGCATGCTGGATTATCAAAGGAAGATCTTGAAAGTGTCATAACAGTAATGAATAAACTTCATCTTGCGTTGGCAGAGGAGGAAGCAGAATGACACAAAACATAAATGCAAAACAACCCATCTTCACGAAAAGCTTTACAGTTAATTTCTCAATCAACTTTTTCGTGTATTTATGCATGTATCTTTTATTAGTCATTATTGCTGACTATAGTAAGACAACTTATCATGCCTCAGATAGTCTAGCCGGACTCGTAGTAGGATTGTTTATTATCGGTTCTTTAATAGGAAGATTTGGTACTGGTAAATATGTTAATAAATTTGGTCCTAAAAAAATATTAATCACTGGATTACTATTGCTTCTTATAACACAATTACTTTATTTTATACCCGGATCAATTACATTTTTAATGTTCGTACGTTTAATAAATGGCATTGCAACGGCTATTGCGACTACAGCAACTGGCACGATAGCTGCACATGTTACACCAGTTGAACGTAAGAGTGAAGGTATTAGCTTATTTTCTCTGAGTTTAGTACTTGGAACAGCTATAGGTCCTTTCTTCGGCATCTTATTATTAAAATCATTTTCTATCAATTTATTATTTACGATATGTGTCGTGTTAGGCCTTATTAGTTTAATTATTTCTTTATTTATTAAAATTGATTTCGATGCCGTTCATAATAAAACGGATGCTAAAGTAGCTCAAGCGTCTGGTTTCAACATTCACAACTTTATTGCTAAAGAAGCAGTACCTGTATCTATTGTTATGATGGTTATTGCATTAAACTATGCTTCCATACTCACTTTCCTAAAATTCTTTGCAGAGCAACGTCATTTATTAGAAGCATCCAGTTATTTCTTTATTTGTTATGCCATCGCTTCTTTAATTACACGTCCAATTGCAGGACGTATGATTGATGCACGTACTGAAAATGTTGTTGTTTATCCAGCATTTATCGCTCTAATCATTACCTTTGTCTTATTAGTATTCAGTTATAATGGCTGGATGTTATTACTTGCTGGTGTCTTTCTAGGTATTGGCTATGGCAATTTATCGTCATCAATGCAAGCAATTGCCATTAAAGTGTCACCTACGAGTAAATATGGTATCGCAACATCAACCTACTTTATTGGTTTAGATATAGGTATTGGATTCGGACCATCTTTATTAGGTTTATTTACAGGTTTCATTAGCTATACAGAAGTTTATATTATTATGGCTATTGTCGCTGCACTTAGCATTGTACTTTACTTTTTTGTTCATGGTAGAAAAGTCAAAATACAATATCAATAAATATAAAGCGCTAGGAAATCATTAAAACGTTTCCTAGCGCTTATTATAATCTATTAATTAGCAATACTAATTGCTTCGATTTCAGATTTCATTTTATCTAATAATTTCTGTTGTGTTGCGTTGAAGAAATAAAAAACTTGTCGCTCATCTGTTTCAGAGCGTAATTTAGAAATCAATTCTTTCTTATAAATTTTACGTATAATCACGTCAATTTTGCTTGTATCCCATAACATTTCAAAATGCAACGTATCGCGTAATTCTTTACCGCTAATTTTTTTACCTTCATAAACTTTAAATAAAACTACAAATTCCTCAATGGAAATTTTATACGATGATTTTAACCAATGTTTTAATTGGCTTAATTCTCTCTCTGCTGCAATAAAGCGTTGTACTTTTTCTGTTGCCATAATTAAAGACCTCCAATGTTGATTCTAAGATGTAATTATTGCTTTAAAAAATTAATTTTCCTTAACAAAATTATATAACACATACACAATTTAATCTATTACAAATTTTATTTGTTTTCTGATTAGTGTTTAATACAAAATCAGTTATACATATACTCAGTGCTATTATGACATTCCTATACTTTAATCATAGGTATTATATTAAATAATGATTTACTTTAAATGAAAACTGTTAATTGAATTTATATTCTAAAAGAACGGGAGCGAAACAGAATTCTTTTTAAATTCTGCGCCACTCCCATTCTTAATTTAACCACCAATGTAGTTCATATTAATTTTCTTGCGTTGACGATTTTTAACGGTTTGTTCAGTACGTTCATCTGAATATCGATCGTCACGAATGTTCCATAAGCTTATTAATTGTTCTCTTAATTCATCATCCGTAACACCTGAACGAATAAATGATTTAATATCAAAGCCTTCAACAGTACTAAATAGGCACCCATAAAATTTACCATCCGATGATAAACGTGCTCTCGTACACGTAGAACAAAATGAAGCTGAGACACTTGTGATTAAACCAAATTGAGCACCATTATCTTTATGTCTATAGTACTTTGCGACTTCCCCAAAATATTTAGGAGGGACTGGTTCAATATCAAAATGCGCTTCAATCATATCTAGCATTTCATTTTTGGTCACAACTTTACTGAAGTCCCAACCATTATCATTACCAACATCCATGAACTCGATAAATCTAATTTCAACATCTTTATCTTTAAAGTAATCGACCATTGGGATGATTTGATCATCGTTTACACCCTTTTGGATTACAACGTTTACCTTAACATGGAAACCAATAGATACTGCATAATCAATTTGATCTAGAATAGTAGTAGCTTTAATATTACGATTATTGATAGCTTGGAACACTTCATTATCAATAGCATCTAAGCTAACATTAATACGTCTTAAGCCCGCATCATATAATTTTTGACCATGCTTTTTCAACAAGAGTCCGTTCGTCGTCATACCGATATCTTCAATACCATCAATGTTGTTTAACTCAGCAATTAATTGATATAAATTGCGTCTAAGCAATGGTTCTCCACCCGTTATACGCAATTTTTTCACGCCAAGTTCTGCATAAACACGCGCAATTCTCACCATCTCTTCAAACGTTAATAACTCATCTTTAGGTAGGAACACGTAGTCATCACCGAAGATTTCCTTAGGCATACAATAGTCACATCTAAAATTGCAACGATCAGTTACAGAAATACGTAAATCGCGAATAGGTCGACCTAATTTATCTTTGATTTGTGCAACCATACATGACCCCTCCTTAATGATTTATCTGATGTTTCAATGTGGCTAAATCTTCTTGATAATTAATATTCTTATACCAATATTCAGGTGGTTGTATGCTTGTAACATCTATACATTCTGTCGTCACTTGATTATATACGTGTCGTAAGCTAAAATCATCTGAATCTAAAGCTTCTTTCATAACGTCAATGCAATTCGGGTGATAAAATGCAATGGTTGGTATGACACGTCCATTTTCTGAATATGCAGCAATATCAATTTGATCTTCGATTAGTTTAGAAACTAAAAACTGATACAATGCACTGATGGCCTTACCAGTTACCATCGGCGTATCAACAGAAATGACAAAGAATAATTCCTCATCATTGTATTGCTCCATTACAGTATATATACCAGCAAGTGGCCCTTTATCTTTATTTTTAGTGTCATCTATAATGACATGATCATGTTTAAATTGATCAGCTAATTGATCATTCGTGCTAATAATGATGTCATTAAACATATTTGTTTCTTGTAATGTTTGAACAATTCGTTGATAAAATAATTGTCCATCTATTTCAGCAAACGCTTTAGCCGTGCCAAAGCGTTCTGAATGACCACCTGCTAAAATAATAGCTTTCATTTCCTGTTAACCCCCACTTACTGGTGGAATCAATGCAACTGTATCTGTTGGTTGAATGATATCCTCTTCTTGTACAAATTCTTCGTTTACTGCAACCTGAAATTTTTTAGATTGAATTGAGGGATGTCTCTCAAACAATCTTTGTTTAAAATTATTAACATCAATTGCTTCATTAATATCAAGTATTTCACTATCAGTTTGCAAAATTTCTTTTATTTCAGCGAAGTATAATACCTTCACACTAGTCCTCTCCTTTAGTTGCAAGGTCGTGGCTACCTCTTTGATGGCCCTGCCATTCTGCACCATCTTCCCATATTTCTTTTTTCCAGATTGGAACAATTTCTTTAATACGCTCTATCGCATACTCATTCGCACGGTATGCATCTTTACGATGTGGTGATGATACTGCAATTAATACTGCAATATCTGAAATTTGGAGCGGCCCAATTCGGTGAACAATGGTTGTAATTGTCCCTGGCCAACGTTCTTGAATTTCATCACCGATTTGCGCTAATTTCTTCTCTGCCATAGGAACATACGCTTCGTATTCTAAGTATTCCGTTTTAATGCCTTTGGTCCACTCTCTTACATGCCCTGTAAAGACCACTACAGCACCTTGGTGTTCATTTATAGTAAATGTTCGATACTGTTCCGTTTGGATAGGTTCAGTAACGATTTCAAATTGCTTCATTTAGTGTCAATTCCTTTGCTCTATCCATTGTAATAGCCAATTATCATAATGTGATAATGCTTGTATATCTTGAACATGGTAACAATATTTAACACATGTCAATTGCTTTAGCTGTTCTAATTCTTCGGTTGTTCGATAAACAATTACTTTATCATAATGTTCATCTTTATATCCTTCAACCAAAATGATATTACAATCAATTGTAACAGATTGGTCAATCATTTGAGTAAGATTTTGTTTATATGCACGCGTGACCGTTTGTTGATAGTGTTCACCTTGCACAATGCTTTGATCTGCTCCAGCATTAAAGTGTTTCATATGATCTACATGATCCTCTTGAAGCGTGATATCATCACCAATGTGACCATGATGTTTGATTGTTGCTACAGTGTAACCATGAGATTTTAAAAATTGTATCGTATGTTGCATCAATGTTGTTTTTCCTGAATTTTTAAAGCCTACGATTTGCAAAATCATAAGGTCATTTCCGTCTCAAAAACATTAGATTCAGTTAAAATAACATTTACTGTATGTCCAGCTTTAAATCCTCTTGTTCCCCCTGGCAACATAATCATTGCATTACTATGCGCAATTGCCACTACTGCTCCTGATTTATTAAACCCTGATGGTACTACAGTCGCACCGCTTTGTGAGAAATTAGCAGTTGCTCGAATAAAACGTGTAAATGGATTAGCTTTCGTAAAATCTTCCATTAATGTAGCTTTAACAACCTGAGGGTAATATGCAGTTGCGCCCATCATGTGCTGAACAGCTGGTTTCACAAATAATTCAAAACCGGTAAAGCAAGCAGATGGGTTGCCTGACAAGCCAAATAAATATTGTCCATTAGCAACAGCTACCGTTGTTACACTACCAGGTCGCATTGCAACTTTGTTAAATAATACTTTAGCATTAACCGCTTTATAAATTTCTGGTAGGTAGTCAAAGTCTCCAACAGAAACACCGCCAGTTGTTATAACAATATCGTGTTTAGACATAGCATCTTTAACTACAGCAATACTACTTTCTAAATCATCTTGTTGGATTTTGTATGCTTCCACGTTTAAGCCAATCTTCTCTGATAATGCTTTAATCATTGGACCATTTGAGTTGCGAATTTTTCCTGGTTGCAAGTCATCGTTCACATCTAATAGTTCACTACCTGTTGCAATGACAGCAATGCTAGGACGACGTGTGACTGGCACTTTAGTATAACCATACGTTGCTAATACGGCTATTGCACCGGGGTTAATGACTTGTCCCTTTTTCAAAACAATATCTCCAGTTGTCGTTTCTTCACCTTTAAGCGATACATTCTCATTTGCTTCAAATGATTTACGTATCGTGAATGTATCTCCGTCTTCAACTGTTTGTTCAAACATCACTACTGCATCGGCGCCTTCTGGAATTTGAGCACCCGTCATAATACGCACCGCTTCGTTTTGACCAAGTGTTTTACTAGAAACTGAACCTGCACCTATATGGTCAATTACTTTAAATTGTTTGCGGTTTTCTGAATAGGCACCTGCAGAGTCTTCACTGCGTATCGCAAACCCATCATAAGGTGATTTATTAAAACGAGGTATATCATAAGTCGCAACAGTATCCTCTGCTAAAATATATCCTAAACTCTCATCTAAATTCACTTCAATTTGATTTAAATATATCTCTTGTTGGACAACACGATGTATTGCTTCTTTCACTGGTATAGGATTTCTTTTTTCAACTGCCATTGATTTCATCTCCAATTTATAATTTAAAATCATGATATACTATCCCTATCAGGAGGGTTAATATGTCAAAATTCACTCATATTAATGAACAAGGTAATGCTAAAATGGTTGATGTTTCAAATAAAGCTGTTACGAAGCGTACTGCACAAGCCCATTCTAGCATTACTGTTAATGAAACAATTTATAATCAAATAATTGAAAATACTAATAAGAAAGGTAACGTTTTAAATACGGCCCAAATTGCTGGTATTATGGCCGCTAAGAACACATCAACAATAATACCTATGTGCCACCCCTTACCTTTAACTGGTATTGATGTTCAATTTGATTGGCAAACGAATGACAACATGTCTTATACATTAAATATCACTGCGATTGTCTCCACAACAGGAAAGACTGGTGTTGAAATGGAGGCATTAACTGCCGCATCAGCGACTGCACTAACCGTTTATGATATGACGAAGGCAGTAGACAAAGGCATGATCATTGGTGAAACGTATCTTGAATCAAAATCAGGTGGCAAATCAGGTGATTATCGTCGATAAGCTATTCTAAGCCCATATATTATGTTCAATTTAAATAATAAAGTCATGGATGCAAAACTTCAATTAGGGAAACCTATCATTTAAGTTTAAATCCATGACTATTTTTTTATTTATTCAATTCATGCAACATATGATTTAATTCTGGCTTAATTAACTTTTCAATAGCTAATTTCACAGCGCCAGTTGATCCAGGTAAACTGAAAATTAATTTATTTTCGACTGTACCAGCAACCGCTCTTGATAATAAAGCTTTAGTGCCCACATCTTCTGTGTAACTTAAATATCTAAATAATTCTCCAAACCCCTCTATTTCTTTATCAAAGATGGGTTTAACTGCTTCAATCGTAACATCTCTTTGCGCAATGCCAGTACCACCTGTTGTAATAATGACATCAATATCAGTTGCCAACCATTGTTTGATTTGCGAATAAATCGCTTCTTTATCATCTTTGACAATCGCATAATGTGACTTTGCGACTTCAACATTAATGTCTTGTATTAAAGTTTGAACAAGTTGACCACCTTTATCTGTTTCTTTATCTCTAGTATCTGAAACTGTCAAAACTGCACAATGAATCGTTCTGTCTACTTTCGCATGATCATGTTGATGCATTAAATTCACTCCTATCCGAATAATTGATTAATTAAATGAATGGCATCTGACGTTTTTGTTGTGCCATGTATAAGCATCCGCCCACCTTCAAAACTAACAATTCGATGTCCTTTATATTCAAACATTATCATATATTTGTTTTCTCTATAATTAAGTTGATGTTGTTTAAGAAACTCACGCACCATTTCCTGGGTAATATTATCATTATCATATTGTACTGTATCTCTACCACATAATGTTGCATATAATGTATGTTGCTGATTTAAATAAGGAAATGATGGATTTGAACCACACGTTGGACATTCATTTCTAAACATGCGACTAAAGCCAAATGTATAATGTTGTCCTTCCCATATATCCCCGTATGTTAATTTACTAGGCACTGATTGTTCAGTTAATAATTTAAGGGCATCTCGCAATTGAAAGCTCGTTGTCATTGTGACTGCAGGTTGTATAACACCGACTGTATCACACGTTAAATTAATTGCTGGGAGTTGTGGCATTAAACAGTTGAAACACGGTGTCTGTCCGGGTATAAATGCAGCTTCTATATAAGTGCTTTGTACGACACCACCATAAATCCAAGGTATTTTCTCTTTATAAGCAAAGTCATTGATTAATTGTCTTGTCTCAAAATTATCCGTAGCATCAATGATTAAATCTACATGCTGTGCATGTTTATCTAAAAAATAATAATCAACATGCGTAATGAACGTATTGAGTGCTAGATCTTGACGCAATGCTTTTAAATGACGTTCAGCAGCGACGACCTTAGGTAGCATTTTATTAGCATCCTCTTCTGTAAATAATGTTTGACGCTGTAAATTACTAAATTCAATATAGTCTCTATCCACAATTGTAAGTGTGTTTATTCCTGCACGAACGAGCCCCTCAGCAACATGTGTTCCCAATGCACCCATACCAACAATAAGTACATGCTTTTGACTGATTTTATTTTGTCCGTTAGCTCCTATTCCTTTAAACAAAGTTTGTCTCGAATAACGTTCCCTCGTCATTTTTATTGCCCTCTCTAGTTAAGATCCATTTCTATTATTATAACGAACAGGGAGTGGGACAGAATTCTTTTAAATTCGTCGT
>NZ_KV838586.1:78786-112405 GCF_001838705.1 Staphylococcus sp. HMSC34C02
ATAGCTTCATGATATTATTTATGTCTCAGCCTCTTATTACCCTATCTTTATGATTTTATCCGCTAAAACTTCAGCTTCAAAATTAGAATGTGTAACAAAGATGATAGGTATCTTCCATTCTTTAAAAATACGTTTGATTAACTTGATTCCCTCATCTCTTGTCGCATCATCTAAACTTGAAAAGGGTTCATCTAATAAAATTAAATCTGGCTTCGTACTTAATGTACGTGCTAATGCAACACGTTGAGATTCGCCTCCTGAAAGCGTCGCTGGATATTGCGCGCTTAAATGATGAATATTTAGACGATCCATTAAGTCATCTATATGAACAGATGGTTTAGCCATAAAAGTGATATTCTTATTCACTGTCATGTTCGGAAATAATTGGTAATCTTGAAATAAATAACCAATATGACGCTCTTGGATTTTCACGTTCACTTTATGTTCAGTATCAGTGATAAGTCTATCATTTATTTTAATATATGCTTTATCCGGTTTTCTTAAACCTGCTATCATATTCAATACTGTCGTTTTACCTATACCTGAAGGTCCTCGTATTGCATAAATTTTAGGGACAGTATCATGAATGTTAATATCAATAAACGTCTTCTTTAATTGATATTGTAGTTTTAACTCTAACATCTAATCTACCTCCCTATATTTATCTTTATTAGCAAAATTCAATACACCTATTACAGTAATTGAAAATGCGACTAACACAAGCACCCATAACCAAGCTTGGTTTTCTCTACCTTGTTCCACTAAAAAGTATATCTCAAGTGGTAACGTGTTCGTTTTATTTGGTATGTAACCTGCAACCATTAATGTTGCACCAAATTCTCCAATTGCACGAGCAAAACTCATCATAATCCCCGCAATGATTGAACGTTTAGATAACGGTAAAATTAAGCGATAGAATATTTTATTTTCACTTGCCCCCATGGTACGAGCAGTATTTAACATTTTAGGGTTAATACTTCTAAATCCTTGAATCGTGTGTTGATACATTAACGGAAAACTAACAATGACAGATGCAATAACTGCACCTGTCATTGTGAATACTACCGGAAGATGTAGTACCTCTTCAAAAAATTGTCCTACAACACTTCTAGGAGAAAATATTATGAGTAAGATAAACCCTAGCACCGTTGGCGGTAGAACAATGGGTAATAATATAAAACTTTCAAGGAGTTTAGTAAGATGCCCTTTTCCCTTATAAAGCAATCGACATATAAAAATACCTAGTACTGTTACAATAATCGTACTTATGACGGCTACTTGAATCGATATCCAAAAAGGTGTTAATTCAGGCATTCTTCACTCTCCTAAACTTCGAAATGATACTCTTTTAAGATATCTTTCGCTTTGTCAGATTTTAAGAAGTCCATCCACTCTTTCGCAAGCTTTTTATCTGAAGTTGCACCTGCTTCATACGTGATTGGTTTTTTAAGTTCTGCTTCTTTAATTTCATTTACTTTATCTGTTTTTTTGTTGTCAGTATATAAATCTGTTTCATAAACAAAGCCCATTTCGGCATTGCCTTTTTCAACATAATTTAATACTTGTTTAACGTCTTTGGCATAAACTAAATGATCTTTAACGTCATTATATAAACCTTGATCTTCTAGATATTGTTTCGCATATTTACCAGCTGGAACTGTTTTAACTTCACCAATTGCTAATTTTTCATTATCTTCTAAATCTTTAACTGATGTTTTGTCGCTATTTTTATCTCCAACTAAGACAAGCTTATTATGTGCATATTTGTATGTATCGTGTGCTTTGTCTTTATCTTTTAGCATATCAACATCTTTAGTGTTCGCAGACATGAATACGTCAGCTGGGGCACCTTTTTCAATTTGTTGTCTTAATGCACCAGAACCACCATAGTTAAAGCTCACATCAACATTTTTGTGATCTTTTTTAAATTCTTTCTCTAATGCTTTACTTACATCACCTAAGCTAGCTGCTGCCGAAATTTGTAATTCTTGTTTGTTGTCACTATCTTTTTTGCTTGAGTCAGATGATTTATTTCCACTATCATTGCTACCAGAATTTGAACATCCTGCTAAAATAATAACTAATGTAATAATAACTGCCATGAAATGCTTAAGTTTCATTTCACAACCCCCTCCTTTTATACCACTTATTATACGCTTATTTATAGCTTTTAAAAGGTATAAAATGATAAATTTCACCTAATCTTCATATTATTAAATATATTTAATATACTATCAATAATTTATATGTAATTTAAATCTTTTCAAATAATGTTCAAAAGTTTTAATATAGAGTTATATATGCCTAAAGGAGAAATAAAAAATGGATAAAGATGTATTACAAGGGCAATCTATCCTCCGCTATGAAGATGGGCAACTCATCAATACAACAGATAGCTATGTTACAGAATTTCCATTGACAATTATTGTTAATGGCACAGAATTTGCTACTGTCATTTGTAGTCCAACACATATGGAAGAACTTGTAGTGGGATTTTTAGCTTCTGAGGGAGCTATTTATAAAAAAGAAGAAATACGCGCTTTGCAAATAGATGATAGTAAAGGTTTCGCACATGTAGAGTTAACTAAAGATTTAGGCGACCGTTTTGAGTATTCAACTAAACGTATGATTGCATCATGTTGCGGAAAAAGTAGAGAATTTTACTTTCACAATGATGCAGCTATCGCTAAAACCTCAATGTCCAAAATTACATTAACGCCGAAACAAGTGCTCAATATGATGACTGGGCTACAATCCGCTAGTACATTGTTTAAACAAACAGGTGGTTTGCATAATGCTGCCATTAGTGATGGTGATGAATTTTTTGAACATAGACAAGATATCGGCCGTCACAATGCGCTCGATAAGCTTTACGGATTTTGTCTTGAAAGACATATACCTGTCAGAAATAAGGTCCTTATTTTTAGTGGGCGTATTTCATCGGAAATATTATTAAAGGCGGCTAAAATAGGTGTAGGCGTCATTTTATCCAAATCTGCACCTACTACGTTAGCGATTACGTTAGCTAATGATTTAAATATAACTGCAATTGGTTTTATTAGAGATGGCAACTTTAATGTTTATAGTCATCCAGAACGTATTAAAGCCACTGACACATTGGATTAATCTTCCAAATGCGTCAGTGGCCTTTTTATTTTACATCTTCTTTGATGATATGATACACAAAGCTTTGATACGTGTAACCTTGTTTCGTGTACATATCTTTGGCTGTATCTTCTCCATCAGCTACGAGTATAACTGGACGTTCATTTGCTATGCTGCCTATATGTGCTTGCAAAGTTGATCCAACACCCTGTCTTCGATAGTTTTCCATAACACCAAAACTATCAATTTCGATAGTTTCCTCAGTTTCAATCACATCAACAGTACCTACAGGTGCTTTGTCAACGTAGGCTATTAGTCGGCATATGTTATCTTTTTTATGCTGAATTGTCCGTCTCGTATCATTGACACTCTCAATCGCAAACGGCTTACCATAAGGCAAGGCAAATGAATAATAAATATTCAAATAATCTTCCATATTGCTTTCATTTACCTCTTCAATCACAACATCTTTTCGACTAGGTAAGCGTGTTAATTCATTACCTTCTATAATATAGAATTCAAGTAAACCTAGTTGAAATCCTTCTTTTTCAATTGCATTTTTCCATACTTCTTCCAATCTTTCATTCTCTGGAAAAGTAAACGCTAAATGATTCGAATGCTGTTGCTCATGCAATTCATACTGTGTAGTCATATCTTTATGCCACTGTTCTATAGTTGGCATTTCTTTATACACCCACTTATTTGTATCATATTTCAAAGGTTGTGAAGGTGTTAAGTAAATCATTATTCGTTCATCTTCATGATATAGATGCCCCTCTTGAGCAATGTTTCGGATTGATATATTCGACATCACTACATCCACCTGCCTCGTTCATTTGTTAGACTTATTGTATCAAACTTTTGAAGCGTGAATGATTTAAAAGTGTTACGCCAATTAAACTTGCAATGATGGCTTTAATGATATCTCCTGGCATAAAAGTAAATGACAATAAGAAGGCTTTACTTACTGGAATATGTATAATGAAGCCCATAATAATTGTACCGACGATATCTAAAAATAAAACACCAATTACTAATGTAGTAACAAATAATACGGCAAAATTGATTTTATTAAAATATTGATCTCTTACAAAACCAATACCAAACGCAACAACCGGATATAAGAATAAGAATCCTGCTGATGGTCCTGCAAATACGCCGATTCCTCCACGTCCACCTGAAAGAACTGGTAAACCTGCAGCAGCTAATAGTAAAAAGACTATGACACTGAGTGTCCCATATTTTTTACCTAATATCATACCTGCTAAAAATATACCAATATTTTGTAATACGATAGGTACTGGCATAATCGGAAGCGGAATGCCCGGAACCAATCCTAAAACACAAATAATCGCTGTCATTAAAGCTGTGTAAACTAAATTTCTTGTATTCATGTTGTATCCTCCTTCTACGAAGATGATTATACCACTAATGTAAACTTTATAAAATAAAAAGTTTACATTTATGAAGGAGAATCTACTTTTTTAGCTAACTGCGTAATATATTTAAAGAAGTCATCATGATTTACACTCGTAACAACTTGGACAGGACGACCTTTTTCTGTCACATATGTACGCCCTTGACTTGGTCCTTGATGTTCAACATCAACATGCTTTGTTATTGATTGAACCAATTCAGGATTACCAACATAAGCAGTGGTTAGGACATCCCATAAAAAGTAAGTTGAATTAGTTATAAAATGAGTCAAAGGTGGGACTGCCGCATAACTAACGCCTAGAAAATCAACGCCTGAATAATGACGTTCGTTTGCCCACATTTGTCGAATATCTAATGTTAATGGCACTTGATTCGTGCTTTCTAAAGCCACCATATCTATAGCAATGTCACTATCAAATACTACTTTTACCGCCTCTGGATCCCAAAATGCGTTCCATTCAGCTGTACCATCATGTTCTGGCTCTTCCACATTGCCTTTTTCAAGAAAAGTCCCTCCCATCCATACTAATTTATCAATATTCTTCTGAATGCTTGGATCAATTTTAAGTGCTTTAGCCAAATCTGTTAATGGTCCCGTAAACAATAGTGTTATCTTTTCTGTTGACTCGCTCAATACGCGTATAATATCCTCATACGCTTCTAGGTTGCTCATGCCAGATTGTTGATTCGTCGTTTATTCATTCAATATCGGCAATGCATCCATAAAGAATGCATGCATTCTCCACTCTTTCGGAAAAGGATTGGCACCACGTTCATATGATGGCGCAACTTGTAATGATGCATTAGAAAATCGATTAATAATTTTACATGAAGCACTAACAGACGGTTCTAAATAGCAATCTGCTCCTATTGTACTTACACCAACTAAATCAATATCTTCCATTTGTAATAATAAAAATAAAGATATTAAATCATCTACACCACCATCGTGGTTAAAATATACTTTAGTCAAAGTGATTCCTCCCATTATTATGTAAATAGTAAATAAAGCGGGACAGAAATGATATTTTCCCAAAAATTTATTTTGTTGTTCCGCTCTCAACTTGCTTAGCTTGTAGACTTTCTTGATGAAATGCTTTGTGTTGGGCCCTTTCAGTAAGGTTGCCTAAAATTAAAAGAAGCTTGTTGCAAGTGCACTGTTATGTTAGTCAACGACTGCCAATATATTTTAAGAGCCTAAAACATTGATTGATGTCCCAGGCTCTTAAAATATCATAAAAAATTGATCGTCGTCTCTATATTCTATTATTTACTAGCTTCAATTAATTTGTCTTTTAAATCTTTTCGCATAAAGTCAAGTGTGTAAGGGTCATTATACCAATATGTTTCAGCCTTAACTTCAATCACGTTACCATTTTTAACTGCTGGCAAGTTTTTCCAGATGTTTGTTGTCTCATAACTTGGTTTAGATTTACCTTCTCCTGTTGAGACGATATAGTCACCAGCTACGTCTTCAATTTTTTCTTGACTGACTTCAGCCCAACCTTCTTTTTTAACTAAATCTTGTTGGCCTTTAGGCATATTCAAACCAAATGCTTGATATAATACTTCTCCACCACGCCCCCAGTTGTCGCCGTAAGTGTAAACTTTCTTGTCAAATTCATCTAAGATAGAAACTGTTGCGTCCTTACCAATTGCATCTTTGATTTCTTTGCCATCTTTTTCAGTTTGTTTCTTCCATTTTTCTTCCCATTTTTTAACTTCGTCTTCTTTACCCATAATCTTACCTAACATTTCTTGTTGTTCAAGGTATTTGTGTTTACCATAATCAACAACAATCGTTGGTGCGATTTTTTCATATTTTTTGATATTTTTATCTGTAGAGTAAACAATAATTAAATCTGGTTTTTTCTTAGCCACTTTTTCAACGTCAGCTTCACCAATTTTTGTTGTATCTTTAAATTTCTCTTTTAAAATTGGGCTTTGATCAACTTGATTGTTAACCGCAACAATATTCGCGCCTAATTTATGTAAACCACCTGCAAATGTAGGTGCAACGACAGCAATACGTTTAGGATCTTTAGGAATATCTATCGTCTTTCCACTATCTAATTTATATGATTTTGTTTCTTCTTTTGAATCAGATTTACCCGAACCACCGTTATTACCACATGCAGCTAAAACGATGATTAGAACTAGTAATGGTAAAATTAATTTCTTCATAACATCCTCCTGTTGAAAACGATTATCAATTTCAACAAAATTATATCCTACAATGCGACGTTTTACAATAAAATTTTAAATTATTTATAAATTAAAAAAGAGTGGAACACATTATTTTAAAATTGTTGTTCCACTCCCCCCGCAAAGCTCATCGCTACTGAGAAAAGCTTGATTTAAGCATCTTCTCTGTTCGATCAACTACTACTTCATACTATTATTTTTTCCCATTCTCTTATACTTACCTTATTTACACTATTTAAAATAAATTGCACACAGATTTAGCTATGTTAGTATAAGCGGCATCCTCCATAGGTGGATTGTGTAATCCAGCTCTCATATCACGGTAATAACGTTGCAATGGTCGTTCCATTTCAAGACTCTTCGCGCCAACGATTCTCATCGCTAAATCAACTACTTCTAACCCTTGATTCATTACTAGTACTTTACTCGCAGATGTTTCATTCCATAACTTAGGTTGATTTTCTGGATGATTATAGCCTTTAGCAGTACTCCATAAGAAATGACGAGCTGATAATAATAGCGACTCCATTTTACCAATATTTTGTTGTACAGTTGGCAAATGACTAATCGTACCTTCTATACTATTTGGACCATACGTTGTTGCGAAATTGATTGCATAATCTCTTGCCGCCTGAGCAATGCCTAAATAAGTGCTAGGAATGTGCAATATCCATCCATTCGGTTGCGGTTTTCGTTTTGACTCAACAAAAAAGTCATTCGGTACCCACACATCATTTAATACTAAATCGTGACTTTCTGTTGCTCTCATACCTACCATATTCCAATTATCGGCAATTTCTAAGCCCTCAGTGGCTCTAGGCACTAAGAAAAATCCTACTTCTTGCAAGTCATCGACATAAGCGGCGACAATATAGTGTGTCAACGCTTTGCTCATTGATGTGAACGTTTTAACACCATTTAATAGATAGCCATCATCTTGCTTAACTGCATGCGTTGCAGGTCTGCCACCACGAGTAGGGCTACCTGTATCCGCTTCACTTACTGCTCTATTGACTAAAGCACCATTTTTAATTTCTTTAGCAAAACGATCCAGCATATCTTGATTCCACATTGATTGTTCATATATTTGTCCTATGACACTTAAATGCCAACCGATTGATAACGCCGTTGCACCATCAATTGCTCCTAAATACGTTTGTAACACAACCATATCTTCAATAGTCGCGCCTTCACCGCCATATTCAACGGGTAACGTAAGTATGCTATATCCTTCTTGCACTAACCATTCAATATTCTCAAATGGGAATCTCGATTGTTTATCATTTTCTCCTGCTCTTTTTTTAAAAGTTTCCTCAATTGATTGAAACTTTTGTATCCATTTTCTTTGTATATCTGTGTTAATCAGAACTGAATTGATCAATTATATCACCTGTTCATTGTCATTGTTATTTAAACCTAGTTTATCACTCAACATTTTAAAATGAAAGTTAACCACGTTCAGATAGCAATATAAAAAGACTTAAGTCAGAGAGATTGAATATCTCAATACTTAAGTCTTCTCATGAATAAACATGAATTACTTGATGTACTTTTCTAATTCAGCAATCAGTTTATTAATCTTGTCTCGTTGTTCATCTGTTACATAAACAATAACTATTCTTTCATCTTGTATGCTACGCTTTTTTGAAAGTAACTGTAAATCTTTTAACTTTTGTAATGCTTTAGTTAAGTAATAAGGTTTAAACTCTGAATACGTTGCAATTTCCTTCGAAGTTATTTCATTTGTTTTACTTCTTGCAATATAATTTAAAATATAAACCTCTTCATAATTTAAATTATATTTCTTTTTAGTGTCTTTGAAGAACTTTTTAACTTGAAATGTTGCGTTAACTAAATCATTGATGTCTTTAATTTGTCCCATATCCTAAACCACTCCTCTGATGTACGTCTTGTTGCTACAAGGTTCATGTCTACTATTTATTACTTACCAAACATTTCTTATGCTATAAAATTTATTTTATAACATTTAAGTATAATATTTCAATATTTTTATGAAATTAAAATGATATTATATATCAATAACACGTTCCATCAATTAAATTACACATAATCAATTTGTCTTAATTGCTAGTTAATAGAATATAAAAAAGGAGTGCGACAGAACTCTTTTTGAATTCATTGTCCCACTCCTAACAAAGATGATTCGCGTTGAACACAGCTTCTTTAAATCGCTGTCTCAATTCAGTCAGCTACGATATATTTGCAATGTCGCTTCGTTATATTAATTTTTTATTTCGTTCTTTCTATATATTAAAGACTTAAACTAACTGAAAAAATAGTTAATAACTGTTTTTTTATCCCTTAATTATCTAATACTGCCATTTTATTGTTATTTAATTTTAGCATTCACATAATCAACAAATGGTTGAATCTCTTTTGTTTGAATTTGTTTCATTGGTACTTTCCCAATGTTAAAAGTAAACACTAAATCTTTACCATCAAATTCAATTGCTTCTATTTCATTGTATGGAATATTTCTATAATAGAATTGTCCATTCATATCTACATTCATAATTAATCTTTCAGAGGTAGCAATAAACGCACCTTCAAACTCACTTTGTCCTTGAACGTTATACTCAATCATCCCTAGTACAGAAGGCCCTTTAGACTCTGTTGGGAACAAATCATCGGGATTCACATTATCTAAAATCATGCATTCATTCTCCTTACCTATTATGTTTATTAAATCAATCTCATTTCCTCTTGGAATTTATTGTAACATTTAACAAATATTTGATAGGTTTCATATGCTCGTGATTCACTAAATTTTATGTTTACAATACGTTCATCTATCGAATTACGATATTTCTCTAAATACCCTTTATGATAAAGTTCATTAATAACTGCGTTTATACATATTAAGTATCGATAAGACATAGATTGAATCTCTTTTAATGAAATGACTTGCCGATTCGAAATGAACGCTCCTAATAAAATCAGTTCATCTAAACTCAGATTAAATTCCTTCGCTAACATTTGGACTTTATATCGTGCATCAAAAATAGTGATGACATATTTCAATGAATTGTAATGGGTACTTTCTATTATACATGCAAAGTTTTTCACTTTTACCATTTCATTAATTTCAGAAAACATCGTATTGAGTTTATCCTGACAGTTTGTTGATGGGAGAAATAATAAGCGTCTTTGATCATTATGATCACGCAATTTAATAATCCATCCCAAATGGTACAAGTGCTCTAAATGATGTCTTATTTGTCTTTTTGAAATAGATTGATACGTGATTAATTCATCTATATAAATACCTTGATGATGAACATGATAATAATTAATGACTTCATTTAATGTTTTTAATTGTTCAAACTTTAATTGGTAGCTATACTTTAGCACCTCACCTACCGCCTTCATAAAAACCAGATAAAACAATAATGTTTCTAACTTATGCTTATCCACCATACCTATCACCTCATGACACAATCTTTAGATTGGGCTATCGAAAGCATCTATGGCAAATCGCTTAACCGTATAAAATGATTAAGATTACTTTGAACATAGCAATGATA
Source organism: Staphylococcus sp. HMSC34C02 (assembly GCF_001838705.1). Lineage (NCBI taxonomy): Bacteria > Bacillati > Bacillota > Bacilli > Caryophanales > Staphylococcaceae > Staphylococcus > Staphylococcus sp. HMSC34C02. Next base: position 89,079 of record NZ_KV838586.1, read on the forward strand.
CACCACTATTCCTACCCAACCTTTTCAAAGATAGACATTTACATGACTCTTTCAATAAAACAACTTCATCTTTATATTTTGTGAATCAGTAGGTCGTACTTACGCATACGCAATCATAACAGTGATTGATGACTTCTGATAGGTTATTTTAACTGTAATGCGCTTTGGCTTCAGCAATTAATAACTGGGTTGTTTCATCAAACGGTATTTCTGATTGATTCAATGATTGGTATTGATGTGACTGATTTTTAGTTCGAATTTGACCAGGTGTGTTACCATACCTTTTATTAAATAAAGCGATAAAATGTGGAAGATGATTGAACCCATGCTTGAACGCAATGTCTTGAATCAAATGATTACTGATTAAGATGTCTATTAAACATAATTTTAATCTAACATCATTTATATATTGCGTTATATTACGATAAGGTGTGTGATATTTGATAACTTTACTTAATTCTTTAGCTGACATATTGAGTGCGTTTGCCATGTCCTGACGACTAATCTTAGTACTGTGATGTTCAATAACATACTCGTGTACCTTATCAACTAAAGCATTTTCTAATTTGTAATGAACACGTTGTTTTCTTTGCAAATATCCTAATTCTACACATAAATGTTTAACAAGCTTATCTTTTATTTGTAATTTGTGTGGTTGTCTACTTTCAAATTCCAGTATATTTAGAATAAATGGTTCTATTTGACTTCTTTCTATAGAAGAAAATTTATAGCCATTTGACTTAATATAATCATCAGCAAACTTCAAATAATCTTTGAATGCTATTTCAATGTTTGCGACGATCGCACCATCTTCGCTTTCAATCGAGTAAATATCATTTAGCATCACAAATAATAAATCTCTTTCTTGCATCTGAAATCTCTCTAAATTTAAATTTACTCGTCCTGACCCTTTCAGCCAATAGATTAATTTAATATTCGATTCCTTTTGCTTGCTTATCTTTATATCTTTTAAAAGTTTTACCGAAAAGTTATTAATCATACGTACGTCCTCTCACTTTATAATATATAAAGACATGACATAAACAGAAATAATAAATTATCCCCCATAACTCTAATAACTATTGCTGCATCATTAACGTTTCTCTAATTTTAACGCATTTAATCGAATGTCTATCTTCATATATAATTGTATGGTTTATTTCGGTATTATCAGTAGCAAACTTTTAACCAATTATATCATTTTATTATCTTATATAACGATTTTTATATCCAAAATGATTTTTATAATATCAAATATTATAAATTGCTTTAACACGCCTGCGAGAGAGTAATAATACAATTAAATTAAAAGATGATTCAGATACTTATTGTAAAAACAATACAAAAATAATGAATTCTATTAATTTTATATCAAATTTATTTTTTGCTGTTACTTTACAAAAATGTTACAGAGAAATGAGTATCTTTTTCATATATTTTTTAAAACGTTGCTATAACAGCGTTTTTTAATATTACAAAAAATTACTTATTGTATTTATCTCAACACTATTTATTAGCAAAAAATTACAAAATGATAACAACGCACACAAAATGATTTTTTTCTGATAAAGTATTTCTTGTCGTTAAGAAACTTATTAAAAACTGGACTCAAGGGTCATCAAATGACTATTAAATATAAAATATTAATTTAATTCTCAGGAGGAAATTTTACAATGAAAAAAATCGCTACAGCTACAATCGCTACTGCAGGAGTTGCAACAATCGCTATCGCTGGACATGGTCATGAGGCACATGCAGCTGAACAAGGTTACAATCCAAATGATCCAACTTCATACAGCTACTCTTACACTATCGACCAACAAGGTAACTATCATTACACTTGGAAAGGTAACTGGAGCCCAAATCAAGTAAATCACTCTAGTCAATCAAATTATTCAAACTACAACTATTCATATAACTACAATAATTACAATAATTACAATAACTATAACTACAATTACTATGACAATAACACACAATCATATAGTTCAAACACACAACAAACTGGTGGTTTAGGTGCAAGCTACTCAACTTCAGATCGTAACATTAAAGTAACTACAACTACTGCGCCATCATCACAATCTAATGGTGTGTCAATTTCAAGAGCTTCAAGTTCAGGTAGTAACTTATACACTGCTGGTCAATGTACATACTATGTATTTGATAGAGTAGGCGGTAAAATCGGTTCTACTTGGGGCAATGCTAATAACTGGGCAAGCGCTGCAGCTGCATCAGGTTACACTGTAAACAATTCACCATCAGCTGGTGCTATTTTACAAACTTCTCAAGGTGCTTACGGTCACGTAGCATATGTTGAAAGCGTTGGTAGTGACGGTTCAGTTACTGTATCAGAAATGAACTACGGTCACGGTGCTGGTGTTGTTACTTCACGTACTATCTCAGCTAGCCAAGCTGCTGCATACAACTACATTCACTAATTTTATGCGTAACAAATAAATTAACAGTCTGGGACATAAATAATATAATAATGCTATTTAGCAAATTCGCAGTAGCTGACTGAACTGAGAAGACGCTTAAATCGAGCTTTTCTCAGTTCTAGTCATCCTTGCGGGGGTGGGACAACGAATTTAAAAGAATTCTGTCCCGCTCCCTTTTTAATGTGCACAAGTTTAATCATATTGTGACCTGTTGGATATATAATTAAGCGTATTAAAAAAGATTGGAAAGTAACAATCCATACTTTCCAATCTTAATGTATGTCCAACAAATTCATTCTTTCTTGCTTTGTTATATCTTTTACTATAATGGTGCTAATAATAAATTCGTTTGTCATCGTTCATGGATCCAATTCTCGCTACAAAAATTGAACCCACTACTATGAAATATTTTGAGGATATTTACAGTTAAAACTTAAATGCATTAGATATCATCGCTACAAAAATATCTATGTAATGTTTTAACATACTTGAATATATCCTTTTGACAAATGATTAAACATATTTTCACGAATTTTTTACATAACTTTTGTTGTTTAATTTACGAATACCAAGTCCTGAAAATCCATAAACAATAGCTAGAATTGCACATAAGTAACACGGCACTGTCCAAATAAAGAATTGATCTACAGATACGCCCAATTGTTGTGTGTAATAAATTCCTGAAGTTCCCCAAGGTATTAACGGCAATACCATTGTACTAGAATCTTCTAAAGTTCTTGATAAATTAGTTTTATCCAAATCCATATCGACAAACATGTCTTTCATTAAGACACCCACCATGATAATGACTATAGATGCTACACCAGCAGCAAAAACTAACATTAAGCAACATATCACCGTTATTAAAATTAACGTCCCCACTGATGTTACACCTTTAGATACTGTATTTAACATGACATCTAAACATCCTGATGTCTCTACAATACCTGCGAAAGCATAACCACAGAAAATTGTAACAAGTATTTCTGTCATACTCATCATGCCACCTTGTTCTAATAACGACGTCGCATTGTTAGAGAGATTGGTATGACCAGTCATTGCAGGTGTAAAACCGTTAAACATAGCTTTAAATCCATCAACCATATTAAAGTGATGATTTAATGTACCTACAATAACAGCACTCAGACTAGATGCTAACATAGAGGGTACTGTGGATACTCGACACACTAAGCAAATAATGATAACTAACAAAGGTATCCACACCCATATATTAATATGATATATACCATCAAGTTCATTTAATAATTGATGTATTTGCTTTGTATTGACTGCACCTTTTGAATTTAATCCTGCAAAGAACCATACGATCAACCCTATTATTGATGCCGGTATGGTCGTCCACATCATTGCCCTAATGTGAGAAAAGATGTTCACCTTAGTGACTAAGGCAGCCAAATTGGTAGTATCTGATAATGGTGACATTTTATCACCAAAAACTGCACCTGCAATAATAGCACCTGCTGCCATACCTAAGTCGATATTCAGCTGATGTGCAATAGATATCAAAGCAATACCCGCAGTAGACGCAGAGCCCCATGCTGTCCCTGTGGCTAAACTACAAATTGCTGAAATGATAAATGCAGAAACTAAAAAATAATGTGGATTTAAAAATTTCAAACCGTAATAAATTAAAGCTGGTACAGTTCCAGAATACATCCAACTACCAACAATAATGCCTACTGCTAAGATAATAAATATTGCAGGCATTGCCGTTGTTAGCCTTCGAGTAATACCCTCTTCCAAATCTTCCCACTTTAATCCTACACGCCAAGCAATTAAAGCAGCATAGGCAGAAGATATAAGTAATAGCACTTGAATTGGAATATTAAATTTTATAAATCCGATTGTTACGACAAGAACCATAACGATGATTGTAGATATTGCTTCCCAGAACGATGGGTGTCTTTTCATACACATTCCTCGTTTCTATTAGATTAATGACCTCTTTTCATAGCTAAATATTTATTTGAATGATTAATTAAATATGCATGTATACATCGTTTATTCAACTTTTCATTATTCTAAACCGAGTTTTTCTAAACCAAGTTCTTCAACTTTAAGACCTTCTTCGAAAAAGTCACGTTCTAAAATTGTAGACGCAATCATGATAACCGCATCGATATTGGGTGTCTCAACATCGATTGCTCGTCCTAGACTTGACCATAGCACTAAGCCATATGCGATATCTTCTGTTAAGTAACGATTTTGAACTGAATTAGGTCCAGGAATTTGAGAGAAAACAGGACTCGTATTAAAGAGTCGATTTAATGGTTCATCTTCGTCTTTACGCTCTAGATATCCTCTTTGTATACGTGCCTCTTTCGCAGTTAAGAGTTCAAACCCTAATTTACGACCTAACGTTAAACGTTCTAATTCAATCGCATGTAATAATCTGACAGTGTGTTTCGTGATTCCTTCCTTATACAAGGCAAATGAATCTGCATAATCGATTCGACCTACATTTAATAATGTTGGCCCAGGATGTACTTCTGGATTTCCATTTTCTAAATTTGTCTTCCATAAGTTTTCTTCTTTAACGAGGTATGGATAAACTTGACTCACTTTTTCAAAGCTGTCACTAAGTTCTTTCTTGTTATAAGTAGAGAAGAACACCTTACGTACATTGAGTGATAAATCTACACGTGCTGCTTCAAAGTCAACACGCGTACCGTACGTTAGCGTATTAGCTTCAGCAAACTTAGGCTGAACCTCGATATGTCTATCCTCAAGTACATTAATAAAACGGATTGAAGCCATCGCTGCTGCAATATTAAAGAAAATCAGTTGATCATTCGTCACGTGCTCAGCCATTATTTCCGCATAGTATTCAATATAAGATGAAGGAATAATTACTTGAACAAGTTCAGCGTCTTTCAAGACATATTCAATGTCATCACTGATGTCAGTAAACGGTACAAATGATTCGGCACCTTCATTGTTAAAATCAAAGCCACCCTTTTCTAATGCATGATTAAACTTTTTAATAGATGAATTTCGACAGTATAATTTCACATCATGGCCTTGATTCACCATATCTACTGCCGCTGTTACTGCACCATTACCTGATCCTACTACTGCTATTTTCATAATTATAACTTCCTTTCAAACTATCTTATTGTCTCTCATTTTGATTAAAAATAAAGGGAGCAGGTTAGAAATCTACATCGCTTCACTAGATTTCTATTTAACCTTGAAAAGACAGTCCAAAATAACTATCTGTTTCCAAGTCCCGCTCCCGGGCAAAGTTGGCTAGAATAAAAATAAATTAAAGCCATCATCATTTTTATTCAGTCAGCTACTGCCAAATCATTCATATGAATCATTATTAAACAAATTAGTACTTAAATTTATACAACGCTAAACTATATCCTATTTTTAAAAAATTAAACACGCTAAATTAATTTAAATTAATTTTAAAATTAACTAATCATTTTAAAGTAACTTTGTTATATTAATAGTGATACATGATTATAAGTTGAAAGGAGTATTATTATGTCAGAATATGATAATCAATCACACAACTCTCCGATTCAGAGGGATAATGAGCAAGATGCGCGTTTAATGGCAATGTTAGTCTTCTTATTAGGCTTTTTTACTTCTATTATTGGTCCGATTATTATTTGGGCTATTAAACGTAATGAATCACAATTAGTTGATAAAGCTGGAAAAAATTACTTCAACATGCTCATTTCATATTTCATTTGGAGTGCTGTCATTGGCATTTGTATTGTTCCGTTATTCTTCATATATGCTGTTAATAATGAAGCGGTTATCATTATCGTAACAATATTAATCTTTATTCTTTCTATCTTGCTATTTGTGCTTTCTATTTTATATTTCGTATTCCACATCGTTGCTTGTGTGAAATATTTTAGTGGAAAAGCGTATGTTGTTCCGTTATCAATTCGTTTCTTTAAATAAATAGCGTACCAACTAATGTTACAAATGCCTGTAACATAAATCATATGTTAACATTATCAAAATATAAGAATAATGTAGTATACATGCATATTCCAAGCATTATTACATTACGTAACCTTGAGCACCCCTTTATTACGGAGTTGTTCAAGGTTTTTGTATTTCATTTACGAAAACGTAACAATGCACATAACGGGTTTGAAATCTGTTAAAGTATGATTTGTCGTTGGGAGCGACTAAAAACTTAAATCAAAGTCAATTCAACATATCGCTAACTAAACCTATTGTTGAATATCATATTTTGGGAGGACTTTTTACTATGAAAAAAATCATTACAATTTCAACTTTAACAGCAGGCATTGGTGTATCAGCATTAGGATTAAATGCTAACCATGCGGATGCTGCGGAATATAATCACAATCCAGCACCACAACACAATCAATTCGGTGGCGGTTATCAACAACCTCAATTTAACCAACAATCATTTAACTATAACCAAAGCACTACTTCATCTTCAATAACTGACGGAAGTACGTCATCTAGTAGTACTTCAACAACAACTACGTCATCAACACAAACGACTTCTTCAACATCTGGTAATTTATATACAGCTGGCCAATGTACGTGGTATGTTTATGACAGAGTTGGTGGCAACATTGGGAGTACTTGGGGAAATGCGAATAATTGGGCTAGTGCAGCTTCAGCAGCTGGCTACACGGTGAATCAAACACCTGAAAAAGGCGCAATTCTACAAACATCTGAAGGTACTTATGGACATGTTGCTTACGTGGAGAGCGTTAATAGTGATGGTTCTATAACTGTTTCAGAAATGAATTATTCTGGCGGACCATTTGTCAAAGATACGCGTACCATTTCAGCAAGCCAAGCAAGTGCTTATAACTATATCCACTTATCATAATTTCTATATATAATGATCAGTTAAAAGCGTATGCCTCGTTAATTAAACATTAACAGCATACGCTTTTTTAAGTTTCTCAAATTGAATTTTAATCAACGATTTGAGAGAATGAGCATATTAGTCTTTTATAGGTAAGGAGTGTTAGGTTATGCAATGGCTTAAAGTCATCTTTGCTGGTCTGATTGAAGTGGTTTGGGTAATAGGATTAAGTAATGCCCATAATTTCGTTACTTGGTTATTCACTTTAATCTTTATTGTATTAAGCTTCTATTTAATGATTTCCGCTTCTCGACATCTACCTGTTGGGACCGTTTATGCGGTGTTTGTAGGCATAGGAGCTGCTGGTACAGTGATTGCTGATATGCTTTTCTTTGGTCAACCATTTACGATTACGAAACTGGGCTTGTTACTACTATTGTTGATAGGAATTATAGGCCTCAAATTATCAACGAACGACACGCCTCAAGGAGGTATGTAATATGTCATGGCTATATTTACTCATTGCGGGATTATTAGAGGTACTTGGTGTCATTTGGTTAAATCAATTTGCACGTTCAAAACAAAAAATTTATATTATTTTGATGGCAGTGACGTTCATTTTTAGTTTTAGTACTTTAAAACTAGCAATGGCAACCATTCCAATGGGCACTGCTTACGCTATCTGGACAGGTATTGGTACTGCTGGAGGCGCTATTGTAGGAATGATATTTTATAGAGAATCAACACATTTTAGCCGTATATTCTTCATTTTCTTAATACTTTTCTCTGTAATTGGTCTCAAAATAATTCAATAAAATGAAATGAATTACATTTGTATACGTTTTCTCCTTTTATTATACTTAAGGAGAAAACAATGTTAAGGAGTGAGTATCATGGAAAAAGTTTATATCGCTGGCGCAATTCCTGAAGTAGGATTAAATCTACTTAAAGAACACTTTGAAGTTGAAATGTATGATGGTGAGGGCATCATTGACAAGGAAACGCTAAAAGAAGGTGTCAAAGACGCTACTGCACTAATAAGTATCCTTTCAACGAATGTGGATCAAGAAGTAATTGATAGCGCAACTAACTTAAAAATCATTGCAAACTATGGTGCTGGATTTAATAACATCGATATTAAATACGCACGTGAAAAAGATATTGATGTTACAAATACACCTAAAGCATCAACTGCATCAACAGCTGAATTAACATTTGGCCTTGTTTTAGCTGTTGCCCGTCGCATAGTAGAAGGCGATAAATTATCTCGTACTAAAGGTTTTGACGGTTGGGCACCTTTATTCTTCAGAGGTCGTGAAGTATCAGGTAAAACAATTGGTATCATCGGTCTAGGAGAAATTGGTAGTGCAGTAGCTAAACGCGCGAAAGCTTTTGATATGGATGTCTTATATACTGGTCCACATCAAAAGAAAGAAAAAGAACGCGAAATTGGTGCGAAATACGTAGATTTAAATACATTACTTGAAAATGCAGACTTCATCACGATTAATGCTGCATATAATCCAGATTTACATCATATGATTGATACTGAGCAATTCAAACGAATGAAGTCAACAGCCTATTTAATTAATGCAGGTCGTGGCCCTATTGTTAACGAAGAAGCTTTAGTAAAAGCTTTAGAAGAAAAAGAAATCGAAGGCGCTGCATTAGATGTTTATGAATTTGAACCTGACATTACGGAAGGATTAAAATCACTTGATAATGTCGTTATCACACCACACATTGGTAACGCAACATTTGAAGCTAGAGATATGATGTCTAAAATCGTTGCAAATGATACAATCAAAAAATTAAGTGGCGACACACCTCAATTTATAGTTAATAAGTAATCTAAAATATGAAAAAAGACGGAAACTGAAAGGTCTTATGGCTAAGTGAATTCGTACTCACTTAAGCATGTATAATGACTTCAGTATCCGTCTTATTTTTTTATTTACTTTTCGCTTTATATAAGAATTTAGTTTGTCTACTTAATAAACGTTTAGGTGTTCGCTTCATTACACCATTGCGTAATGAGATGACTAATTTGTTATCTTTTTGAGCTATTTTGCCAATCTTTCTTGAACGTTTAATGACTTTAGTAGTATGTTTAACTCTTAACTTATCATAGCGTTTTAATGCTTTGTCCAAATCGTATTCAGCTAAGCAATTGGCTAATACAATTGCATCTTCCATTGCTTGCCCTGCACCTTGCCCCATATTAGGTGTTGTTGCATGTGCTGCATCTCCTAACAATAGTATGCGTTGGTTTACAAATGATTTGATTGGTTTCATATCATATAAATCATGTTTCAGAATACCTGTTTCGCTCTGTTTATCTAAAAGATGGCGTACGGGTTCTGGATAATTATTGAAATATGCTTGAAGATGTGGTTTTTCAAATGATTGATATTTTGAATCCTTTTCAGACGCATTCATTGTGATAAACCAATACGCTTGATTATTGATAAGTGGGACAATACCTACGCGACCACGTTTACCCCAATATTCATTAGCTATATCTGTGTTTTGTAGGTTTGCATCATCCACTAAGCCACGAAAACACGTATACCCTTGATAAAGTAGCTTGGCATTCGGATGAACAGCTTGTCTGACAACAGAATGAATGCCATCTGCACCTATACATAAATCAAAGCGCTGACTTGCATGGTTAGAGAAATGAACTAGCACTTGTTGATCAACATTATCAACTTTAATGACATCATGATCAGTATAAATACATTGAGGATTGACATAAGACTCTATGAGTTCTATTAATGTTTGTCGTGCTAAAGTAACATTTAATGTGTTTTCTTTTAATTTCACAGTAGATAAAATGTTTCCTTTGTCATCAAGGACATTCATCGCTGATAAGTTTTGACCCGCATTTTTGATGCCTTTAGCTAAGTCATGTTTTCCTAATTTCTTAATGACATTATCACCAATGCCTATCCCTGCGCCAACTTCACTAATGTTTGGTTGTCTTTCAAAGATAGAAACGTCATGTCCTTTTTCTGAAAGTAGTGCACCAGCGGTTAAACCACCTATTCCTGCACCAATTATTGCAATTTTCATTTATTTACACCTCAGTATTAAATTCTACTAAATTTTATCATAACTATTCTTTATCATTGCAGTTGGAAATGCAACATCCTGCAATTGTTAACCTAATCATGAAGTATAGAAGTTTTTGCGAATATCATCTTTTTTAATACCAAATTCATCATAATATGATTGCATAAATGTTGCGATATGATCTGCCCATAAGATATCACTCGCATACTGATGCTGACCTGGATTCTTAGGATTCCATCGCATTTGATAGAGCGTAATCTGGTCATTATCAAAATAGTTCGCACGGATAAATTTGGCACCACCTAGTATTGCTTTGCGTGGTGTCGTCCATGCTGCTTCTTTCACGTAGCTTTTACCTGTATGTATTGCATTTTCATCGAAGGCACCCACACCAAAAAAATTATAATACCGTGTCTTGCCATCTTTGATACCACTAGCGAGTTTAGATTCACCATTCGCCGTTTCAACACGTGCATGGCTTATTAAGTAGATGATATTCACTTTATATTTATCTTGCGCTTCTATAAAAGCATCGGCTTGATTTTCAAGAATACCGTATCCTTTTAGCATCTGATTTACTTCTTGTTTCGACATTGGAACTTGTTGAGAAATATCCATGTATTTAAAGTTATTATCATCTCGTGATATGCGCATCGCCTTCTCTATGTCTTGGTTATTCGCATTCACAAATTGACCATTGCTTTCAACTGTATTTAACACACTTGCATCCGTTTGTTTCTGTAATGCTTCTTGAAAGCTATAATGACGATCATTTTTCAACAAATCCGAGTGATTAATAATTAATAAAACAATGAAAATAATGATGATAGTACCTAACAATATGATTGGCAAACGTAAATGAGATAATTGTTTCATGTCACTGACAATCCTTTATATAGCTAATTAAGATAAATATAAGTAAGTAATGATAATAACAATTAAGACAATCGCAAACGATATGTTGATGACAATCTTCATGCCAGTTCGGTCTCTGAATAATACATTGAAGATAACCAAACTAATTGCCAGTGATACAGCAAACATTGAAATTGCTAGCACCATTTGCATCATCACTAAAAAAATAATTCCTAAAATAATGAATACATTAGAAATCACTGTCATAATTTTAATTGCGTTTGGATGAATTGTTCTCACCCCTTTTTATTAATATATAGTCCACCTTACCATAATTTAAGTTGAAAGTACTTATAAATTTATTTAAAGAAACGAAGTAAGGAGTGAGACTGAATTCATCGTCTCACTCCTTACTTATTTTAATTACATTATTTCTCGTCTCTTGACATACCTTTCAGTAAGTTAAGCATATATGTCAAGCTACGATTCATATCATCGTCTTTAAGGACACCCATTAGACTACGAATACTTGTTTTAGCATTAGGATTAGCTTGATTTGCAACATGTAAGCCTTTATTCAGTTTATTTAAGAATTGACTTAATTCTTGTACATTGAGCTCACCTAACATAAAGACCATTGGTGCTAAATTTGTAATTAAACCTGCGTATAAGTCTTTATTAAGCTCGGTCATAAATTTATTAATGATCACTTGACGTCCTCTAATACCGCCATTCATTAAATCAAGAATTTTCGCCTCATCTAATGCTTTCACTATACGAATTGCTTTTAAAATACTATCTTTATTTTCAGCAATAGCATCTGTGACTTCATTAATACTTTCAAGTTTAATTTGCGCTTCAGACTTCTCTAAACGTTTAATTTTTGTTATTCTTTCAGCCATTATTTATCCACCACATTTCCTGGGAAAACATAATCAGGACGTTCCCATTTTTTCTGTACTTGGACACTATATTGCGGATTACGTTGCTTATCGACACGGAAGTTTGTTGGATTTAATGGTGACTTACCTTTACGTGTCAATACTTCCATTCGACAACTTGTTCGTTTATATGATGGTGTGTCTGTATATTGATCGACATCACTGTTCGTTAATTTATTGATAGCACCTAAATCACCATTTGACATAGCATCATTATTTAAAGGAATATAGATTTCTTTACCTTTAACTCGATCGGTAATTGTGGCAATCAATGTTGCTTCCCCAGTTTCAGAAATCAATCGTAGTTCTGCACCTTCATGAATATCACGTTCTTTTGCTAGTTCTGGTGAAATTTCAACAAACGCATTAGGCATTTTATATTTAATCATTTCAGTTTGATATGTCATATTACCTTCATGGAAATGTTCAAGTAAACGACCGTTATTCACATGTAGGTCATACACTTCGTCTTCTTTAAAGAAGTTATCAAATGTCAATGGGAATAATTTAGCACGACCATTTTCAAAATTAAATCCATTCATATATAACGTTGGTTCATCTGTACCGTCTGGTGCTACTGGCCATTGAAGACTGTTGAAACCTTGTAATCGATCATAGCTTACACCTGAATAAGATGGTGTTAATCGTGCGATTTCATCCATGATTTCACTTGGATGTTTATAATTCCAATCCGCACCCATACGTTGCGCAATTAATTGGAAGATTTCCCAGTCTGGTTTAGACTCACCTAATGGTTGTAATGCTTTGTTAATACGTTGAATACGACGTTCTGTATTTGTAAACGTACCATCTTTTTCTAATGATGGACTTGCTGGTAAGACAACGTCTGCATAAGTTGCTGTAAATGTTAAGAATTCATCTTGAACTACTAGGAAGTCTACTTTTTCTAAAGCTGATTGAACAAAATTAATATTAGAATCTACAATACCTGTATCTTCACCGTATAAGTATAATGATTGAATATCTCCATTATGGATACCTTCCATCATTTGGTGATTGTCACGTCCAGGTGTTGGGTTTAATGCAACACCATATTCTTTTTCAAATTTCGCTCTAACTTCATCGTCGGCCACTTTTTGATAGCCTGGGAATTGGTCAGGCATACTACCCATGTCACTTGCACCTTGTACGTTATTGTGACCACGTAACGGATACGCACCTGAACCTGGTTTTCTGTAGTTACCTGTGACAAGTAATAAGTTAGAAATGGCTGTACTTGTATCACTACCAATATCTTGTTGCGTCACACCCATTGCCCAACAAATTGACATTGATTCAGCTTTTGCAGCCTCTTCAGCAAAACTAATGATTTGTTCTTTTGGAATACCAGTTGCTTCTTCAGCAAAATCCATCGTAAATAATTCTAATGATTTGTAATATTCATCATAATTATCTACCCATTCATTTAAGAAATCTTTATCATGTAAATCATGATCAATGATGTATTTCGTAGCCGCACCAAGCCATACTAAATCCGTACCTGGTTTCGGTTGATAGAAGGCATCCGCACGCTCTGCCATTTCATGTTTTCTGATATCGAATACATGCATTTTTTGTCCGAATAATTTTTGTGCACGTTTCATTCTTGAAGCAATTACTGGGTGTGCTTCAGCAGTATTGGTACCGATTAAAACTGTCATTGCTGCTTTTTCAAGATCTTCAATTGAGCCTGAGTCCCCACCATGACCAACTGTTCTAAATAGGCCTTTTGTAGCTGGAGCTTGACAATATCTTGAACAGTTATCAACATTGTTAGAACCGAAAACTTGTCTTGAAAGTTTTTGCATTAAATATGACTCTTCATTTGTCCCTTTAGAAGATGCGATAAATGCTAAGTGATCGCCACCGTATTCATCTTTAATACGTTTGAAGTTAGATTCAATTACATCCAACGCTTCATCCCATTCAACTTCATGGAACTCGCCGTCTTTTCTCACAAGCGGTTTTGTTAAACGTTGGTCTGAATTAATATGACCCCAAGAGAATTTACCTTTCACACATGTAGCAATTTTGTTTGCTGGTGAATCGTGTGATGGTTGAACTTTAAGCACTTCTCTATCTTTAGTCCATACATCAAATGAGCAACCTACGCCACAATATGTACAAACCGTTTTCGTTTTCTTAATACGTTCTTTACGCATTTCCGCTTCAGAATCTGATACTGCGAATAATAGACCATCACCTGGTTCAGCTTTCTTAGTTAAATCAATCATTGCTGCTAATGAACCTGGTTCAGTATCTGTCATATAACCAGCATTGCCCTCCATATTAACTTCCATCATGGCATTACAAGGACAAACAGTTGCACACTGACCACATGATACACATGATGACTCATTAATTGGAACATCATTATCCCAGATAACTCTAGGATGTTCACGATTCCAGTCAATTGAGATGGTTTCATTTACTTCGATATCCTGACATGCTTCGACACATCGACCACAGAGAATACATTGATCTGGGTCATATCGATAAAAAGGACCATAGTCTTTTTCATATGGCTTCGTCTTATATTCATATGACTGTTCCTCTAACCCCCATGCATCCATGGCGTTATGTATTTCACAGTCACCGTTATTATAATCACATACTGTACAATACAACATGTGTTTTTCTAAAATACGATCTAAAGCTTCTTTTTGGCTCGCTTTCACATCGCTATTTTGAGTATTAACTGTCATAGGTCGATCTACAACAGTGCTACACGCACGTTCAATTTTGCCGTCAATTTCGACCATACATGTATCACATGTTTGGATTGGTCCCATTGACTCGTTATAACAAATTGAAGGTACGAAAGTATCACGAGATTTTATAAACTCGAGCAAACTTGTTCCTGGTTCTACAAGATAATCTGTGCCATCAAGCGTGACGATTAAATGTTCTTGCATACTCTCCACCCCATCTATATTAAAATTTTCCGTAAAATGACTTAACGACGTAACCATTCCATTCCAATACCCCACATATATTGAACATAGAATTACATTAATTGTATTACTTATTTCATTAAATGTTAAGCGTTTCATAAATTTTTGCAATTTTAAAAGAATTAAATATTAATAATACATTCCACTATTACAAACTTAATTTTTAAAGATTTATTATATTTTAATTTTTTAGAGTATATAAAAAGAGGTAGGACCAAACACTTTTGAGTTTGATCGCCTACCTCTATAAGTATAGGTTTACTTGAATAGCAAAAGAGAAAGCGTGGGACAACGCATTTATTTTAACTTTTGTCCCGTTCATTATGCTTACAAGTTATTATTTAACACATCTGTAGCATTCTGTTTTGAGTCATCATTTGGTATAAAGTACCAAAGACCATCATCTTGAATGCCTCCTTGCCCTTCTAATTGATGACGGTTCACTGTTGCATTGGCGTTTTTATAATTTTTTCTAATATCGTTCATGTCATTTAACGTTAAATCTGTTTTTACATTTTTCTGGATTTGATTCATCAATGATGGGAAATGTGTCAATGCTGACGCACTTGTCATCTTATTTGCCATCGCTTGAAGGATCAATTGTTGTCGTTCTTGACGACCGAAATCGCCACCAGCGCCCTCTTCTTTACGACTACGTATAAAGGCCATTGCAGTATCACCATCTACGTGTGTGGATTGACCTTTTACAAAGTTTGTTCCTTTCCGTAGTGAAAGTATCATTACTCGTAACATCGACGCCACCTAAAGCATCAATCATATCATGTAAGCCATCCATATCAACCGTCGCATAATGATCGATAGGAACATTCATTAGTTTCTCTAATGATTTAACAGCCATCGTCGGCCCACCATAAGCATAAGCATGATTGATTTTCTCTGTTGTACCTTTACCTACAATATCAGCTTGTGTATCTCGAGGCACACTAACGATTTCTGTTGTTTGTTTCTTCGGATTAATAGAAAGAAGCATGATTGTGTCACTTCTTTCACCATCATTTTGACTTTTACGTTGTGCATCTGAGTCAACACCAAATAATGCAATGGTAAATGGGTCACCGTTAGATAAACTGATATTCTTTGATCTCAGTTCTGAATGTTGTCTATTTAATGGATTATGAATCTTACCACTCGTGATAAAAATACTAGCCACCACAAAAATTGTCGCTACAATTGCTAGTACAAACAATATTCCTATAAACCATGTAACTATTTTTACGGGCAGGCTCATTCGTTTATGCGTTCTACGCATCCTACCACTCCTATTCTTTTTTATGAATTAATATCATAATTATATATTAAAATGATTAACTTGCTATACGTCTTAAGAACTAACTTTTCTTAAACTAGCGATTATAAGTATTAAATATGATAGCCACCATCTCGATTGATAATAGCCAAAATAGCTTTATAACAACCACGGTTACTAATAATGAAAGGACCACTCTTAGCAAAGTCTAACGGTTCGCCATTTAATTGTGTCATTTCCAGATTTAATTCTTTTGCAAATAAAAATTGTGCAGCTATATCCCACGGTTTAGGGTTTGTATTAATATGTGCGCCAAATTGCCCTTTGATGACTCTAACTGAATCTAATCCACATGATCCAATATTTCTCACGCTGAATGACGCATCATATAATGCTTTACTTGTATCCTCATTTATATATTGTGTTCCAAACGAAATGATAGCATCACGTAATTGTAATTCACGAGGTGGCAATAATGGCTGACCATTAACATATGCCCCCTTACCCGCTATAGCCTTGTACAATTTATCATGAGGATAATCATATATGTACGACAGTTTAGGTTCCCCTTCAACGAAATATGCAATGATAATACAATAATCTTCTTGTTGCTTAACTAAATTTGCCGTACCATCAATTGGATCCATAATCCATAAATGACCCTCGTATGGCTGAATCGTATCATTATCTTTTTCTTCAGCTAACAATTGATGACCAGGAAAGTGTTCAGCTAAATACGTTTCAAATTTGTTTTGAAGTTGCTTGTCTACATTAGTAACTAAATCAAAGCGATTTAGTTTGGTATCCGTAGACATATCTTTGATTAATTGTGGAATAACATCATCTAAGTGTGTTAACCAATTCATGATATGTGTATCTATATAATGAAGTTCATTTTGCATCATTTCACCTCAACGATCTATTTCACTTTATTGTATCTTACTGTATTTATTTGTCATAGGTATTTTTAAATTGCGACACAAAAAAATCGGCTAGTCATCTGCTAGCCGACAAATAGAAAGGAAAGTAAGTAATAAATATTGAAGATGTTTCGATGTAACTCGAACGATTCACAACAAGCTATCTGTTATATAGCTTCTACCCCTTTGTTTGAATTCGTTCTCCCCTGTTACAAATAATATATTAGCATAAAACACTTTAATTTGTAAGCGTTTTCTAAATAAAAAATGTTTAATTTTACACACATAATCTACGACTATTCTCAAAATGTCTTCAATATCAGTGTTATGTTATAATTAATGTAATATGTAATGGTTATAGGTGGTGTTTATGTTGAAGAAATTGGATCGCCAAAATCAAATTATTTCATTGATACAACAAGGCAAAACAATCAATGCATCAGAATTGGCACAACACTTAAATGTTTCTGTTCGTACAATTAGTCGTGACATTGCTGATTTAGAAAATCAAGGTGTTCAAATATACGCACATAAAGGGAAACATGGTGGCTATCAAATTCAAAATTCTGAGGATAAAATACAAATTCATTTTAATGAACAGCAATTGGTATCTCTATATTTAACCTTAATAGAAAGCCAATCTTATTCAACATTACCTTATACGAAAGAGATTGAATCTATAATTAATCAACTTATCAATATACCTAACACGCATGTTCGTAAATCACTCACCCATATGACTGACTTAATTAAATTCGAAGATACAGAACAAATTACTTTACCTCATCTATTTACAGACATATTAATCTATAGTTCTGAGCGAAATGTTATGCTGATTGACTTCAATGATCATCATGATACTATTGCTGAAAATGTGATATTTATTGGTTTACTATGTCGTAATGGTGAATGGCTAGCTATTATATATGAAATCGGTTTAGGTCGAACACGGGAACTACCAGTACTCGATATTTATGATATTTCTTATTCCTTCGAAAAGACGATTAAAACATACGATATTTCAATACAAAATTATACTCAATTTTTAAATCCAATCGAGCATACTGACTAATATGTTCGGTTGGTCCTCTACGTTCTACCTCTTTTATGACTTAATACCTTCAAAGTAAGGAGTTTCACATACCTTGGATCAATTAACTCAAATTCGTCAACAACTCATTGTGCTACTCACGCACATCGAAAAGATACGATATTACTATCTAATGGATGATCGGTACTTAAATCAAGAAATTGACGCGTATCATACTTCGATTCATCATTTCAGTCATGATTTAGCTTTAACGCTTCACAATGACGCCAACAACAGTCACACATCACCTTCCCTTGAACTCAAACATGCTTATAATAAATTACTGAATCATTTATCCTCACACCCGTTACATGATTTTCAACAAGGAACGATATTAATTGATTTACAACAACGCCAAAATCAAATTCACCAAACATTCGTTCACTTGTTAAATGTGTTCCAGTAGTTTCATTTCCCTTGTACAACCATCGATACCCATGACTTCTTCAAACTTTTATGCATCTTTCTTAGTCATAAATTCACGTCAATTCTGTCATTCAATCTCATCTTTAAATACTTAGCGATCCACCAATTAAATATAAAAATTATATAATATATATGTAAATTGTAATAAAAAACGTGAAACGCTATAATTGTAAGTGATTACAGTAATTAAGGAGGATTCACATGCTAGGTTTCTCAGTCTATTTAGGTCAACCATTAAATACTTCTTATATTTTAGATATGGTTCATCTTGGTTATGACATTATTTTCACATCATTACAAATACCTGAGGAAAATGATGAGACAAAATTGACGTATTTGGGAGAATTATGTCAATTATTAAAAGATACATCAGTAACCTATATCATTGATATCAATCCTTCATTGCTGAATCAAAACGTTTACCGTTTTTTCGATCAATTTCCAAATGGGGATTTTGTTATTAGAATAGATGAAGATTTTAAGCGTAGTTTAATAGAAGACTTATATCAGCATCATTTAAAGTGTTGTTTAAATGCTAGTACGATTACTGCTCATACCCTTGATACACTTTACAATCAAAAATCATTACCGAAAATTTATTTTTGTCATAATTACTACCCTAGACCTGATACAGGTTTAGCTTTAAGTTTCATTGAACAACAAAATGAGCTTATACGAAAATATGATGAACATGCTCCGATTATGGCCTTTATTCCTGGAACTACTTTTAGAGGTCCAATATTCAAGGGACTTCCAACTATTGAGCAACACAGACATATGACGTTACTTCAATCTGCACAAGCTTTAGTTCATTCTAAACTAAACTATATTCTTATTGGTGACACTGCTATCACTCGCTCAGAGGCAATCGCTTTACAGCAGATGGTTGATCATCGTCATTTCAAGCTTCGTCTAACTTATTTTGATGAATCATACGAGCAACTCATCTTCAAACATCATACATCTCGTCTTGATGCGCCAGAACATGTCATACGATCTAAGTATTCTAGAGCAACAAAGGTCAGTATTCCTCCTAATAATCATTCGAACCATAATCGCACTAGAGGAGATATTACTGTGGATAATTCACTTAACAAACGTTACGAAGGTGAGTTGCAAATTATTAAATCAGATTTGCCTAGTCATAAAGCGATTAATCATGTTGCTTCAATATGCGCTGAAGATATAGCAATGATTGACTTAATCCAACCTGGTGACACTTTTGAATTTATTACTGAAAAGGAGAAACGCTAATGGAACATTTAACAACTGAAAGTAGAAATACACAAACGATGCATTTAGATGAAATGTCTATTTTAGAAGCTTTAAAAGCAATGAATCAAGAAGATCAATTAGTAGCTAAAGCAGTAGCCTCTATACTGCCACAGTTAAATAAAGTCATTGAAGCAACCATCACTCGATTTCGCGATGGTGGTCGCATTATATATATTGGAGCAGGTACAAGTGGTCGTTTAGGTGTATTAGATGCAGCCGAATGTGTTCCAACCTTTAATACACAGCCAAATGAAGTAATCGGTTTAATTGCTGGAGGTCAACAAGCTATGACTGAAGCAATCGAAGGTGCTGAAGATAACGTAGAAATGGGAATGACCGATTTAAAAACAATCCATTTAAATCATAGAGATGTTGTCGTAGGTATTTCCGCAAGTGGACGTACGCCTTATGTTAAAGGAGCGTTAACGTACGCTAATGAAATCAATGCAATGACAGTCGCTCTATCATGCAATTCAAATAGTGACATCAGTACAATCGCTAATCATGCACTTGAAGTCAATGTTGGACCTGAAGTATTAGCCGGCTCTACGCGACTAAAATCAGGCACAGCACAAAAGCTTGTGCTTAATATGATATCAACCATGACTATGATTGGTGTTGGAAAAGTGTATGATAACTTGATGGTTGACTTAAAGGCGACAAATTACAAACTTGAACAACGCTCTATACATATTATTGAAGACATTTGTGGCTTAACTTTTGAAGAAGCGCAATCCTTATATCAACAAGCTGACAATGATATCAAAGTGGCAATCGTTATGAATCTATGTGACACAACGAAAAGTGATGCTAAATCGAGACTAGCAAAGCATAACGGTATTGTGAAACAAGCAATTCAATCTTAAGGAGGCAATGATATGAATAAGGATCAACAATTAGCCCATCATATCTTAGATGCGGTTGGTGGCATTGATAACGTGGATAATATCATTCATTGTATGACACGTGTGCGTTTAAAAATAAACGATGCGTCAAAAATTGATTACTCAAAACTTAAAACTATAGATGGTGTACTCGGCGTAGTACAAGATGAGCGTCTTCAAGTCGTGGTTGGTCCCGGTACAGTTAATAAGGTATCAGCTGAAATGGTTAAGCTAAGTGGTGTACAACTAGGAGAAGATATCCCCCACTATAGCAATAAGTCTGATATCGAAGCGCAAGCTAAAGAAAATAAAAATGACTATCAACAAAAGCACAAACAAAGTAAACTAAACAAGATTTTAAAGTCTATTGCTAACATCTTTATACCATTAATCCCTGCATTTATAGGTGCCGGTTTAATTGGTGGTATTGCCGCAGTACTCAATAACTTTATTACAGCAGGCACTATTTCAGCCGATTGGGTCAAACAGCTTGTAGCCGTACTTAATGTCATTAAAGATGGTATGTTAGCGTATTTAGCTATCTTTACTGGATTTAATGCTGCTAAAGTATTCGGTGCAACGCCAGGTTTAGGTGGTGTTATTGGGGGTACCACATTATTAACAGGTATTACCGAAGACAACCCAATCAAAAATATCTTTACTGGTGAACCTTTATTAGCAGGTCAAGGTGGTATTATAGGGGTTATCTTAGCAGTATGGTTATTAAGTATGATTGAGAAAAAGTTACATAAAGTCGTTCCAAATGCGATAGATATTATCGTAACACCAACAACATCATTACTCATTATAGGTTTGCTAACGATATTCCTAATTATGCCTATTGCCGGATTTATATCTGACGGTTTGGTTGGCGTCGTAAATTGGGTCATTGGGGTAGGTGGCATATTTAGCGGATTTATTATAGGCGCGTTCTTCTTACCACTTGTTATGTTAGGCTTACATCATATATTCACCCCGATACACATCGAATTAATTAATCAATCTGGTGCAACATACTTACTACCTATCGCAGCAATGGCTGGTGCTGGACAAGTAGGTGCAGCTTTAGCTTTATGGGTAAGATGTAAGCACAATACAACACTAAGAAATGCGATTAAAGGTGCATTACCTGTTGGTTTCTTAGGAATTGGTGAACCGCTTATTTATGGTGTGACTTTACCATTAGGTCGACCTTTTATTACCGCTTGTATCGGTGGTGGTATTGGAGGTGCGGTTATCGGTGGAATTGGTCATATTGGTGCTACCGCAATAGGACCTAGTGGTATTTCATTATTACCTTTAATTGCACATCAGAAATATTTAGGCTACATTATAGGATTACTATCTGCGTACCTAGGTGGTTTTATTTTCACATACTTTTTCGGTACGACTAAAGAAATGAGAAACTTAAATAAACTAGGTGATTAGATGACAAACATTTTATATTTAATCGACGACAATTATCCTTCTTTTTCTAAAAATGAAAAGAAACTATCACGATTTATATTAAACTCACCACATAAAGTGATTCGCATGTCGAATCAGGAGATTGCTGAAGAACTGGAAATGAGTGTTTCAACATTAAATCGATATAGCCAAAAATTAATTAATCAAAGCTTTCATGAAGTCAGAACACAGTTAGCAACATTATTCCCTAAACAGGAAACACCGTATAAGATTGAACTGCTTAACAATGAGTCGGTAGACACTTTAAAAAAGAAGTTATATCATCGTGCAGAAGAAGCACTTCAAAAGAGTTCTACCTTTGCGGATAATGCAACAATAGATAACATATGCAAACAGTTTAAACGTGCGAATACGATTTTTATATTTGGCTATGGTGCATCATATGTCTGTGCTACGGATTTATATCAAAAATTATCGCGTATTGGGCTAAATGTTCAACTTGTACAAGAAACACATTTATTTACAACGATGTTGTCTACGCATGATAAAGATGATTGTGTAGTATTTATAACGAATAACGGCGATCAAAGTGAACTTCGAGCAATGGTCAAAGTGGTTTCAGATTACCATATTCCAATTATTACCATCTCAAGTTCTGAGCATAATCATGTAGCCAAGCTTTCTGATATTGTTCTAACGTATGGCCATTCAGACGAAAATGAATTGCGTATGGGGGCAACTACTTCTTTATTTGCTCAGATGTTTACGATTGATGTTCTTTTCTATCGTTATATTGCATTAAATTATGAAACGTCATTAGATTTTATCACGCAATCAAAAATGGCACTCGATAATTATCGTAAACATTTATCAAATGTGGAATTTAAGCATTAACCTTTTCAAACAAGAAATAAGATATAGAAGAGGGAGTGGGACAGAATTCTTTTTAAATTCGTTG
>NZ_KV838587.1:0-13998 GCF_001838705.1 Staphylococcus sp. HMSC34C02
TAGTCATCAGTCCAATTTATTATAGAGCCAAATTATTTTCTAACTAACGCAATGATTCCTGCAACAATAATTAAAATGCCTGATAAGTAACCAAAAAATCCTAATAAATATATATGAATAATTGCAGCAATAATGAGTATAATTCCAATTAAAATACGTCTTTTATTTATTAAACAACTCAGAGCTAAAGTAATAGCACATAAAATAATAGAACTAGTGGCTACAACAGTCATTAATCCTGTTAATTCAGAACCATACCTTCTATCATAGTCTGTAAGTATTAGCGCTATTAATCCTCCAATAATACCAAATATACTTCCTGTTATTCCTAAAATCATTTCTAAAATCCGATTCGTTGGTTTAGGTTTATTCATGTCTATATACGCCATTGTTGTCTCCTTCTTTATGCTGCATCATCTTCAGAAGTTACATCTTCTGAATGACTGTCTACTGATGGCTCATCAGAACCAGGTCCACTTGAATTGCCATCAGACTCTGATGCTTCATTGGCAGCTTCTTCAGCTTGTTGTTGTTCATATTCTTCTTGTGCCAATTGATCTTCATATGCTTGCATTGCTTTTTCATATTCCTTTTGTGCTTTTGCATTTTCTTTTTCATATAATGCTTCTACACGTGCCTCTAATTGATCATATTCAATTTCTAATACATCTTTAGAGACATGGTTCATCTTTTCCCCGTCAGTAAGTGAATTATATTCATCTACTAAGGCATTATACATATATGCTGGATACGTCACACCAACATCAGCTTGATCTGTATCTTTAGTTTTATTATTAGTGGTTGATTCTGACTCATCTTCAACATCAGTAGTTGAGTCAGCCGAAGTATCTTTGGTGCCATTTGAATTTTTAATTTCTGATTTATTGATAATCCATTGGCCTCTTATTTTATTGAAGTTAGGTACTGTATCTAACTCTAACGTGTATTGATCACTATCGGGTACATCATAGGTAATGTAACCTGAAGCCGTGTTATTATGATTCAATTGATGGCTGAACCCTTCATGCATGTCTTCGCTTCCATACCATTCTTCATAATTCTCATTATTCACTTTCATACTAAAATCTGTATTATCCATTAAAACTTGATCATCATTATTATTTCTAAATTTTATGTATACTCTCAAGGCTTTGCCATTTTCAGGCGCATTGTAGTCAGTGTAATGATCAATAAATTCCGCTTTAACAACTTTGATATCTACACCATCAGCATTCACAACTTGTCCTATTTTAAATTTCTTCATTTTGTCCGTAGCTTTTGCCTTGCTATTTGATTCTTCACCCTCAGCCTCATCCTTATTGTCGCTGAAAGAACATCCTCCTAAAAAATTAAAAATATAATACTTATAAAAAATAATCTTTTCATATTAGCCTCCTCATCTTTTTTGCAAATTAAAAGAATACTATTTACATATATTATTTTATATTTTAAAACTCAAAAAGCAATATATTTTTTATATTTAATTTAATTAATTTAGTAGATTAGTGCGTTACAAAATTTTGCAAACCAAAAATAGATGCTTATTCATAACTTTTTCAGAATTACTTTTTAGACTGATATTACAAATTGAGATAAAAGGAGTGTATAAGAATGACTAGCATCATATCATCAGTATTATTACTCATTGCAATGTTGAGTTTGGCCATAGCTTTTTTAACAGGCATATACGAAACACTTTCGTGGTTAAGGGACAAAGATTATTCCCCAAATTTTAAATTGCCTATATTATTCTTTTTATTATACGTGCTATTCTATATACCAACATTTATACTAATCAATTAAACATAAAGGTGGATTATATGAAATGATTCGTTAAACTTCCTCCACAATTACTAAAATTAAGTGTCTGGATATGATTACTAGAGAAATAGGAAGGGAGCGGGACAGAATTCTTTTGAATTCGTCGTCCCACCCCCGCTTGCTTTTCAACAAGTATGAAACTCTAAAGTTCTCTCTTAAAATTATTTTATCGCATCATTAACTATCGTTTTAAATGTACGTTGATCAATGCTATTGTTCTTCTCTTGTTGCGCAACAATACGTTGTTTAAATTGTTTTTTATCTTGTGCGACTTCGTTCAATATTTCAATTAAATGTTGTGGTTCACTTTGCTGAGTGATATTCTTTTCTGAAATAAATGCACGGCGATGTGCGGTTTCATCATAAGCTATAATCAATTGATTATTAAGCATTGCACGCTCAATGGCATTTACAATTTCGCCACCCTTATTGATATCTAAATAAACATCGCAAGTTGCGAATAAGTGATGAACTTTTTCTTGAGTAATGGTTGGATAGAGTTTAACGTTATCATATTTGCCTAAGTCCATTAACTTAGCTGACATTTCAGTAATCGCACCTATATGAAATTGATAATCTTTGCATTGCTGTATGATCTTTTCCAAATTCGGAATATCATCAGAATTTGTTAAATTGAGTATTTGTTTCGTATATTGATTGGATTTCTGATAATCATACACATAACCCGCTTCACGAATCAATGGACGGTAGTGTGATGCAATATTGGATGTAATATCTTCAAACTCTACACGATCTGGGATAATTACACTTGCATGAAAGCGCCCATTATCTAACAATAACTTCATATTTCCCGGGACATCTCCATGACTCTGTTCTTGCCAAAATAACACTGCATTTGCAATATGATTCGATTGGTATAATACAAAGAAAGGTGTCGCTAATGAATTAATAAAGACGTCTGATGTATCAACATCTAATTGTTCTAAGAAGAAGCTGATAAAGTCCTGTTTCGTCGCAAAGAAATGCGACTGACCTTGCCAATCTAAGACGATATCATTAGTGACAAAGTTCTCGTATAATACCTCATTGCCTTGTCGATCCACATACGTTTTCAAGATTGCCGTTTTATTTAAATCATATATCGTTTCCGCATATTTAAAGCCAGCTTTATTGTAAAAATCAACCGACCGCAGTTGACCATTTGTATCAAACCATTCTACAAAGTTTACGATTCTATTTTTAAAGTGTTCACGATAAAAGATACGACCTCGAACATGACCGTTATCTATAATTTCAGCTTGATCATGATTACCTTTAATTTCCCACAATGGTGGTACTTGAACTTCATTGAAAAAGGCTGCTTTATCACTATCCTTATGTTCGTAATTTGCAAAAAATTGATAAGGTGATATAAAGCCGTCAGGTAAAAAACCATCATCGTCCATCACAATAGTTTGATGCTGAAATCCTGCAAGTTGAAGTGATTGTTGAAGTTTTTGTGATGCTTCATCATATTTTTCAAATAAATTAATCATATAGCACCTCATCGATTAAATTTTGCCATTTTTGCGTAATATACTCGGTTTTAAATGGTTCTGCTATAGTATACGACGTATCATGTGGTTGCTTAGGTCCATCATTAAAATACTGCACGATTTTCTCAGCCATATGATCAGTAATAACCTCGATATCTTGGTTATCCCTATCGATAGGAATGAGGTAGCCATTTTCACCATGCTTAATAAAGGTTGGATTACCATAATTCACATCAAACCCTATCATTCCAAGTCCTGAACCTACCGCTTCCATTAGCGTTAAGCCAAAGCCTTCGCTTGTTGATGCCGACATAAACAAATCATAGTTGGCATAGATATCATCTAATTTCACATGCCCTTTTAGCTGAATATAATCTTGCGCTTGATGTTCCGTAATAATGTCTTCAATCTTCGTTCTTTCGTTTCCATGACCATATATATCAAATGTTAACTGTGGTACCTCTTTTTTAGCTTTAATGACCGCTAGCGCTATCCAATCTACATGCTTTTCACTCGCTAATCTTGAAGCTGTAAGCATTGAATATGGCTTTCTCTCCGTCTTTGGATAACTCAATTGATGTAAGCTACCAACAGGTATGGTACGAACACGAGGTTGATGTGCGGTATAGGTTTCGAATTGTTCTGTTAGAATCCGGTTTTGTAGGTCTGTTGCTGTAATGTAAAAATCAATATAAGGTGCTTGCGTAAAAACATATTCATAATAATTATTCCACAAAATATAACGGTCATCTGTAGCATTGTCACTATAATGTTCTGCATGCACAACGATGCCGACTTTACTTTGTCCTTTATGTTCCAAAATCGCTTGCCCCACTTCAGTTGAGCGATCGATAATGACAACATCATTCGCGCTTAAGTTTAATTTCTCCATGAAATAAGCTACAAACGCTTGTTTACTGTATAAACGTGCATCATCAAATATATACACACTGGATTCTCCGTCAATATGTTCCTTATAAGCAATAGAACCATCTTCATTATAAAACTGTCTCTTATATA
This sequence comes from Staphylococcus sp. HMSC34C02, assembly GCF_001838705.1. Classification (NCBI taxonomy): domain Bacteria; kingdom Bacillati; phylum Bacillota; class Bacilli; order Caryophanales; family Staphylococcaceae; genus Staphylococcus; species Staphylococcus sp. HMSC34C02. The sequence goes on from NZ_KV838587.1 coordinate 4,338, forward strand.
ACTTGGCACGATTTTCATAAGGTGCATAATACTCTGAGAATGTACGTACATAGCTATAGTAATCCTTTCGCACTAACATACCGTTAATGACAAATTCTGCACGATCGACAATTGTGTCATTTTCATTTTTTAAATAACAAGTCACATATGAATTATCATTTCCAATGTATAAACGAATTGTCTTACCCGTGATGGTTTGGGCAGTGACAGGATTACCTAAATCGTTAATCAAATCATCAATGGTATACGTTGTTGGTGCAATGGGAATATCACTAAAATATTGATACAACCATATCACTTCATCATCTTTAAACCCGATATTGGCTGTTAACGTTTGAATATTTTCTGCGGAAATAAAGTCCAAAAAAATAAATTTAGCTGGTTGATTGACCGCTCTTAATAATTTAGCACGATAAGCTTGAGCATATTCTACACCACTGCTCGCCCATCCAATGCCAAAATTGATATTGTATATTGTCACTTATGAACACCTCATTTTAAGGGAAATGTACTACTAAATCTTGCTCTTTATCAAACGTTAAAATACTTAAGCATAAATTACGAATGATTCCTCGTTTAATATTAATCAGCATCATGTCATAGGTTTCTAGCGCTACTTTATGATACTCGAAAATCGCATTACGTTGACCATTTTGTCGGTTATTGACACTCGCTTTAAGTTGTTGCAGTTGATCAACTTGACTGATCCATTCAGCATCGATTGCTTTTAATATCGCTTTTTGTTGAAAACGTAATTTAAAATAATCATTACCTGCAATTTCCATATTATATTTTAGTTGCTTGTTGAATTGTTGTATTAAATAATCGATGGTTTGGTCACGGGTTTGGATATGTTGGCTAATTGATGTGTCATGGAAACTAAAACTCAATTGCTCATATATATAACGCACAATGTCATCTTCTGTATCAATTCCCCTTGTTCTCAAATCATAGTCAAAGACATCACGCGCTAATGTATCATAGTCAAATCCACTAAAGTCAGATGTTTCAAGGATACGATTGCGTTCTTCATACACACGATCACGTTGAATACCAATACTTTTTTCAAATTCATTCGCCATCTCACGTGCCATCATTGCAGTTTCTTCAGATACACGTTGTGCTTTCGTAACGATGCCCCTCACTTTATTTCTGAAAAAGGGACTATTTTGTAATTTCACTGAATCAATGTTTCTTAGTTTCTCATTTTCAGCTAACTTCGACTTACTCCATCGTTTAACAATATAGTCATCTAATGACACATATATCTGTGAAACGCCTGGATCACCTTGGCGACCTGAGCGTCCACGTAATTGTCTATCAACTCTACTATTCTCCATATGTTCATTGATAATCACAGCTAAACCGCCGAGTTCATGTACGCCGTCACCAAGTTTAATATCTGTACCTCGTCCTGCCATACTCGTTGATACTGTAACAGCACCAAGTTGTCCTGCCTCAGCAATCATTTGTGCCTCTTTGGCAACATTTTGTGCAATCAATAGATTATTAGGAATATTTTGTTTAAACAATTGTGCTGAGAAATATTCAGCCGCTTCTGCAGTTCTTGTAATTAAGAGTACCGGCTGTTTAGTAGCATGAATATTGACTATATTTTCAAGTATCGCCTTATTCTTATCTTCGGATTTCGCATAGACACGATCTTCTTTATCATTACGTATAATCGGATTGTTTGTTGGAATTTCTACCACTAATTTAGAATACAAATCGAAGAATTCCTTTTCACCTAACTTGCCCGTTCCCGTCATTCCTGAAAATTGATGAAATAACTTAAATAAATTTTGGAACGTAATTGTCGCCATGACACTTAAATCTTGTGATAAATCTACAGATTCTTTCGCTTCAATAGCTTGATGTAGACCAGATTGTAGTTTCGTACCTGGCAACATTCGTCCTGTAATACGGTCAATCAGTACAACTTCACCATTGTATATAAAGTAATCCAAATTATCTTTAAATAAATATTTCGCACGTAATGATAAATTGATGATACGTACTAAATCAAAATGTTGTGGTAGATAGATATTATTCACTTTAAAATAATGATTCGCTACATCAATACCTTTATCTGTAAGCCACACTTCTTTTTTGTTTAATTTTACTTTGAAGTGCTTATCCTCGATTAACGTTTCTACAAACATTTTTACAATGTGAAATAAATTTGATTGGACACGTGGCGCACCAGAAATGACTAGTGGTGTTTGTGCAGCATCCAATATAATAGAATCTACTTCATCAATAATCGCAAAGTTTAATTCAGGTAAATATTTAGCGTTAATATGATCTGCTAGATTATCAAATAAATAATCAAATCCTAAACGGCCATTCGTAGTATAAATAATGTCATGATGATATAATGCTTGCTTTTCATTATCGGCATAGTCATAGTCAGGACTATCAACAAATCCAAGTGACGCTGTTAAACCTAACCATTCATACAACGGTCTCATTTCTTGAAAGTCACGATTAGCTAAATAATCATTCGTGGTAATTAGAAACGCACTTTTACCAGTGAGCGCGTTTAAATAGAGTGGCATAGTTGCTGTTAATGTCTTACCTTCTCCAGTTTGCATTTCTGCAATATTACCTTGATGCATAACAATCGCACCCATCACTTGAACATCTTTCGGATACATACCTAACACACGTTTCGATGCTTCACGAATCGTTGCGTACGCTTCAGGTAACAATTTATTTAAAGTCGTTTCATTATTAGCCAAACGTTGTTTAAACTCATCCGTCTTAGCTTGTAATGCTTCATCTGAAGATCGACGCATTTGTTCACTTAATCGATTGACTGCTGTCAATTGCTTCTGTAACCGTTGCAAACGCATTGAATTAATCACGTTACTTACACGACTAGTCATTTTGACCACCTCTCATATCGCTTCTTACGCCAAATATGACCCGATTTAATACGTCTAAATTCACTTTACTATCTACAATCTCATGCGCTACAGTATCCGCTTTATCGATTTCTTGAATTTTAATATTTTTGAAAAAGAGATGCGACAAACCAGCATTAATTAATTCAATTTTATAAGCATAAGCTTCATCAGGAAATTGAAATGTAGTATCACTGTGTTTAATAATTAAGTACGAATGTTCAGTATCATTTTTACGATAAAATGTCATCTTAATATAGGCACTTCCTTGTGGCTGCGCATCAAAGTTCAACAATACATTATAGTGATACCCCTTTTTCAAAATAGGAAGTGAGGGCACAGTCTTATGTTCGCTAAATGTGGTTAACATATGCCAATCATGTATCACAGTTCCTGACGGCATTAACGGATTATTAAATTCTGTCCCCTCATCTTGAAAGCGCAGTTTCGTCCCATACATAAACGTTCCCGTATTAATATGACGCCACAATAATGTGTAACTATTTAATACTGACATTGCTATCTCTCCCGAATTGATCTTTTAGAATAATGTTATAAAAATTGACAAACCAGCTAGTAATGGTAGGTGAATCATCATTATGTCGTCCTGGTACACCACGGCTCATCATATGTGCACCTTGTTTTTCCAATACTTGTGATACATTTTGGAAGGCTTTGGCGTCGTAATCATCATTGTGCATGTATGCAATAGCAAAGATTGTATGCGATAAATGACTCGCTTTTAATTTGTCCCAAAATCGTGTATCCAAGCGTTGAATGTTTGGCATTGCGTTATCTCTTTCATTCGCTAGTAAAACATCATTCGCTGTTCCAAATTCATTAGGCCGTAACAATTTCATATTATCTGCTATCGTTCCAATATTTAACAATGGTTTCCCTACTACAACTGCAGCTGGTTCTAATTGAGCTGCATAGTATAAGGCCCCAAATGACCCCATCGATAGTCCTGATAGTATGAGCTCATCATGTTTAAAACCTAGAAAGTCTAAGGCATGGCGTATTACGTCGATGACCCCTTGTTCAAATGTTTCGGATCCAAGGTAAAATGAACCACCTTCAAGTCGAGGATCTCCAATTAAAATAAATGGCGCGTCCATCTTATTCATCATAAAATAACCTTCAAATCCTTCAGCAGGTCGATAACCACTAAAATACACATTGAGCGGTGGTTTCATATCACCTGGATTGAAATAATGAATAAACTCATCTCGTTTCTCATCAGCAAAACGTTGTCCACCCATAATAAATTGTCCCATTTCTAATCGTGACCAACGTTTATGAATCGCACCAATACGTAACTTACCTTTACCTTTTGCTTTAAGCGATACACTTATATTGGCTTGTTCTGACCACATTGGCATTTGAATAGGTTGTGTTAAATCGTGCTGTAGATAACGTAAGGTCACATCTGGAAAGTTTGCGGACCATACTGGGGTTAGTCTAAAGGTATATTCAATTTCGACATCCCCATCAATCACATACTCCGGCCAAATTTCATTAACGATGTTCTTATCATTAACTAAATTTTGCGTCCACGTAACTAAAGGTTTAAAAGCGTCACCAAAGTCTCCTTCTAGAACGAGATATTTATTTCCTTCATATTCATACGTTCCTTGAAAATTTGGATTAACCATCGTTTTAATTGGTGATATCCTATCACCATATTGCCCAGGAAATGTCACAGCTAACAATTTATGATGTAGCTCTTCCTCAGTTTGATAATTAAGTTTCTTTACAAATTTGTGTTGGATTAATGGCTCATCATCATATTTTGGAGACCACATTTGTGCATCAATGACCGTATTATGTGGTGTTGTGACGATTTGTAATAAATCCATTAACTCAGGTGAGTAAGCACTTGGTACAAATACTAAATCAAAGTTACCAAACGTTTCTATAATACTTTTCACGGCCTCGATATAACCACTATCGAATGTGAATAATGCATCATCTAGATAATCCCATTCAACACCTTTTTTACTATCAAATAATGGTTCTAAATCTTGCCCACCCACTTGTAAAATTCTAAATTTACGTGCCATGCATTTCACCTTCAATCAAACGATGTAATCGTTGAATAATCTTTTCTGAACTAAATTCATTACTCAACTTTATAGAATGCGCAAATGAATAGTTCCAATTCTTTAAATTGACTAAGAAATAATCTAAAGCTGTACTCAATTGTTGAATCTCTTCAATGACTAAACCATTTAACTTATGATCAACATAATCCGTTTCTCGCATATTTATTTGAGGTACACCCGCACTAATACTTGAAATTTGTAAATATAAATCCGGTTCTCGATTTAAATCTACAATCACTCTCAATTGTGACATTTCTTTGATTAAATCTTCTTCGAAAGGCACATAAATCAACTTAACCTTTTCCACTTCGTCTTCAACTAACTCCGTTTGTAATATATCTTGAACCTCTGGCGAGAATGACTCAGTCTCTGTATTTAATACTTTATTTAATTGTTGAATCTCATCTTTGAACCATTGTGGTATATCACTTTCAACTGAACGCGTTAATACATGTAGCATTGTTTGCTCATGTTGATTAATATATTGACTCAGTTGATCCATAACTGAGCGTAAGTCGTTATCTTTAAGTTCACCTAACCAAACACCAATATTTGTTTCATATAATTGACTACTCATATTAGGTAATATTTGTGCATCAAAGGGTGTCACACGCATTGTTTCAAAAGGTAAATAGTTAGGATTTTGAGCTATAAATTGATCTAACAATATCGTGTTCTCTTGCGTATCCACGATACAGTGATTCGCTTTACCAATCGTCTCTAATAATGCAACATTGATCATTTTATTTCTCTGCTTAAATATCGAAAAACACATATTCTCTGGTTTAAATGTATCTATCATTAAATGATTATGTCGTTCATCTGCAGCAATAATTATTTTATCGTCATCTGCTAACGTCGACATATGATATTGCTGTAATTTTTCATGGATAAGTTCATCCATATTTTTATACGCTTTCTTTTGAAAATGATCATCAAATTCTGATTGAATCGCTACCCTCTGCGTCGTAAAATTTTGAACCATCATACATTGACCGTCTACATTTAAATAATATCTATTCACAGGTACTTGCGCCTCATTGTATGTCTCAATAGCTGACACAAACCCTCTGTCATCAAATATAAATTTACGACTGAGCCTATTCTCTTCATATGCTTCGATATAGAGTAGATAGCCTTCTTGACTAAAAATAATTTTGGAAAATTGATTATCACCTGTAATAGCTATCACTTGATAAGGTGTATAGATAAATTCCGTATCCTCAGGCCAAGATAACGTTCTAAAATCAATCGCTATAGGTGTGAGATACGTCGCCCCTTGTATGTCATCAAACAGAGACCAGTAATTGATTTCATAAAGTTCATGACGATGTAAAAACAGACGCAACATAGGATTATAATTTAAGATGATTGTATTAAATGATTCATCATTTTTATGGTGCATTGACATTAAACTTACCATGTCATCAAATTCTGTCGTTTTTCTTTTTTTATAAAAGGGCTCAACAGCGCTATCCCACCAATTGTTCGAATCATACCATGCAGGTATAAACTGTTTCATAATTATCCCCTACCAATATTTATTCAAGATTTGCTTGTAACGATCAAAGTATAAATAGGTGCGAATCGTCTCACCAATATTAATACTGATATAAACTAAAATAATTAATTGCATTGAAAAGTAAATTTCTGTGGATAGATTAGGCACTAACAATGTTGAATATAATGGCACTGCTAAAATCAGAGCAACTAATATGGCGCCAGTCCAACATACCTTTCTTGCTTTACTATTTAAATATTGTTCTGTCTCACGACCCGGACGTATAGCATCAAAATAATTTCCATTCTTTAGAAATTCATTTGCTTTTTTCTTAGTGTTAATTAAGAAACGTGACAGCAAGTAACTTAGTACGATTTGTAACACAATATAAAACGTAATGCCGATTGGACTAGCAAAACTTAAAAATTCTAAACTTGCATTAGTACCAAATAATGATGCTATTAAATGAATCAAGTTATTAAGCAATACATAAACTGATAAACTGATCATAATTGAAATACTCCCAGCCGGATTCAATTTCCATGATAAATACGTCGGTGTCTTCTGCGTCGTGTTATTCATCATGTCTTTATAAGGAAGTCGATATTCCGATAACTCAATAAATAATAAAACGAGTAATACAACGATTAATGTCACAATAACTAATATGAGTAACACGACACTTACGTTAAGTTTGAAAAAATGTTGATTGTTAAATAAAGACTTAATCAAACTCGTTAATACAATAGGCATAGGTCCACAGATACCATATGTGATGTTTTGATCAGCTAACCAAACCAATAACATTGTCCCTGTAACAAGAACTAGCATAAGTAACATGACATTTGAATCTTTAATAAAGTTATTATGAATATACGTATTGATTACAAAATAACTTTGAAATATCGCAAACACTATCGTTATAATTCTTTCCTTGTAATGCTTTTCAGAACGTGTTTGTTTCGTAGCTTGATCCAAATTTCGATAATTCAATAGCATAATGATAACTAGCGACGTTAACCAAGGACCAAGACCTAATGAGAACACATTTAACATATGAAGATCTCCACCCACATTCGAAACCGCTAATTTAAAAAATGTGTCTTTATTATCATATACATCATTCGAACCTACGATTGAAATATGACTCCCGAAAATGTAGACAACCAATATAAAACAGGTAAATACAATCCTCTTATATAAAACCTTATATTCACGATTTTTTATCATAATTCCACCTAAAATTTTAAAAATAAAGTTTTTTACATTATATCAAAGAGGCTAAAGATATTAATTAGTTTGGTTTATACATACATTATTCCAACCAATAATTATACTTTAGCCTCTTTTTTTAAGGATAGACAATCACCTTATTAACAAGTGATTATTTTACAAATCTATCTCCCTAATGAAATAGTTTATTGTTCTGATCCTTTATTCTTTTTATCTTTCTTATTTTTACGAGAATTTCTAACTAATCCTAACCCCGCTAACATTGCTGCAACTGCTGATAATAATCCAGTCGAATTAGATTCCTTACCACCTGTTTCTGGCAAGTCGTCTTTAGCATCATGTTGTTGTGCGTTGCTATGCATTTGTGAGTCATTGTTACTTTGTGATTCCGAAGTACTTAGCGACGTACGGCCTGTTTCACTTTCTGATGTTGATGTTGAATGACTTAGTGATGTGCTTGGATTTGTCGATGTGCTCGTGCTTGTTGATGTTGAGCCACTTGTTGATGTACTTGTACTTGTTGATGTGCTCGTGCTTGTTGATGTACTTGGACTTGTTGACGTGCTTGAACTTCCTGATGTTGAATCACTTGATGATGTACTTGGACTTGTTGACGTACTTGAACTTCCTGATGTTGAGCCACTTGTTGACGTACTTGCACTTGTTGATGTGCTTGAACTTCCTGATGTTGAATCACTTGCTGATGCACTTGTACTTGTTGATGTGCTCGTGCTTCCTGATGCTGAGGCACTCAATGATGTGCTTGCACTTGTTGAATCACTCATGCTTGTTGATGTTGAGTCACTTGCTGATGCACTTGTACTTGTTGACGTGCTCATGCTTCCTGATGTTGACTCACTTGCTAATGCACTTGTACTTGTTGATGCGCTCATGCTTCCTGATGTTGAATCACTTGCTGATGCACTCATGCTTGTCGAAATACTTAATGATGTGCTTGTTGATTCAGAAGCAATGTATGATGGTAAATCAAATTCTGGCAATGAATGGCTTTCAGGTTTACCCATACTAAATGATATCGATGTGCTTGAATTATCTGAATTACTTGCACTTGTTGAATCACTCACACTTGTTGATGCTGATGCACTATCTGACGTACTTGCACTTGTTGAGTCACTCACACTTGTTGACGTTGATGCACTCAATGATGTGCTTGCACTTGTTGAGTCGCTCACGCTCGTTGATGTCGATGCACTAACTGATGTGCTTGCACTCGTTGAGTCGCTCACACTTGTTGACGTTGACGCACTTTCTGACGTACTTGTGCTTGTTGAGCCGCTCACACTTGTTGATGTTGATGCACTATCTGATGTACTTGTGCTTGTTGAGTCACTTACGCTTGTTGATGTTGACGCACTATCTGATGTGCTTGTACTTGTTGAATCACTCACGCTTGTTGATGTTGATTCACTATCTGATGTGCTTGTGCTTGTTGAATCGCTCACACTTGTTGATGTTGACGCACTTTCTGATGTGCTTGTGCTTAATGAGTCACTCGTGCTCGTTGATGTCGATGCACTATCTGATGTACTTGTGCTCGTTGAGTCGCTCACACTTGTTGATGTTGATGTACTATCTGACGTGCTTTCACTTGTTGAGTCACTTGCACTCGTTGATGTTGATGCACTCAATGATGTGCTTGTTGAATCACTCATGCTTGTTGATGTTGACGCACTTTCTGAGGTGCTTTCACTTAATGAGTCTGAAAGACTCGCACTTTCTGAGCCACTTAATGATGTGCTCATACTTGTTGAGTCACTCACACTTGTTGACGTTGATGCACTCAATGATGTGCTTGCACTTGTTGAGTCGCTCACGCTCGTTGATGTCGATGCACTAACTGATGTGCTTGCACTCGTTGAGTCGCTCACACTTGTTGACGTTGACGCACTTTCTGA
>NZ_KV838588.1:0-1483 GCF_001838705.1 Staphylococcus sp. HMSC34C02
TGGTGGAAACATAGATTAAGTTATTAAGGGCGCACGGTGGATGCCTTGGCACTAGAAGCCGACGAAGGACGTTACTAACGACGATATGCTTTGGGTAGCTGTAAGTAAGCGTTGATCCAGAGATTTCCGAATGGGGGAACCCAGCACGAGTTATGTCGTGTTATCGACAAGTGAATTCATAGCTTGTCAGAAGGCAGACCCGGAGAACTGAAACATCTTAGTACCCGGAGGAAGAGAAAGAAAAATCGATTCCCTGAGTAGCGGCGAGCGAAACGGGAAGAGCCCAAACCAATAAGCTTGCTTATTGGGGTTGTAGGACACTCTATACGGAGTTACAAAGGAATATATTAGACGAATCATCTGGAAAGTTGAATCAAAGAAGGTAATAATCCTGTAGTTGAAAATATATTCTCTCTTGAGTGGATCCTGAGTACGACGGAGCACGTGAAATTCCGTCGGAATCTGGGAGGACCATCTCCTAAGGCTAAATACTCTCTAGTGACCGATAGTGAACCAGTACCGTGAGGGAAAGGTGAAAAGTACCCCGGAAGGGGAGTGAAAGAGAACTTGAAACCGTGTGCTTACAAGTAGTCAGAGCCCGTTAATGGGTGATGGCGTGCCTTTTGTAGAATGAACCGGCGAGTTACGATCTGATGCAAGGTTAAGCAGGAAATGTGGAGCCGTAGCGAAAGCGAGTCTGAATAGGGCGTTGAGTATTTGGTCGTAGACCCGAAACCAGGTGATCTACCCATGGTCAGGTTGAAGTTCAGGTAACACTGAATGGAGGACCGAACCGACTTACGTTGAAAAGTGAGCGGATGAACTGTGGGTAGCGGAGAAATTCCAATCGAACTTGGAGATAGCTGGTTCTCTCCGAAATAGCTTTAGGGCTAGCCTCAAGTGATGATTATTGGAGGTAGAGCACTGTTTGGACGAGGGGCCCCTCTCGGGTTACCGAATTCAGACAAACTCCGAATGCCAATTAATTTAACTTGGGAGTCAGAACATGGGTGATAAGGTCCGTGTTCGAAAGGGAAACAGCCCAGACCACCAGCTAAGGTCCCAAAATATATGTTAAGTGGAAAAGGATGTGGCGTTGCCCAGACAACTAGGATGTTGGCTTAGAAGCAGCCATCATTTAAAGAGTGCGTAATAGCTCACTAGTCGAGTGACACTGCGCCGAAAATGTACCGGGGCTAAACATATTACCGAAGCTGTGGATTGTCCGTAGGACAATGGTAGGAGAGCGTTCTAAGGGCGTTGAAGCATGATCGCAAGGACATGTGGAGCGCTTAGAAGTGAGAATGCCGGTGTGAGTAGCGAAAGACGGGTGAGAATCCCGTCCACCGATTGACTAAGGTTTCCAGAGGAAGGCTCGTCCGCTCTGGGTTAGTCGGGTCCTAAGCTGAGGCCGACAGGCGTAGGCGATGGATAACAGGTTGATATTCCTGTACCACCTAACATCGTTTTAATCGATGGGGGG
>NZ_KV838589.1:0-33441 GCF_001838705.1 Staphylococcus sp. HMSC34C02
TGGGGTTACGACGAATTCAAAAGAATTCTGTCCCACTCCCGTTGTAGCTTAAATATTACCGATTGATAAATATTTTGTTTCTAAGTATGGTTCAATACCTTCTGTGCCACCTTCTCGGCCATAACCACTTTCTTTCATACCGCCGAATGGTGCATGGGCAGCTGATGGTCCACCGTCATTCCAACCAATCACGCCATAGTCAAGTGAATGATATAAGTGGAAGCCAGTACAATAATCATTTGTAAAGAAATAAGCAGCTAAGCCAAATTGTGTATCATTCGCCATTTGAATCGCATCTTCTAAATCTGAATATGTTGCAACAGGCACGATAGGACCAAATGTTTCCTCTTGCATGGCTAACATCTCTTGGTTCGCATTTGATACGACAACAGGTTTCAAGAAGTTACCACCTAACGCTTGTGCATCCTCTAAAGAACGTGATAATTGAGCACCTTTAGATGCTGCATCTTCTAATTGATTAACGACTTTCTTCACGCCATCTTCATTAATCAACGGCCCAATCGTAACGTCTTTATCCATACCATTTCCGACTTTCAGTTCATGAACTTTTTGCGTTAATTGCTTAACAAACGCATCTTCAACCGCTTCATGTACGTATACACGGTTTGCACAGATACATGTTTGACCCGCATTTCGGAATTTTGAAGCAATTGTTTGGTCTACCGCATAATCAATATCGGCGTCTTCATGAACAATGAGTGGTGCCAGGCCACCCAGTTCCATTGTGACATTTTCAACGGATTCAGCCGCTTGCGCAATAAGTTTCTTACCTACATTAGTTGAGCCAGTAAACGTCACTTTCTGCATCACTGGATGTTTCGTGAATAATTCACCTGCGTCTTTACCTGACATAATTACGTATTGAACGGCATCTTCTGGGATACCCGCTTCATGCGCTAATTCAATTAAGCGTATCGTTGTCAGTGGTGTTTGCGTCGCAGGTTTACACACAATGGTACAACCTGCAGCTAATGCTGGCGCAATCTTACGTGTAATCATTGCCGCTGGGAAATTCCACGGCGTAATAGCACCAACTACACCTACTGGGAATTTCTTAATGATAATGTTTTTATTCGGTGTATTCGCAGGAATGGTACGTCCGTAAATACGTTTGGCTTCTTCGGCATACCAAGAAACGTATGAATTCGCGTAGTCTACTTCACCTTGTGCTTCTTTTAAAGGTTTACCGCCCTCTTTAGTAATAAGTTCTGCCAATTCTTCTTTATGTTCGTTAATCAAAGCGAACCATTTATATAATTTGTCTGCACGTTCATGTGCATCTACCTCTCTCCAAGATTTAAACGCTTCATGTGCTTTCTCAATTTGTTGTTTCGCTGTTGCTTCGTCAGTATAGTCTAATGTTTGAATCACTTCGTTTGTCGCTGGATTAAGCACTTCTAATGTTGCCATTTACATCCACCCCTTTAAGAACATTTGATACAAGTATATACCCGTAGAAGTTGATAATCTATCAAACCGTTTTGTTAACATTTAGGTTGTCACTTTCGTATGACAATATTACTTGATAAAATATGTAGACTACATAAAACAATGGTTGTAAGGAGTTTTTTATGAATAAAAAGATATTTGTCATTGGATCTGGTTTAAGTGGGTTAGTTGCTGCGACAGAATTATTAAAGAAAGGCTATCACGTCACAATGTTAGACCAGGAACCTCGTCAAGCGATTGGTGGTCAAGCTTATTGGTCATTCGGTGGGCTATTTCTAGTTAACTCAAAGATCCAACAACGTCTAGGGGTTAAAGATTCGTATGAACTTGCGCTGAATGATTGGTTTGGCTCTGCTCAATTTGACCGCCTGGAGGATGAAGATTATTGGGCGAAACAATGGGCTGAAGCCTACGTGCGCTTTGCGACTTTTGAAAAGGAAAATTATTTAAAATCGATGGGTGTACGCCTAACACCGATCTTAGGTTGGGCTGAACGTGGCGGTACGTCTGCTTCAGGTCATGGTAATTCTGTGCCACGCTTTCATATCACATGGGGGACAGGTCCTGGATTAGTTGAGCCGTTTAGTCGTTACGTCCTTGAAAAAGAACAAGAAGGTCAATTTGAATTTCTCGCACGTCATCAAGTAACAGATATTGGTATCAAACATAATCAAGTGACACACATTGCTGGAAATATTTTAGAACCAAGTGATGTGGCACGCGGTGAGAAATCATCCCGTACCGTGATAGATACATTCCATTTCGAAGTGGATGCGCTGTTAATTACTTCAGGTGGTATTGGTGCCAACATGCCACTTATTCGTAAATACTGGCCTAAACGTTTAGGTAATCCACCAAAAACTATGATTCAAGGGGTACCTGATTCAACGGATGGCCGGTTAATTCAAATTACTGAAGATGCAGGAGCAAACATCGTGAATAAAGATCGTATGTGGCACTACACTGAAGGTATCCAGAATCATAGCCCAATTTGGTCGAACCACGGCATTCGTATTATTCCAGGTCCATCTTCTATGTGGTTTGACGCTACTGGCAAACGTATGCCTGCGCCTGATTATCCTGGTTTCGACACCTTACATACATTAGAAACTATCATGAACACAGGTTATGACTACTCGTGGTTCATCTTAACAGAAGACATTATTAAGAAAGAATTCGTCCTTTCAGGCTCTGAACAGAACCCTGATTTAACGGACAAAGATATCAAGTTGCTACTTCAAGAACGCTTAGGTCGTAAAGCAACCTCTCCAGTAGAAGCCTTTATGAATAATGGCCCGGACTTTGTTATCGCTGATGATTTAGGTACGCTAGTTCGAAAAATGAACGACTTAGTTGGTAGTACGTTACTTGATTATGAAGCGATTAAGCAAGAAATCAAAGCACGCGACTTACAAATTGATAATCCGTTTACGAAAGATCCACAAGTCGCATTTATCAATAATGCACGCCAGTTCTTAGGCGATAAATTGATTCGTACGGCCAAACCTCATAAAATATTAAGTGGAAGAAACGGACGTTTGATCGCCGTCAAATTAAATATCATTAGTCGTAAAACACTTGGTGGCATTCAAACAAATTTAGAAGGCCAAGCACTTAATTCAAAGATGCAACCGATACAAGGTCTATATGCGGCAGGTGAAGCTTCTGGTTTTGGTGGTGGCGGTGTCCATGGTTATCGCGCTTTAGAAGGCACTTTCCTTGGTGGTTGTATCTTCAGTGGCATACGTGCAGCTGAAGGTATCCACCATTATATACAGTAAATTTCATAAATATACACTTCCGAAATTAAGTATTTTCAGAATGTATAAGTTACCACTTTCTATGCATTTTATTGTAAAATTACTTTAAACATTAATTATTTTAGGTAATAGTTATCAATTTTACAATTTTTGCATAAGAAGGTGATACTATGTCTCGTGATAGCTTGAAATCTTTGAAGAATAAAACTGTAACCGTAACAGGCCAAGTTGAATATATTACTATAACACCTAAAATACACATCCCAAATAAACCTATTTTCTCGAAAATTTTATTAACTGATGTGAACATCGGCGGTCAATATTTCGATCATGTTTGGGTTTATGCAGCGAAGCGATATTATCACGACCAAGATCCATTTTTACATCAAGTTGTTAAATTTAAATCGAAAGTAACGCCTTATGTTAAACATGGCCAACACGGCTATGTCGAAGACTATGGTATTGATTATGTCAAAAGCTTAAGCATACTGCCTAATACGTCAATTGAAGAATATGACGAAAGATATTATGATGATGATATTACTGTAGACTTTTTCTTAACGAATTAAAAGCACATTGCAAAGCTTGATTAACTATCAAGTGCAATGTGCTTTTGTTATGTTATTTCACTTTTAATCCGCGGTAACGGTTTAACGTTCCAATAAATTCTTGTTTACGTGGTAGCGCTAGATTACCCGGATGACCATCGAAGTTAGATACCGCTTCGATGCCATGCTTTTCAATCACCTCATACATTTGGTTCGTCGCCTCAATAAGACTTAAATGATGATCTATCAGTTGATGTCTAAAGTAATTGATCATAACCGGCAATGCATTGGTTTGACTATCGTCAACCAGTTGCTCTAAACCAGATAAATCAATTGCTTCCTTGCCGTACATGACTGTGTGTAGTCCTTTCGCTTTCAATCGATCATCTTTTCCCTTCTTAGAGAAAGAAGTGACTAACGGCACCCGAGATGGAATCTCACCAAATGGCGTATCTGCTTGTGTGTCGCGTTGATAGCCGTCTGATTGTGCAATGGCTTTCGCTTCATCCGTCACATCCTTCAAATGATACGCATCCATCATTAATACTTGGTCGGCTACATCAAAGTAATCACCAGAGCCACCGACAATCAAAATGGTTGAAACGTGATGTGTTTCAAAGAGTGGTCTCACTTTATTTGAAAATGGTGTAATGGGCTCTTTATCAGGCGCAATCAATTTCTGCATGCGCCCATCACGTATCATAAAGTTCGTTGCTGATGTGTCTTCATCTATAAGCAATGTTGACGTTTGCGTTTCCAATGCTTCCATCACATTTGCCGCTTGAGAGGTACTGCCACTCGCATTCTCAGTTGAAAAATGCGTCGTGTCCTTCTTACCAGGCAAATTATCTATAAACGGACTAATGTTAACGTTGTGAATACCACGTCCATCCTCAGCACGTATCTTCATAGCATCATGACGTGTAATTACAAATTCACGTCCATCATTTGGAATATGGTCATAAACGCTACGTTCAAGCGCTTCTAATAAGGTCGATTTACCATGATAACCGCCACCAACAATCAATGTGATGCCTTCAGGAATAGACATCCCTGTGACTGCCCGACCACTTGGTAAGTTAAACGTCGTCTCAAGCGTTGTTGGACTCGTAAATCGAATCGCATCTTTCATCGGTTCATCAGACACACCACTTTTTCTTGGTAAAATAGCATTATTCGCAACGAAAGCAACAAGATGTTGTTGTTCAAGTTGTTCTCTAATATACGTTTGGTCGAGTTTTACTGTCACTTGATGTTGGAGTGCTTGCTGATCAATATTTTGATACATAATGGCTTGATTTACGATCTTTGGTAACCCGTTGATCAGTGTATGCGCTGCAGCTTTTCCAAGAATCTTACGTCCTGCAGCCGGCATACCAACTTCAAAGCGCACTTC
Organism: Staphylococcus sp. HMSC34C02; assembly: GCF_001838705.1. NCBI lineage: Bacteria > Bacillati > Bacillota > Bacilli > Caryophanales > Staphylococcaceae > Staphylococcus > Staphylococcus sp. HMSC34C02. Next base: position 5,175 of record NZ_KV838589.1, read on the forward strand.
AATGGTTTTATCATTGATTACAACCGACGTGCGTTCTAGCATTTCTTGGCCACAATGATTGATAAAGATTTTTCCATTTTTCCCAGAACCTTTTACAGTGCGATTAAACGTTGCGACTTGATAGGCAAACGCTCGGGTTAAGAAGTCCGATACTGCAAGCCGTTTGTCTTTCGTATCTAGTAAATGATCCGGAATTTGAGCAACATCTCGTTGGATCATAAGTCGCATTTTTGAAGGTGGCGCAAAAGGATCCACCTGTACATGATCAATAGCTAAACGAAATTGATTAAAGGCATATGTTCCTTTAATTCTTTTATACGCGCCGTATTTTTGTCCATCTAAAGATTTCAATGTCTTATCGAGATCTGTCGAGCGTTTCATCATTATTCCTCCGTTCAATACGTCTATATGTACTGTTTACCCGACCTAACCGGCAAGCATAACGTCATTCTTGAAATTCCTGATCTGCTTATAAAAAAATACACCTCATACAGATAGATTTTCACCTACTGTTGAGATGTATATTTTTGCCATTCATTAAATATGATTATAATGCTGTGTAACCACCGTCAATTGTAAATACGCTACCTTGTGCGAATGATGACGCATCTGATGCAAGGTATACAACAATGCCACCTAGCTCTTCTGGTTCACCTGGACGACCCATTGGTGTTGCTCCCATCCAATAGTCAATCATTTCGCCACCAGTATTAAACATTGGTTCAGTTAATGCCGTTTTCATGTATCCTGGCGCAATTGTGTTTACTTTGATGCCATATTTAGACCATTCCATTGCTAAACTTTTCGTTAACATGATAACGCCTGCTTTAGACGCATTATAAGATGCTTGTTCTTGAGGTTTATTGGCAATTAAGCCTGACATAGATGAAGTATTAATGATTGAACCATAGCCTTGTTTGATCATTTGACGTCCTACTGCTTGTGCTACTAAGAAGACACTATTTAAGTTTAAGTTAATTACTTTTAACCAATTTTCGTAAGACACATCTTCTGCTTTTTCATTAATTGTCATACCCGCATTGTTGACTAAGATATCTACTTTGCCATACTCATTTACGACGTCATCCACCATTTTATTAACGTCTTCTGGATTAGTTACGTCTACTTTTAATGCTGTCGTTTTAACGCCTTCATTATCAGCAATTGCTTTCGCTGTTTCTTGTGCTAAGTCTAATTTAATGTCTGCAATTACAATATCTGCGCCTGCTTGTGCCAATGCTTCTGCCATCGCTTTACCTAGACCCATGGCACCACCTGTTACGATTGCTACTTTACCATTTACTTTAAATTGATCAATAATGTTTGTCATTTTTATCATCCTTTTTAATTTGATTGTGAACTAATTGTTGTTTTGACTTGTCTTCCAGGCTGTTGTACTTTCATAAAGAATGTAAGAACAAAGCCTAATACATAAATCACTGCATAAGCCCAAATAGTCACTTCTGCTGAAGCGAAGATGAGCATCACACTTGCAAGTCCATAACCCAGGAAATTACTTAATCCTGCTGCTAGGTTATGTACAGATACTGCGGCACCTTTATGTTCTGGGACCAACGTTGGGAATATAGCTGACATTGGAACGAACGCAGCAACTGCGAAACCAAACATAATCGCAATTAACGTTGTCACGATGATATTAGGCCCACTCCATGATGGGAAGTAATAAAACGCTAATGTGGATACGGCCATACCAATACAACCGAACCAACGGACTTGGCGTACCCAACCAATTTTATCGCCCATAATACCCCAGAATAAGTTTGTAAATATGGTAATAATGTACATTAATCCCCATACACGTAACCATTCTGACGTAGTGAAACCGAAATCTGCAGTGTAAACATGAGGTAAGAATACAACCAAGCCGAATAATGACAATTGGTTAATAATACGTACGACAAAGGCAACTGCTACATTCTTATTTTTAAGAATAGTAATCCCTCGACCAAATTCTCTTAACATTTCTTTCTTAGTCATATGTTGCGCTTCTACGTCTTTACCTTTTTTATCTTTAACTAAGAACATCGCGATTAATCCACCAATTAAGATGAAGACTAATGCTGACCATAAAGTGCCCATCTCACCAATCACTGGAATTGAAAAGCTTGGTAAATATGAACCTAATACACCTATACCAATTGAATACATTGCCCAGAACCAACCCATGGCTGACGCCAGCTTGTAACTTGGTGAAGAATATGTAATCCATACGACAAAGCTATAAATAAACATTGGATATGCTAAACCACGAATACCATACATGATCATCATCATGGCATAGTTCTGTTGTTCTAAACCAAAGACTAAGAATCCAACATGGAAGACCATCCAAATGATAAATGCGAATGTCATCACACGTCTTGGGCTAAAAATCTCAGCCATCACACCTGATAACCACGAAGCAATTGCTACCACTAAACCGTAAACGGTTAAGACATTACCAGCTTCTGAATTATCAAAGCCCAGGCTCATAATATATTTAGATAAAAACGCCTGTTCCATACCATCTCCGGTCATGAAGATTGCTACGGCAATGTAACCCCATATTAATACCATAGGCAATCCTAAAAATTGACGTTCTCGTTTTTCTATCTCGTTCGTCACTTTAATCCCACTTTCTACCTTTGTTTATTAGTTGTTATTTATGTTCTGAATGAAATTGTTCATGCGCAAGACGTTCAAGTGGAATGCCTTGTTTAAAACGTTCTGTATACTGTTCAAAATGTGCAACTTCTTCTTCAGTTGGCGTCATAGTCATAGATTCTGTTCCTTTAAATGCGAAATCATTTAAATAAGTTGCTAAATTAGATGTCTCTGTTTCAATCATGTATCTTGCTAAGACAGCGATACCCCAAGCGCCACCTTCACTCGCAGTTTGCATGACACGCACTGGGCTGTCTAAAGCGGCCGCTAAGAAGGATTGCGCAACTTTTTCAGTCTTAAATATGCCACCATGACCAAACATTGAATCAATATGAATATTTTCTTTTTCTTTTAGTAAGTCAATACCAATTTTCAACGTAGTAAATGCGCTATAAATATGCGTCTTCATTAAGTTGGCTAAATTAAAATTGCTATCTACTGATCGTACAAGCATTGGATAGCCATGTTGTACATCTGTAATAAATTCACCTGAAATATAACCAAATGACAATAACTTACCTAAATCATCATCGCCTTTTAAAGCCCGTTCAAACAATTTGGTAAATAGTTCACCTTTATCATATTGAACGCCCATCGTTTCAAAGACTTCGCCAAATAGATCAACCCACGCATTAATATCTGATGTACAGTTATTCGCATGAATCATTGCTACTTCATAACCATCTGGTGTTGTAACAATATCTACCTCTGGATAAACATCTTTGATTGGCTTTTCAAGAACAATCATTGAGAAGATACTTGTACCTGCCGAAATATTCCCTGTTCTTGGTGCTACACTATTCGTCGCTACCATTCCTGTAGCCGCATCTGCTTCAGGTGCGCATAATGGACATCCAGCTTGTAACTCACCGTTCGGGTCTACTAATTTCGCACCCGTTTCCGTAAGACGTCCGGCATACTCTCCTGCTACAACCACTTTAGGCAAGAGATCTCTTATGTCTTGTGTGTAACCCTTTTCAGAAAATTTCTTATTAAAACGCTGAATAATATCTTCACGATAGTCTTGTGTTTCACTATCAATTGGGAACATGCCTGATGCATCTCCGATACCCAATACTTTCTCATCAGTTAAATACCAGTGTATGTATCCCGCAAGTGTCGTCATATAACGTACTTTCTCAACATGTACTTCTTGATCTAATGCTGATTGATAAAGTTGTGCAATACTCCAACGTTCTGGAATATTGACTTGGAAATCTTCACGCAATTGTTCAGCTGCTTTATTAGCATTGTTATTACGCCAAGTTCTAAATGGCACGAGTAAATCATCATTGTCATCAAATGGTAAGTAGCCATGCATCATACCACTAATACCTAATGAAGCGAGTTGACGCACCGTCACATCATATTTGTCTTTAAGTTCTTGCGTCATTGCACCATATGCACGTTGAATACCTACCCATGCGTCATTCATCGAATAAGTCCAATAACCGTTACGGTAACTGTTCTCCCATTCAAATGAACCTGTTGCGAGTGTTTGGCATTGATCATCAATCGCAATCGCTTTAATTCGTGTTGATCCGAATTCAATACCAACCGTTAAATGTCCTGCTTCAATAAATTGTTTAATCTCTGTATTATTCATCGTTTCACCTTACTTTTTGTTATGAAAACGTTATCATAGATTTATACTAGCATATGTATTTTTCATGAAACAAGAGAAAAGTAAGCGCTTTCCAAATTTTGTAAGTAAAAAAACACCTTTATCTTCTAATTACAATATTATAGATAAAGGTGCTACCTCAAATGGCGTATTCACTTATATTTATTTTAAGATGTGGTGTTCTATCATACAATCAACAGATGCTAAGATGGCTTCTTCTTGTGTGTAGTTTGGTGTCCATCCTAGAATTGTTCGCGCTTGTTGGTTACTGACATTTCTATTCATTTCAAGTAATAACTTACCTTCTTGTGCTTCACTGTTAAATCTAGCGCCTAACTTAATCGCAAAATCCGGAATTGTCTTAGTTGAAATTTTGTCTGCTAGTTTAGGGCGTTCTTGTTTAATTAATTGTGCAATTTCGGGCATAGTAATTTGTCCATCTGCAGTAGCAATAAAACGTTTGCCATTGGCTTCAGGTGTCTTCATTGCTAAAACATGCATTAATGCCACATCTCTGACATCGACAATATTCATTGGGATATTAGGGATACGTTTCATTTTGCCACTGGCGATATTTTCTACAAATTGGAAGCTCAATGACATATGTTGATTCAATGAAGGACCAAGTATTGCAACGGGATTGATTGTCGCAAATTCAATATGATTTTCAGTCGCTTTAACAAAATCCCATGCTGCGCGTTCTGCAATCAATTTAGATTTTTCATACACAGAAAGTCCTTTTTCATTAGGGTCAGTCCAATATGCTTCTGTTGTCACACTCGACTTATCTTTATTACTAAATCCAACTGCCCCAAAGTTTGCTGTCATAATGACACGTTTGACATCTGTCTTCTCAGCAGCTCTTAAAATACGTTGAATCCCTTCAACGGCTTGTTTATTAATGGCGTGTTCATCGGTCACACTTACACTCCCCATTACTACAGGCGAAGCGACACTCATCACATATGTACAATCTTCCATAGCTTCTTCCCAGTTATCATCTTTAGATAAATCCGCTTCAACAAACGCTAGGTTTTGCGTGTCAATTTGTTGTACTTTCAATGTTTCAAGTACCGTTTCTTTCTTAGACAATGAACGAATTGTTGCACGTACGCCATAATCTTGTTTTAACAACTCTGCGACTATACGCAAACCTAAGAAGCCTGTACCTCCAGTTACTAAAACTTGTTCCTTCATGAAACTTCCTCCCCTATCTATCTCTTAGTAAGTTCAGATTATAACAGTTTTATCCTTGTAGTATGCTTATTAACACTTACTTTTGATAAAGTTCATTCTTAGGTTGTAGAGACTTCTTCATATAATTATTTTTGAACACTTTATGCTTGTGACACACCTTGGTCTGATAAAGCAATCTTGATATGTTCTAGATGATGACGCTCATGCCATGATAATTTTGCCAATAATTCTGAAACTGGTACTTGGCTACCATCTGAAAGCTTAATCGAACGTTTTAAATCATCTTCTGTAACATGATTCCCCATTTCAACAATGCGTTGATTGAGGCCATCTAAAATATTCATTGATACTTGGATAGGTAAATTTGAATCTGGTAGTTCGGCCCAACGTTCTTGATCAAACATATATGCTGTTATCTGTGTCTCAGTAAGTGCCATTTTTAATCTTTCATATAAATTAATTTGAGAGTCTGCGATATGATGTACTAATTGTCTGACTGTCCAACTGCCTTCTCGATAACGACGTGCTAATTGCGCATCAGTTAACGAATTGACCGTTGCACTAAGGTGGTCAATATACACTTCTATGTCACTCATCCATTCCTTCACATCGACTAATGTCGGGTTACTAGGTGCTTCAAATTCTCCTATCGGAAATCTTACGTCCATGATAAATCCCCCTTAGTTATCTTTCGTTATACCTTCTATTTACCCTTATTAAGACGTAATAAAAAGAAGCGACCACAGAAATTAATGTTATCGATTAATTTCTGTAGCCGCTATCTTATATCAATTCAAAATATATGATTTTCTCACACGCTTATGCTAGTAATAACGGGCTTGAGAAAATAACTAAAAATACAATATTTAAAATCAATATTGTAATATTAATGGCTTTGTTGCCTTTTAAGATGCCTAAAACACTCGCAATAATAGCTAATAACATGACGAACAATCCTGGAAGAAACCAGAACATGCTAGTGAACATAATTGAAACTACTAATAGAAATGATAATAAGCATAAAATACCTGAAACTAAGTTAATGTTATGTAAATTCATAAGTTGCTCCTTTCAATCGGTGTTACACAGTATTATATACTAAAATTTATTTGAATTGAGTAAAATTTTTATAACAAAATCGACACATCTTTGTCATATGTTGTTTACAACGTCTTATAGTCTTTTAAATAGTTAATAAATTCAAGCACGGTTGGATCATTTTGATGTTCTTGATGTGTAATGGCTACAAAGTCAACTGTATAATCGAAAGATTGTCCTAAAGGTAACGCTTTAATCCATTCATTGTTTAAAAAAGGCTCATTCTCAACCATAAAGCTTGATACAATACCGACACCTAGCCCTTCAGCAACAGTTCTCATTAAGACAATTGGATTATTTGTACGGAAGACAATCTTCAAATCTCCATTCGCTTCTTGAAATTTCTTTAAATGATGATGATAAAAGCTACGATCATATAAGACAAATGGGTACGCTTTAATATCCTCAAGATCCACGGTTTCTTTAAACGAAAGTTTCGATTTAGCTGGTACAATCAATTTAAAATTCGAACCAAAATAAAGCGGAAATTCAATAATATGATTTGATATTTCAGAATGATTGGTCTTACCTATCAACCCTAAATCAATATCATGGTCTTCAATCATTCTTAATATATCTTCTTTATCAGATTCAATGACTTCGATGTCTACATTGGGATGATCTTTTTTAAATTGAGAGAGTACTTTAGGAAGTAATTTATGGAACAAGGTTGGGTTCGTAGCAATTTTAATTCTACCTTCAAAATGTGTTTCAATACTATCAACTTCTGAAAGCAGCGCATGTTTGGCTTCAATAATATCTAATATCTTAGGAATGAGACGTTTACCGATTTCTGTAGGTACCGTCCCTTTTCTAGAACGATAAAATAATTTATAACCTAATTCTTCTTCTAAATGCGCTATAGATTGGCTCATCGCTGATTGACTAATGTGCATACGTTCACTGGCATGAATCATAGATTCCTGTTCATACACTGTTTTAACATAACTCAATTGCTCGAAATTCATATATACCCCTTTATATCAGTTCTACTTATATTAAATTCATTTATTCTAATTATACATTAGTTTTAATTATTTATATAATAAACCATGCGCTTAAAAAACAATATAGAGTCTAAGTCACTCTAACTATTTTAGGAGGGACATGATGGAACATCGCTTATGGACAAAAGATTTTATCTTCGTTACATTAGTGAACTTCTTTATGTATTTAATACATTACATGCTTATCGTAACGGTCACTGCGTTTACTATTGACGAATATCACGCATCTGAAAGCATTGGAGGCTTAGCTGCAGGAGTATTTATTATTGGTATGTTAGGTGGACGCTTAGGTTCGGGTCGTATCATTGATTACCTCCAACCGAAATCGATATTATTTTATAGTGTCATCGCTTCAGTGGCCGCAATTGCTTTATACTTCACTATTACGAATATATGGATTCTCATGTTAGTTCGTTTCATACATGGTATTGCTTTTGGATTCGCATCAACAGCAACTGGTACCATATCCTCAAGAATTATTCCTGAAGCACGTAAAGGTGAAGGTATCGGTTATTATGGATTAAGTGTGACATTAGCGTCAGCTTTAGGGCCATTTTTCGGATTAATTTTAAATCATCGTCTAGGTTTTTCTTCTATCTTTACGATTAGTTTAATCAGTATCGTAATTGCTTTAGTTTTCACTACTTTTGTTAAAAGGCTTCCAATCAATATCGCCTCAAACGAAGATGAAGCGAATGCTCAACCTAAAGGCATTCACGCTTATTTACAACGAGAAGCCTTACCGATTTCAATGGTTACAATGCTGGTTGGCATAGCTTATTCAAGTGTGTTATCTTTCTTATCCATTTATGCCGAGTTACTAAATTTAGTTACTGCAGCAAGTTATTTCTTTGTTGTATATGCCTTAGCGACATTTGTAACCCGACCTTTCACCGGCAAAATTTATGATCATTATGGTGAAAATAAAGTAATGTATCCAGTTATGATTAGCTTTGTAGTTGGTTTAGTTCTATTGAGTATGACAACCTCATCATTATTTTTACTGATATCAGCAGCATTTATCGGCTTTGGTTATGGCACCATTATTCCCACTGCACAAGCCATTGCAATTCAACAATCTCCTAAACACAAAATGGGGTTAGCAACATCAACCTATTTTATTTTCGTAGATTTCGGTGCCGGTATGGGACCATTTATACTTGGACTAATCATTCCATTTATGGGATATCGCAACTTATATTTAGCCATGGCTTCACTATTAGCCGTCGCAATTATTGTGTATTATATCGTCCATGGTAAACATCATAAACATCCATTCAATACAACAGTAAACAACTAATTGATCATATGAAACAAGCGCGTTTCTATAATGTTAGGAACGCGCTTATCTATTGATATATCAGTGTTTATTAGACGCACCACCCTCTAACTTCAGACAAACGTCAGTCTTACCTCACTTAATTTTCACACTGTTTATATGTAGATTTAAATACACATTTTAATATCCAATTATAAGTGCCACCGACATGGCTATTGCACAAATAACCACCCAAAGCAGTATCAATTTCCATACAAATTTTATCCATTGTGTATAGGTAATGCGTCCTACAGCTAACGCCCCCATTAAGATTGCTGACGTTGGGAATAAAATATTGCTTATTGAATCTCCATATTGGAAAGCAAGGACAGTTAACTGACGATTAATATGAAGCAAATCAGATATTGGTACCATTAAGGGCATGGTTGTTAATGCTTGTCCTGATCCAGATGGTATAAAGAAATTAAGTAGAAACTGTAATATAAACATCGCAATAATAACAAATGAAGCTGGTATATCTGACAACAGCATTGTCATACCATGAACAATCGTATCGATGATTTTGCCATTTTCCAAAATAACAACAATACCTTTGGCGAATCCAACAATCATTGCACCAAATAAAATATTTTGCATCCCTTCAATTAAAGCATCAAATGTGCCATTTAAACCGAGTCCACTTACTAAACCAGCAATCATACCTGCGAGTAAGAAATTGGCACTCATTTCATTAAATGTCCAATCAAATACAAATATTCCAAATACATTAAATAAAATTGTAGCAACGATAATCAATAAGCTTGCTGCTTGTCGTTTACTAAAATGTTGGTAAGTAACTTCTTGTACTGTATGTCCTTCTTCTTTTTCGAGCTCATACACAATACTCTTAGATTTATCTTTCTTCACTTTATTAGCGTATAACATCACTGTTGAAATGGCAGCGGTTAAGATAAATAAATAGATCATCGTACGTAAGCCCCAGCCTGAGAACATGGGTAATTCAGCGACAGTTTGAGCTACCCCAACTGTGAATGGATTTAACATCCCTCCACTGAAACCACTCGCAGCGCCTAAAATCACCATAGCTGCACCTGTTAAAGCATCGTATCCTAATGTGCGTGCGATGATGATTCCAATTGGTACAAAGATAATCGTTTCCTCTGCTAAACCAATTGTAAACCCTAATATAGAAAATACTGTCATCGTTAATGGAATCATAAGAAAGTTGGCCTCTCCTAGCATTCTCATTGCTTTGTTAACACCATTTTCAAAAGCACCTGTCTTATGAATAATGCCAAAGGCGCCACCTACAAGGAATATGTAGAATACAATCTCTCCACCACTAATCAAACCTTCAGGAATGGCTCTGAATATTTCGAGAAAATTTACATTTGCCGACTCTACCGTATGGTATGTTCCTGAAACGACAAGCGTTTGGTCACCCTTCTTTTCACGTGCATACTCACCAGCAGGAATGATATATGTTAGCAACCAAGCTAGAAAAATGACAAACATTAATAATGCATATGTATGTGGCGTCTTAAACTTAAATGTCTTCCGTTTCTTCTCTTCCATGACTCATCAGCACCTTATATAGAATATGACTATCATTCACTCAATGATTATTTACATCATACCCTATTTACAATAAGATATACTATTACAATTTAAATTACATTTGTTATTGTTGTTATTTCATACGTGTGCTAGCAGGCTTTGAAAATTGGCGAACTTAAAAAAGTATCGGGCGTGACACAGTATTCTATTTGAATTCACTGCGCCACACCCGATATCTCTAACTACCAACCATTTATTTTAATTGGCCATTATCATCGAAATCAGCTAATTTAGGATATTTAATTCTAGGAATTGCATCAATATGTTTTAATTTTTCGGCTAATTGTTCAAGATAGTCGTGTCTTACTGCTTCACTATGACTTACTTGATAAGCGATAAATGGTTCTAACGGTGTCATTCCAGAGAAATAAATCATGCCGTGATTAATATGGAATAGTACTTGTTCGTGTATATCTCCTGAGAAACCATTGGCAGCATAACTGCCTTCGGGCGAACCCGTTGTCGTTGAAATCATTGCGATTTTATCAGTCAAGCGTGCTTTATCGTAACGGTCATATTCTCCACCGTAAATGCCACCAAAAATAAAGATTTTATCAAACCAACCTTTAAGAATAGCTGGAACACTAAACCACCATAATGGAAATTGGAAAATGACTAAGTCAGCCCATAATAATTTTTCAAATTCTCCCTTAATCACTGATGTCAGTTCATCGTTATCATAGGCATGTTTTTGCTCCACTGCATATTTGAAGAAGTCAGGATCTGTCAGATTTTCAAAATCCTCTTTTCGAGCTACTGGATCAAAGTTCATTGCATATAAATCGGAAACTTTAACTTCATGACCTTGTGCCTCTAATGTTTCTACAGCTTTATCTTTTAATGCGCCATTGAACGACTTTGGTTCAGGATGGGCGTATACAATTAATGCTTTCACACTCTCACCTCTATAGAATTGGTATAGTTATAGATTTAAGATACTATGACACCATCATTTCGCCAAAAATTATGCTCGTTTTAATGTCATTAACATGTTTTTTAACTAAGTTTTTAAAATGCATAAAAAAATGAGATAGACGGATCATAGACGACACATCCGTTATCTCACTTAAGTCATTAGTACTAGACGCTCAAAGGTCTTCTAATGACGATTTATGTATATTCAACTATGTATATATCTAAGCCTTATATTACAAGGAGGTTAGACTGCAAGGTGTATAAAAGTTAGTCATTAACTGTTTGAATGGTCGAATTATACTTTAACATTTTGGGATGGCGAGCAATCTAACTTCTCTTGAATATACTTTTAACATGTTATCAGATGATTTAAACCTGATGTCCATCTATTCTTAAAAGCTACGTATCAATGCCTAACTGTCATATCCATCTTGAAATATGATTATTGTGTTAAAAAATGAGTAATGTCAGATATAGACCTAACAACGTCATAAAGAGTACAGGAATTGTAATAACGATGCCCGTCCTAAAGTAGACACCCCATGATATTTTAACGTCTTTTTGAGCTAAAACGTGAAGCCATAACAAGGTGGCTAATGAACCTATAGGTGTTATCTTCGGACCTAAGTCAGAACCTATGACGTTAGCGTAAATCATACCTTCTTTAAGCATACCTGTTACTTGTGATTGATGTATGGCAATCGCATCAATTAAAACAGTCGGTAAGTTATTCATAATGGATGATAATATTGCAGATATGAAGCCTACCCCCATAATACTGGTAAATAAGCCATGCGTAGATATCGATGCGAATATATGCCCTAAGACAGTTGTGATACCCACATTTTTAAGTCCGAAGACGACTAGATACATACCTAGTGAGAAAATCACAATATTCCATGGCGCACCTTTGATAACTTTTCCAGTAGAAACAACGTCTGATTGACGTGCCAAGAGTAAGAAAATAATAGCGACAAAGCCGGCTATTAGAGACACTGGTACGTGTATGAACTCGCTGACAAGATAACCTATTAGGAGTATTGCTAAAACTAGCCAAGACATACGGAATAATTTCTGATCTTTGATTGCAGTGTTAGGACTTTGAACCTTTTGAATATCGACTGTCTTCGGAATAGACGTTCGGAAATACAACCAAAGGACAATGATGCTTGCAATTAATGAAAATATATTGGGCATAAACATACGACTCAAATATTCTACAAAACCAATATTAAAATAATCCGCTGAAACGATGTTCACTAAGTTACTTACTGTAAATGGTAATGACGTTGTATCCGCAATAAAACCACTTGCGATAACAAAAGGAAAGATGACTTTCTTATTGAAGCCAAGATGACGTACCATAGCTAACACAATTGGCGTTAGAATCAGCGCAGCACCATCATTCGCAAAGAAAGCTGCAACAATCGCACCGAGAATCATGATGTACACAAACATTCTAAAACCGTCACCTTTAGATGCTCGAACCATATGTAAGGCAGCCCACTCAAAGAAACCTATTTCATCAAGAATCAATGAGATTAAAATGACCGCCACAAATGTTAGCGTCGCATTCCAAACAATATGCGTTACTTCTACAATATCTGACCAACCCACAACCCCAGTAATGAGTGCTAAAACTGCGCCTATAACGGCCGTTATTCCTATATCAAGTCCCTTGGGCTGCCAAATGACAAATACGAGTGTGATAACAAAAATAGTGATTGCTAGCGCTGTCATCATATACATTCACCATGGCACACGCACATGTTATAGTTCATTAAATTATATGTAAATGCTATTTGTTTCTCTATCATATCAACCAAAGCCTCCTATACCATTATTAAGCATATCACGAGCTACAAGGTGAAATCTATGTGGCAAAGGTTATCTGAGTAATCCTATATTATTTTTATATTGATAAAGCGTAATTTATCTATCTTTGTTAATTACATCATATTATGAAATAATTGTGTAAATGATTTAAATTTTTAAGGAGTTTAGTTATGAATATTTATCAGACTTATGCGTTATTGGTGATTGGCATCATCATTCTGGGGTTAATTATGAATATTGCTCTGAGCATTTCAGATAAGCGAAAGTTGATTCATCATATACATACACTTTGGCGTAATAAGAAGCCAATTGAGAACTTTATACGTCCAAATGCTCGTTTCGATTATCAATTTGAGCTCAAGCGTGATCAACACGACAATCTTATTGACGATAAAACATGGTCGGATTTAAATATGGAGGAAATCTTCCATCGCAGTAACTTTAACTTCACAGCTATTGGAGAAATGCGTTGGTGCGCTACATTACGCAATATGTTTAAGGTTAATGACCATCAACTCTTAGACTACTTTAATAACAATGAAACATTTAGAGTGAATGTATCTTATCATCTCGCTTCTATCGGAAAAGTGGTTTATCCTATCTTTCCAGATCAACTTAAACCGATTAAACGTAATAATTTATTTATGATTTGTCCATTCTTACCATTGATTGGCATTATTATCATTCTATTTTCGCCATCAACCGGTGTACTTATAACTATTTTCGCAGTGCTATTGAATATTATCTTATCTGGTAGTCTTAAACGCACATATGATCAAGATTTAAAGTCACTATTCTACACAGCAAAAGTACTTAAAGAAGGCTATCATCTTGACCAAATCGAAGGCACACCTGTAGTTAAGACGAACTTTAATCACTTTAAAGGTGCGCGTCTATTTAGCGGTCTACTTGGCAAAGTGGGCGATCAAGATATTGGCGGCGCATTTATCATGTTAATCAAGATGGCATTTATGGTTGACTACTTCCTATTTCATATCATCCAGCATACGTATTATCGATATCAAGACGAAGTACTCGCCTGCTATGACTATGTGAGTACCTTAGATAATCACTATTCATTAGCCATGTATCGACGCACATTGGACACATATTGTGATCCGACTGCCTTTTCAGAAGAACAGAACGTATCATTTACAAACTTAGTTCATCCTTTACTGGACAATGCCGTCCCAAACGACCTCGACATTAAACACAATATTCTATTAACTGGGTCAAATGCATCAGGAAAATCAACATTTATGAAAGCTGTAGCTATTAACATTATCCTTGCACAAACGATTGAAACTGCGACAGCCGATACATTTAGCTATCGACCTGGCTTAGTTTATACTTCTATGGCAAATGCCGATGATGTGTTATCAGGCGATAGCTACTTTATGGCTGAACTCAAATCGATTCGTCGCTTATTTGATATAGAAACGACATTACCCGTTTATTGTTTCATTGATGAAATCTTCAAAGGTACCAATACAACTGAGCGTATTGCGGCTTCAGAATCCATATTATCGTATTTGAATCATTTGCACAATTACAGAATTGTAGCAGCAACACATGATATCGAACTTTCCCAATTGTTAAAGGACAATTATCATAACTATCACTTTAATGAAACGATTGAAAACAATGAAATTCATTTCGATTATAAGATTAAAACAGGTAAAGCCAATACGCGAAACGCCATTGAATTATTGCGTATTACCCACTTCCCTGACAGCATTTACAAACGTGCCAAAGACCAAGTTAAAGATTTGGATTAACATTGTTTCATGTAAAACATTATCGGCATATGTGGGGTGTTGAGCTTAAATTATACTTTCATCACTCCACTACTTTGTTGTGATGTTAATTATTTAAGATAGATTTAAGGTGCATTTATGCTAGATTTTATCATTATTGTTTACTGTATGTATTGAGGTGACATTATGAAACGTATTACATTTGCTGACAGTTTAAGAGGATTCAGCTTATTAGGTATATTTCTTGCTAATTTACTTATATTTCAATTTAGTTTATCCGGCAAAGACTACATCGAACATTTCCATTTAAGTCCCATCAACCAAGGCATATTCAATCTTATCATTGTACTTGTTGAAGAGAGCTTTTTACCTATTTTTGCCATATTATTTGGCTTTTCGATGGATAAGTTGTATCAGTCTATGAAATTAAAAGGGTTACCACGACCTAGATTAAAATTATTACGTCGTGCCATTTTCTTACTGATTTTAGGCTTTATACATGCATCTTACATATGGGAAGGCGATATCTTAACCGCTTATAGTTTAGCGATGTTATGTGTCATCCCTTTCATTTCACTTAGTACGAAAGCCTTTAAATGGTTTAATATTATCATCATTTCTCTCGTCTTCATCATGGGCTTTTGGTCTATGTTTGATGATTCACAACCGTCTACAACATCCGACAATCATGATGCTGCTGCTTATATCCATAAGGTACAGCAAATTTACACACAAGGTAGTTATGACGACATTCATCATGTAGATGACATTGCGCCATCTCCTAAATTTGCAGAATTAAAAGATCAATTAGGTGATAATAAGGGCGCCATCTTCTTGGTAGCCATCCTTTTTGAGGTGCCGTTATTTACTTTAGGTATCTTTCTTTCTAGATCTGGTTGGTTCGAAAAAGATGCAAGACACTTTTGGTCGTCGAAATTATTCATATACCTGATACCAATAGCGATTATTGCCAAATCAACCATACTTTGGTTAAATAACGATGCGATTTCCGGTGTACTCCTTGCTATGTTTGGACCTGTTTTATCATTTGGTTATATGAGTTTATTTAAATATTTATATCAACGTCATGAGAAACATCCTATCTTTAAAGGTTTAGAAAATGCCGGCAAAATCTCGCTCACCGTTTATATTACTCAAAGTATTATCGGTACACTTATTTTCTATAGTTATGGTCTAGGATTATTTGGCAAAGATATACTCATCTATACCAGCATTTTGTTTATTGTGATTTATATTCTTTTAGTTGTATTAGCAACATTACATCAAAGACACTTCCGATACGGTCCATTAGAATATCTTCTACGTATGTTCACTTATTGGAAATGGCATGTAGGTAAGCGAAAATAGACATACTAAAAAAGGTTCAACGTGGTTATAATGATTAACAACACGTTGAACCTTAATTTATATCGCTAAAAGCATTTCATTAGAAGAATTGAATTATTCATAATGTCCTTTAAATTTAGGACTTACTCCATATTTATTCTTATTAAATTTACTATTTAAACATGTAATCACTAATTGATAAATTGAAATAGCAAATTGAACGAGTGCAAGTAGAAGAATAAACAATAATACCCAACCATTGTCACCGTTAGGGTCATTAATATCCCAAATCAATTGACTAATAAAAGATATCACACCTAATATAACCGATAAAATTGGAATAAGCATTGTACGGTCGGTGTCATGGAAGCGTCTGACTGTCAATGCTAAATTCGGAATGAAAGTAATAATTGCATATAAAATCATATAAATGATTGTGCCAACTAACATGACTATACTTACTATTGATAACGCGTCAGATTCTAATGCTGCTGAGAACATAACCATGATTAAAGAAGCAATATAAAGAATGAGTACTGGTCCGTAAAAAATGACATGCCATAATTGCATAAACCAGAATTCACTACGTCTTGAGCGTCCTTTAAAATTAAAATAATTCTTCCAAAACAACTTAAATGCTTCGCCAAAACCTACCTTTGGATTCATAAGCATAAACTCCTTTGCGTGATTTTAATTGCCGTCTTTCCCTTCAGTTTCATCGTACCATACTGACATAATTATAAAACCCTATATAAAAAGTTCTCAGGCTAAACCAATTAACATGAGAACTCTATAACACTGGTTTATTAATTTTCTTGTTTAATGACTTTACCATTAGGGTCTAATTTAAGAATTTTATTATTTTTAGTTTTATACGTCCCTAAAATTTCGCCATCTTTATTTCGGTAATTGACAATCCAATCGCCACTATGACCAACCATTTTAACATCATCCCATAAATAGTTTGTCTTACCTACCGCAATACCTTCGAAATCTGAAATCATTTGATACACTTGGTTACGGAAATGTGTATTAACTGTTCCTGATTTTTCTAAGTATGCTGCAGATAATGGATTATTGTCTTCTTTATCTTTTTTAGATAATTGATCTACAATATTTATTTTGTCAGTTAATTCTGGTAAAGCTTTGTTATCTTTATTAGCTTTATAAACATCAATGAGTTTGACCTCTTTGCCTTTGCCTAATAAGTCTTTATAATCTAATGAACCCGATTGCATACGTCCAACAAAGATTTTGTCGTTACTCACACCAATCAATGCTTCAAAGTTCCCTTTATTAGGTGATACATTGTAGAAATTCATACCTTTAGGTGCATTATTAATATGTTTTTCATATTTCACAAGTTTGAAATCAACTAGCTTAAAGTTTTTATTACCAGACGCAAGTCTGTATTCATAAATACCTGTTAAAATTTCATTCTTAGTCAATGTATAGCGATCGACATCTTCCACACAGAAGGCAAGAGCCAATTTTTGTTTTTCAGTAAGTTTTGCTACTTCTTTCTCCAACTCTTGGTCTTTTTTAGACTTCTTAGATTTTGTTTGTTCTGCATTAGATTTCGTTTTACTATTATCTTCTTTAGAACCGTCATTAGAACCACAAGCTGCAAGTAAAAGTAAAAACACCCCACATATAAATACTAGTTTTTTCATCTATGTCTCCTCATATCATTTGCATTTTTAAAATCAATTAATTATACTATATTTTATTTATAAAAGTGTACTTTGTAAATACTTAATTGAAAGTATTTCTTGCAAAAAAGAAGAGGCTGGGATATAAATAATATAATAATGCTATTTTGCAAATTCGCAGTAGCTGACTGTACTGAGAAGGCGCTTAAATCAAGCTTTTCTCAGTTCTAGTCATCCTTGCGGGCGGGGCCCCAACAAAGAGAATTTCATCAAGAAATTCTACAAGCTAAGCAAGCTGGGAGTGGACGACGAATTTAAAAGAATTCTGTCCCACTCTCTCTTTTTTAACTTAATGTATCAATCTCTTTCCAGCTACGTTCAATTGTTTGTTGAATTGTATGAGTAAAACTATTTTCGCTATTTTCTCTTAAAGATAGTGTATAGGCTCCAACCACTGGGGGAAATTTAGGTATTATAATTTCATTACTCGGATAAACTTTTTTTAATTTATTCATAAATGTCTCTTTAAACTGAATATTAGAGAATAGACCTCCACATAATACAATAGGTGGATGATATTGTGCCTTATTAACCGAAAGAAACGCGCCATTAATTAATTCAATCAATGCATCCATACTGTTACTAATGATATCTTTAGCAACCATATCACCACTGTTGGCAACCTCAAACACTACTTTAGTTAATGAAGCAATTTCTGATCTCATTTCCATATTTTGATAAACAAACGGAATTATTTCTGTTTCTTGTATCAAGTTTAATTGTTACTTAACCGCTTCAGTTAATTGAGTTGATTGACCTCTACCATCATAATTTTTCATTACTGCAGTAAGTGCTTTTTTGCCTATATCATACCCACTGCCTTCATCGCCTAGTAAATACCCCCATCCACCGACTCTATTCATTTCATTTGTTTCTTTATTAAAATAATATGATATAGAGCCAGTTCCTGCTATGAGCACAATACCAGAATCTCCAAATGTCCCGGATGCCAAAGCACATATAGCATCATTTTCAACGACAATTTTTATCTTATGTAATTTGTACGCTTCCAATGATTTTATAATCAAATGTTTTTCTTCTTTTCTCCCAGCACCACTTAATGATAAATAAATCGTATCAATTTCATTTAAGTCTATCTTTGCTTGTTTTCTCAAATTAGATATCATATTCATTAATATCTCTTTAACAGTGTCCAAACCTTTAACTTGTATATTTGTAGATTCTGCTAGAGTATGTCCAATAATTTCTCCATAATTATTACCAATGACACCTTCTGTTTTGGTTCCTCCACCATCAATACCAATATAGTATTTTTTATTAATACTCATTGTTATATCAATCCTATTCTTTCACATTTAATACGAAAGATTCCCAAGGCTCTATCATATCTAATAGAAATTGTTCATTTTCAGTTATTTTACCTATAACATTTTTTACACCATCATTTTCCATATTTTGAAGTGCTATCTGCATTTCTCCCTTATAGTGACCATAAGTTTCGTTGCAAATCAAAATATCTCCTCTTTTAATCTCAGCAGTATTATGAGGCGGGAAATCTTTATCTTTAAAATGTACTCTGCTCATTGTTGAGCGAATAACATACTCTGAGACATCGCCACGATTAAAATGATCTTCTTCTAACACAATCTTTTTTTCTAAACTAGAAATTTCAGGATTTAATTCTATATCAAGCGTAGGCATTGATAAATTAATCTTAGATAATGCGTATAACTCTTCCTCAGAAGCAAATGCGTTACTTATAATAATATCATCGATTAATCCAGTCATTAATAAGTGCTTTGCTTGAACTTCAATAGGTAAATTTCTATGACTTTCTAATGTAGGTAACCCCTCCATTACTTTCCAAGGCCCTACTTTACCGTGTTGAGATGTTACGAATGCCGCAGTCGTCAATTGATGTTGTTTATATGATTCTGAGGTTTTTTTAAAATGCTTAAATGATATGCCTGTATATTTTTGTGGATAAAAATTATGACATCCTATTAACTTATCTCTATCAGGTTTAAAATTTAATACATCATTGATAAATGTTGCACTTGTACTTATATTTAATTCAATAGACATATTTTGCTTATTATGCGTCATTTTCGCTGTTTCTTGAGCAGAAAATCCAGAATCAATTCGAATTCCAGATACACCTAAATCTTTAAAAAATGATAAGTCTAAATTATCTATTTGAAGATCTTTAAATACTTCTCGATTTATATCAGCTATGACCTCCATACCGTTCTCATTAGCATATTTCACTATTTCCTTAAACTTCTCAAAAACTTCACGATCTTCCTGTTTTACCGATAGCAGATTAGTGAATATACGTTTGAAGCCATATTTCACACTGGTATCAATGTAATTCTTCATTCTCTCTAGATCAGATTGTGTAGGATAAATTGAAATACCTAATCGATGCATTTACTTGCCCTCCTCAGATTTATAAATAACGCCTTTAATTTTTTTATTTTCAAGTAATTGTCTTGACTGTTCAAAAAATAAAATACTATTGAATATGATCAACACGTAAATAACGGTCCATCCGAATGAATTAATCTCATCAAAGATTAAAACTGGAATACCAATAATAAATGGCATAATAATTAAAAGTAACCATCTGTTAATTGCAACCTTCTTAATAATCAACTGTGATAACTTGAAGCAAAAAAATATTAAAAATAATAATCCTAGGATATATAAAAGTCTCATGGAAAATCACTTCTCTTCTAACTTTTTGTATAGCTCAATCATTTTTTCAATTAAACTTTTTTCACTTAATGCTGTCATAAGATGATCTTGTGCATGAATCATTAATAACGACGTATCAACTTTTTCACCATTAATTTCATCTTGTATTAAACGTGTTTGTGTTTTATGAGCCTCTGCCATTTCTCTCTCTGATTCATCAAGAAATTTTTTCGCTTCTTCAAAGTTGCCTTCAGTAGCACTATTTAATGCCTCATAAGCTAAACTTTTTGCATTTCCTCCATGTGCAATAATTTCAAATATCTCTGTTTCATTTTTATTGTCCATAGCAATTACCTCTCCTAATCTTTTTCAGTAGCATCTTCATTAAGACTTTGTTCTTGCGCTAACATTTCACGCTCATATTTTTTAAAGAAAGGATAATAAAGTACAATTGCAATAATGATATTGATTAATACTAATATAAGTGCTTTCCAATCTCCATTAGTCGCAAACAATGCACCAATAGGTCCAGGTAATGTCCACGGTGCTAAGATGGTAATTTTTGCAATTAATCCCAATTTAAAAACGAAGTACGTAATAGTAGTTAAAACTAAAGGAATACATATGAATGGTAAAGCTAGAATTGGATTCATTACTAATGGTGTCCCAAAAATGAGAGGTTCATTTATGTTAAATATACTTGGAATGATTGAGAATCTACCTACTTTTTTGAGATATTCTGATTTAGAGAAAACCATTAATATACACAGACTTAACGTCGCACCTGCGCCTCCAATCCAGACAAACCATTGGAAAAATGGTTCTACAACGATATTAGGTAGTTGTTCTCCCGCTGCTTTAGCATCAATATTTTGATCTAAGAGTGAGAACCAAATTGGTTGGAAAACAGCACCCATGACAGCAACACCATGAATACCTGCAGCCCATAAAAGAACGATAAAGAATACTGGTATCAAAGCGCCTAACAATGAATCTCCTGCAAATTTACCGAGTGGTTCAAATAGCATGTTAACGATTTTATTTAAATCTACATTTAAAATCACACGGATAAACCATGAAATAACAATAACTAAAGTAGCCGGAATTAAAGACTCAAAAGATCTGGCAACTGAACTAGGGACTTGTTCAGGCATTTTAATAGTAAAACCAGATTTAATAACTAATCTGCTTATTTCTACTGCAAATATCATAGAAATGATAGCTACAAATAAACCAGACCCTCCCAAATCTGCCATAGGCAATACATATCCAACGGCATCCTTTTTAGCTAATTTATCATCTAAATTCAATGGAATATTCATCATTAGGAACGTTGCTAATGAAAGTAAGCCACCTGAAAGACCATCCATTTTATATGATTTTGATAAGTTATAACCCATACAAAATGCTGCGTATAAAGCCATTAACCCCAACGTCATTCTATTTGCAATCATAATCTTCTCAGCATGTGGTTGTACTAAATCTGCGAGATAGGGTATTGGTGGTGATGCAAACAAAGTGAAGAATGAACCGACGATAATCAATGGTAATGTTGCAATAATACCGTCACGAATGGCAACTAAATGTCTTTGCTCTGATGCTTTTGCCATTGGTGTCATTAATACTTTTTCAAGCCATTGTAATATCTTTTGCATAAGACCATCTCCTAAACATGTATATTAGTTATCGTATTCTTTAATTTGTTTTAAAATTTTAGGTGCACCTATTGGTGTATAACCCATTGGATCAACTACATCAACTGGTTTACCAACTTCTTCTCCCATTTTTTTAAATTTATCTAAACGGTGTTTAACTTGTGGGGCAACTAATCCTAAATCATAATGTTCAATTTGATTTTCAAATTCTTCAGATCCTACTGCTTTAATTTCAAGATCATAGTTTTCTTTATCTGCTTGTTTCTTAATTGAATCAACTACCATTGCACTTGACATTCCACCTGAACAAACCATAATTACTTTCATTTAAAACACTCCTCTATTTTAATTTATTGTTTTTTATAGCATTTCTTGTATTCTCTAATTTCTGGCGATTACTTAAATAATCATCACTAGCGATGCAAATATACAAAATATCAATGATGCTTAGCATAGCAATTCTTGAACTCATTGCCCCACTTCGTATCGTTTTTTCGGAAGAACTAACAAACAATTGTACATCTGCTAATTTAGCTATAGAATTATCACCATATTTAGTTATAGAAATAATTTTTGCACCCTTTTCTTTAGCTAATTGCGTAGCGTAGACTATATCTTTAGTTTGACCTGAATTTGATATTGCAATTACAACATCTTCAGAAGATAGGTTAGCACTTAAAGTCACTTGCTCATCAAAACTACTTCCTACATCACACCAATAATCTATACGCGTTAACTTTTGTTTAAAATCTTGCGCAATAATAGCTGATGCACCAATTCCATAAATACAAGTTTTTCTTGAATTGATAATTAATTCAAAAGCTTGCTTAATACTAACTGTGGATAAAATCCTTTCTGTGTCTTTTAAAGTCTTAGTATTGTTATGAAATACTGATTGCGTGACTTCTTCAATTGAATAATCTTCATCAATTTCTGCATAATCGCGTTGTACTTTCCCAGGTTCATTTAAATCAAATGCGATTTTCAATTTTAAATCTTGAAAGCCCTTACATTTCATCTTTTTAGATAACCTAACAATCGTAGCTACGCTTACGTTTGTTAGGTCGGCTAGCTTTTGTACTGAGTAATTAATAATTTCTTCTGGATGTTTAAGAATATACTCAGCAACTCTACGTTCCGAGGGGTTTAAATCGCTTAAAGATGATTCAATAAAAATTAAACTACCATGCAATAAACATCACCTCTAAAAGGAATAATATTTCACTTCAATTACAATTTACAAAATATTATTACATTTGTCAAAATCTAATTTGTATGTAATTTAGTTATTTAACATCTTATTTCATTTCTTTTTTTATGCTAATCTTACATTGTAAGAATAATCTATTAATAAACTTTTTTGGGAAAGGAATTATATTGTGAAAAAGCTTATTGCAATTTTAATTTTGAGTACTTTAATCTTATGTGCATGTCATGATAATCATGACTCAAAAAGCAAAAATAATCATGATTCATCACAAAAATCAACTCATCATGTACACAAGAAAGAAATCAAAAATGGTCGAACGTATTATGACGATATTTTAATTGTTAATAAAACAACAACGCTCCCACCTGATTACAATCCTGGTGAAAATCCGAAAGCACAACGTGCATTACAACGGATGTTTGCTGATGCTGGCGAAGAGGGTGTAAACCTTTATCAGATAAGTGGTTTCAGAAGTTACCAAACACAAGTGAGTTTGTATCAGCAGTATGTTGCGCGTGATGGCGAACAAGCTGCGAATCGATATAGTGCGCGTCCTGGCACTTCTGAACATCAAAGTGGATTAAGTTATGATGTAGGTGCTATTGGATCAAATTGCAATTTACATGAATGTTTTGGAGATACTAAAGAGGGGCAATGGATTGCACCCAATCCCTCCAACTGTTTATAAGAGATGCCATTCTCATCATAACTAATGTTAGGATACTTATTATCAATATGCATTTTACTTACTAATTCTGGCAAAGCTTTGTTATGTTTATTTTTTAAATAGACATCGCTTAAATTCACTTCTCTACCATGTTGCATCAATGCATTATAATCTATAATTGCGGCTTGTGTTCCTCCTAAGAATATCTTTTCATTATTCACACCGATGATTGCAGCAAAATTTCGTTTATCAGGATATACAGTGTAAAAATGCATATCTTTTGGCGCATTTACAACAGGTTTATCATGCTTAACTAACGTAAAATCGACTAATTTATAATGATACTCCCCAGCTGGTGCTATAGCTAAATAAAATCCAGTTAAAATTTCATTTTTAGTTAATGTATATTGGTCGACATGGTCGACACAAAATGCTAAAGCTAATTTTTCCTTTTCCGAAAAGTTAGCTACTATATCTTTAGTTTTTTCTTCATTCTTCTTTTTGCTTTCAACCTTGTTTTGTTTTTTATTGTCTTCTGTTGTCTTAGTATCCGTTTGTTTCGAATGTGAATTAGTTTTACCTTCCTTGGACGATTCATTCGTACTACAAGCTGTTAAAATCAACATAAATGTGATGCTAAGTAATATAAATCTTTTCATAAACAAGCCCTCTAATCTAAACAATTTATATAATTTTATTATACTATATAAAAGTTATATATAGAGGCATTACTTATAATATTATGCTCCACTATATACACAAAAATCCGATAGCTTTTAAGCTACCGGATTGTAATCATTTCAATATTTTTAGACTGCCGTCATACTTATTTATTTAATTATAGTGCCTTCTTTTTCATGAATCATTTGAATAATTTCATTCTTTTCATTCATCACAGCAACTTTCGGTGCATGATCAACTAATTCACGTTCATCTAATTGAACATAAGTCATAATAATCACCACATCGTCAACTTCAACTAATCGAGATGCTGCACCATTAAGGCAAATCTTGCCACTACCTCGTTCACCAGCAATGACATACGTTTCAAAGCGGGCACCATTATTGTTATTCACGATGGCTACCTTTTCATTCGGTAAAATATCAACTGCATCCAAGATATCTGCATCTATCGTAATACTTCCAACATAATTTAAATTTGACTCTGTTACTCGTGCTCTATGAATCTTACCATTCATCATTGTTCTAATCATAACTTACGATTCACTTCCTAAAATAATATTATCTATTAACCGTGCTTTCGAGAATTTAACAGCGAGTGATATAAAGATTTGACCTTGTATTTCTGTCGCAACTTCTAAACCGGGGTAACTGTAAATTGCAACTTCATCAATATGACCACGCGTATGTTCCGTTAAATATGCCTTAATCTCACCAACAATAATATGACTACGACGTTCCCCTTGATTATATAACGTTTGTGCTAATGCTAAACTTTTACTTAGGTGAACAGCCTCTTGTCGCTCATCATCGGTTAAATATACATTTCGTGAACTGCGTGCGAGTCCATCCGCTTCACGTACAATATCAACACCAACAATTTCAATTGGATGGTTAAAATCTTCAACCATTTTTTCAACGATTGCAAGTTGTTGCGCATCCTTCTTACCAAAGTAAGCTTTATTAGGACTGACGATGTTAAATAGTTTATTCACGACAGTCACAACGCCGTCGAAATGACCTGGACGTTGTGCGCCTTCTAAGACTTCCGCTAGACGTCCCACCTTCAATGTTACACTTAATTCGTCTGGATACATTTCTTCTACTGTTGGATGAAAGACGTAATCCACATGAATAGCTTCAACTAAAGCTACATCTTGATCAATTTGACGTGGATACGCATCGAAATCTTCATTTGGTCCGAATTGTAGTGGGTTGACGAATACGCTAATCACTGTAACATCATTATCTTCAACTGAGCGACGCATCATACTTAAATGCCCTTCATGTAAGGCGCCCATTGTAGGAACAAAACCAATTGTCTTACCCGAACGTTTCAATTCTTGCGTAATGTGTTGCATCTCAGCTACAGTTTGAATTACTTTAGTCATTACCATTTACCTCGTTCAATATCTTTTTCTTATACGTGTGTGCTTCAGCTGGAAACGTGCCTGCCTTAACTTCCTCATCATATTGTTTGATGCCTTTAATGCCCACTGAAAAATCACCAAATTGTTTCACAAATTTAGCATAACGATCTACACCATAATTCAACATATCGTGATAAACCAATACTTGACCGTCCGTGTCTTTTCCTGCGCCGATACCAATCACTGGTATATCTAATTGGTCACTAATTAAACCAGCTAAGTCACTAGGAATCGCTTCTAATACTAAGGCAACTGCGCCTGCTTCTTGTACTGCATGTGCATCTTGAATTAGTTGTTCAGCTGCATCTTTCGTACTACCTTGTAAACGATAGCCCATAACACCCACGCTTTGTGGCATTAAACCTAGGTGCGCTACAATTGGTATTCCAATTTGCGTTGATTTCTTAATGAAATTAACTAAATGTGCACCTTCTGCTTTTAACGCATTCGCATTCGTTTGTTGATAAAGTGTGAGCGCATTTTTCAAATCATGTTCGTCACTCACACCAACTGCGCCAATTGGTAAATCTACTACTACAAAGGTATCATCTGCGCCTCTGCGTACCGCTTTACCGTGGTGAATCATGTCATCTAGCGTCACTTGTGTTGTCGTCTCATAACCAAGCACTGTCATTCCAAGTGAATCACCCACTAAAATCATATCTATATTTGCATCTTGTGCTTGTTTTGCGCTTGGAAAGTCATAAGCCGTAATCATCGAAATTTTTGTTTTCTCTTGTTTCATTTCAACTAATTTTGCTAAATTTTTCATTTTTAAATTAACTCCTATATTAAAAGTTCGATAATAATACGTATAATTATATGTAAGAATACCTAGAAAGGAAAGTTTTAAATGCAAATTGCTGTTATTGGACCAGGTGCGGTTGGCACTACGATCGCCTATGAACTACAAACATCGTTACCAAACGTCACACTAATTGGTCGTTCTAATAAAGACATAACCATTCAACCCGCAAATCAAACGGTAGAAGTATTTAATATAGATGACGTGACGTCGACCTTTGACGTGATAATCATTGCTGTCAAAACACATCAGCTTAATCATTTAATTCCAAAGTTACATCGTTTAGCCCATGACGAAACGCTATTTATTTTAGCTCAAAATGGCTACGGCCTACTATCTCGTCTTCCATTTCAACACACTTACCAAGCTGTTGTTTATATTAGTGGCCAAAAGTCGGGAAACGAAGTCGTACATTTTCGTGATTATCGTTTACATGTTCAAAAAGATGCTCAAACAATGCGCTTAAAACAGTTACTTGATCACACAAAAATTGAACTCGTACTTGAAGAACATATTGAAGACAAAATTTGGTATAAATTATTAGTTAACCTCGGCATTAATTCTATTACTGCGCTTGGTCATAATACCGCTCAAATCTTAAAAATTAAAGAAGTGGAACAATTATGTAAAAACTTATTATACGAGGGACAACACGTAGCTTTATCAGAGGGCATTACGCTTCCTGATTCATTGGTCGATGATATTATGCAGATTTATGCAGGTTATCCTGACCATATGGGTACGAGTATGTATTATGATGTGATCAATAGCCAACCGCTTGAAGTTGAAGCCATTCAAGGCTTTATCTATAGCAAGGCGAGATACTATAATCTCAATACACCTCACTTAGACACTGTTTACGCCCTTTTACTGTCACATCATTCTATTGCAGAATAAAAAGGGAATGCGACAGCATTTTTTTTAATTCGTCGTCCACTCCCAGCTTGCTTTGCTTGTAGAATTTCTTGGTGGAATGCTCTTTGCTGGGGTCCCCGCCCGCAAAGATGACTAGAACTGAGAAAAGCTTGAATTAAATGCTCTCTCAGTTCAGTCAATTACTGCCAATATATATTTGTAGGGAGTGGGACAGAATTCTTTTTAAATTCGT
>NZ_KV838589.1:33541-40613 GCF_001838705.1 Staphylococcus sp. HMSC34C02
GGAGTGGGACAGAATTCTTTTTAAATTCGTCGTCTCTCTCCCAACTTGCTTTGCTTGTAGCATTTCTTAGTGAAATTCTCTTTGTTGGGGCCCCGCCCGCAAGGGTGACTAGAACTGAAAAAAGCTTGATTTAAGCGCATTTTCAGTTCAGTCAGCTACTGCGAATTTGCAAAATAGCTTCATTAGATTATTTATGTCCCAGGCTCTTTTTTTCTAGTTAACTCTTACTTTGTTTTAACTTTAATGGCACTTTAATTTGTTTATCGACAGAATCGCCTTTCATTAGACCATTAACTACTTTAATTGCTTCTTTACCCATAAGTTCAGGTTGTTGCGCAATTGTCGCATCTAGTTTGCCATTTTTAATGGATTTCATCGCATCTTCATTACCATCAAATCCAATGACTTGAATATCCTTACCACCAATTGCTTCTATTGCACCTAAAGCCATTTCATCATTTTGGGCAAAGATTGCTTGGATATCAGGGTGTGCTTCAAGCATGTTTTGCGTTACATTTAACCCCTCTGCTCTATCAAACTTTGCACTTTGTTTGGCGATGACTTTTAACTGCTTATCAGCAACGTCGTGGAACCCTTTACCTCTTTCTCTAGTCGCACTTGCCCCAGGTACACCTTCAAGTTCACCCACTTTGGCATTTTTACCGACTTTATCTACCAAGTAATTTCCAGCCATTTTACCACCTTCAACGTTATCTGACGCAATAAATGACGCTACATCACCTTTATCTACAGATCGGTCTAACGTAATTACCGGAATCCCCTCGTTATTAGCTGATTCTACCGCACTTGAGATTGCACTTGAATCTGTCGGGTTAACAATTAAGTAATCCACTTGTTGTTGAATTAAATCTTCAATGTCATTCGTTTGTTTTGCTGAATCATCTCGTGCATCTACAACTTTGACTTTCATCCCTTGTGCTTTGGCATCTTTTTCAATACCATTTTTAATTTTAACGAAGAATGGATTGTTTAACGTTGAAATACTTACACCAATTGTAATCTCTGATTTTTTCTTATTTGTTTTACCATTTTTATCATTTTTCAAAGGTGATTCTAAGGAACATGCTGCTAAAAATAGGACGAGTGCTAATGTAATGGCTAATAATTTCTTCATATTGTTATCCTGCTTTCTCTTATTTTTTACGGTCAATTAATACCGCAATTAAAATGACTACACCTTTAACGACTTGTTGATAGAATGAAGACACACCGAGTAAATTTAATCCATTATTTAAAACACCTATGATAAGTACACCTATAAGTGTTCCAACAATTCGTCCTTTACCACCTGTCAATGACGTACCACCAAGCACGACCGCGGCAATCGCATCTAACTCATAAGACATACCTGCTGTTGGTTGTGCAGAATTTAGACGTGATGTTAGTATTCCTCCGGCTAACGCTGACATTAATCCTGAAATACCATAAATAAAGATTTTAATTTTATTCACTTTAATACCTGAAATTTTAGCTGCTACCTCATTCCCACCAATTGCATATGTATGACGACCGAACGTTGTTTTTTGAAGAATGATAAGTAAAATGATAAATACGATAATCATCGTTACTGCTGGTACCGGAATACCAATAAAATAGCCTTTACCAAATAGTTGGAATAAATAGCTATCACCTAAATTAGTGATTGGATTGCCGTCAGTAATGACTAATGTTAATCCACGGAAAATCGTCATTGTCGCAAGTGTTGCAATAAATGGCGCCATATTCCCTTTCGTCACTAGTAAACCGTTGACTGCACCCAAAACAAAACCTATCAGTACACCTATAATTAAGGCGATAATTGGATCAACACCACTTGTAATCATCAGTGCAATAAACGCAGATGATAAAGCAAGGATTGAACCTACTGATAAATCTATGCCACCAGTTAAGATAATAAATGTCATCCCAAAGGCAATCAGACCATTGATAGAAATTTGTCTTAATAAGTTGAGTAAATTAGATAAATCTAAAAATGATGGATTTAAAATACTCACTACAATAATTAATAAAATCAGACCAATAAATGGAATAATCTTTTCCATGAACGATGTTTTAGCTGTTAACTGTTTCATTTAAAGTTCCCCCTGTAGCTAACGTCATAATATTTTCTTCTGTAATTTCATTTCCTGTAAGATCTCCTTTGATATTACCTTCATGCACGACCATCACTCTATCGCTCATACCAATGACTTCCGGTAATTCAGATGAGACCATAATAATAGACACACCACGATCTGTAAGTTCATTCATAAGTTGATAAATCTCTCTCTTAGCGCCAACATCAATACCTCTTGTAGGTTCATCCAATATGATGATTTGCGCACCCGTACCAATCCACTTAGCTAATACGACTTTCTGTTGATTACCTCCTGATAATGAACCAGCTGGTAGCTTGCCTGGCGATTTAATGTTCAGTCTTTTGCGCATCGTATCAACAAATTGCTCAGAACTCTTATCGTCTACGATGCCATGTTTTGAAAAGCTAAATAACGAAGGTAACACCATATTGTCTTGAATGGAGAAGTCTAAAATTAATCCTTCTTCCTTACGATTCTCGGTTATAAAAGCAAGTCCATGTTTCATCGCTTCAATTGGGGACGTGATCGTCACTGGTTGACCTTTAATTTCAATGTCATTGTCTGCTTTATCCACACCAAATAAACTGCGCATCATTTCCGTACGTCCTGCACCCATCAAGCCACTTACACCTAGTATTTCACCTTCTTTAAGATAAAATGATTGATTCTCAATATGATGTAGCGGATTATTGAGACGTTTTACATTTAAGATAATATCTTGTGGTTCATACGTTCTATGTGGAAATTGTTCATCTAATTCGCGTCCTACCATTGCTTTCACAATTTGGTTGTACGTTAGATGACGTGTTTCATCGTACATCACAGAAACGCCATCACGCATGACTGTTATTTCATCTGAAATCTCAAATATTTCAGCCATTCTATGCGAAATGTAAACAAAGGCAACACCTTTTGCTTTTAAATTACGAATCATATCGAATAAACGTCGGATTTCTTTGTCTGTTAAGGTAGCTGTCGGTTCATCCATAATAATGATTTGTGCTTTCGTCATCATCGCTTTAGCGATTTCTATCATTTGTTGCTCACCAATCGAGCAATCTTTAACTACTTTATTTAACGGAATGTAGAAATCTAATTCTTTAAATACTTGTTCTGCCTGTTGTTTCATTGCTTTTGTATTGAGTATGCCCATTTTGTTGCGGATTTCTTTTCCTACAAATAAATTATCGAGTACTGTTAATTCTGGATATAAATTCAATTCTTGGTGTATAAAGGTTAATCCTTTTTCTTCCGCTTCTTTAGGATTACTATATTCTATTTCAACATCAGAATACGTCATGACACCTTGATCTTTCTTATGAATACCTACTAAAATTTTCATTAGCGTCGATTTTCCAGCCCCATTTTCTCCCATTAAGGCATGGACGGTACCTGGTTTCAAAGTAAAGTCAACACCCTTAAGCACCTCGTTATCACCAAAGGCTTTATGAATATTAGTCATTTGAATCATTAATCTCACCCCTTAAAATATGACACCACTTTGAAGTATGATGTTTGCATATGGTGTTGCTTCACCTGTACGTATAATCGCTTTTGCATCCTTCGTTAATGCTTTAAATGTTTCATGATCGACTTTTGTTATGTCTGAAAAGTCATGTGTCACTTGCTTATAAATAGGTGCATTGTTTACTTCCATTTCCTCGGCTATCGTAATATGTTCAATTTCCATGTGCTGCTTAAGGACGTCATAAACGTCTAGGAAACTAGGCTTCCCTAACGTTAGTGCTAGGTCAATCTTCTTAACATCTTTAGGCACTGGTAGCCCACAATCGCCGATTACAATTTGATCTGTATGTCCTAAGTCGCTAAGTACCTTTGAAATTCCGCTGTTTAATATGCCTGTTTTATACATCGAATTCACCTTCTATTTCTGAAAAGGTCGGCATACCACCTTGAGCGCCCATACCTGTTACTGAGTGACTTGCTGCTAAATTCGCAAGTGTAAGGGCCTGTGCGATGGAATATCCCTTTTGTAATCCTACTGCGAAAGCACCATTAAATGTATCTCCGGCACCTGTGGTATCTTTAACTTCTCGCTTAAATCCTGCGATATGAACCTTTTTAGTGCCGTTATGATACATAGCACCTTTATCCCCTAATGTAATAATCAGTTTGTTAGGATAATGTGCTAACGCTTCATCAATGTTAGTCTGGAACATCGCGTTACTCTCTGTTTCATTAGGTGTAATATATGTCGCTTTATCAATGACTTCTGCTTCTACTTCTCGGAATGGTGCCGGGTTAAGAATTGAGATTAAATCATGATCATCACAATAAGTTATGACGTCTTTAACTGTTTCGGCAGGAATTTCTTGTTGAATTAATACAATGTCGCCTGCTTGCGCTTGTTTTAATGCTTCCAATGCATACGCTGAAGTCACATAGTTGTTGGCTGAAGGCACCACAATAATGCTATTGTCATTGTCTGATAGTGTAATATGCGCTGTCCCTGATGCCGAATGTGTAACGGGTTTCAGAAATGTCGTTAAAACATGGTTATCTTCTAAATTTGTGAAAATTTGATTGCCAAAATCGTCATCCCCAATGCGTCCTACCATATACACATCATCACCAAGTCTGGCAGCTGCTACGGCTTGGTTCGCACCTTTGCCTCCAGGTGTCGTAAAGAATGACTCACCTAGTACGGTTTCGCCTTTACTTGGTACTCGATTCGTAGAAACGACTAAATCAATAGATAAACTTCCAACTACATAAATACTTGTCATTTTGTCTTCCTCCTTGTAGATTCTCTATAAATTAAATCAACATCTAATACTACTTTCGTTGTGATGTCATTATGTTCTAATTGTTGAATCAAACCTAATGCTGCTTGCTTACCAATATCATATGCAGGCTGTTTGATGGTTGTGAGACTTGGATAAAATAGCTTAGCTAACGGGATATCATCATACCCAATGACTTGTATGTCATCTGGAATAGTAATATGTAAATCATGTAACCATTTCATCATTTTCAGTGCTGATACATCATTGCTACATATCACACTATCGATATCATTGTACTTAATGTAACGCTGTAATTTATCCATAGTAATATCACGCTCATCTTCAATCCATAATTGAATGCCCTGACTTTCTAACGTCGTTCTTGCACCGTTGAATCGTTCTTCAAACGAACGATAATTCAGGTCTTGATGTAGCACTAATACACGTTGCGCATTGCCTTCTATGATTGCCTCAGCTTGTAATTGACCACCTTTATAATGATCTGCTTCGATACATTGTTGATTATCTGTAACGCGGTCAATGAGAACATAGGGTAATTGATAGGAGTTGAATTGATCAAAAGCAAATTGCGTCGATAATTGTGAAGCAATGACGCCACTGCAATTATTCACTTTAAATGTGGTTAAATAGTTAAGTTCTTTATGTTCTTGCATTTCACCATTACCAATCATGACATGATACCCTTTTTGAATTGCAGTATCCTCAACACCTTTAGCAACAATTGTAAAAAATGGATTACTCATATCTGGTAAAAGCAGTCCAATCGTTTTAGATTTCTTAGTGAATAAGGTTCTTGCAGTTTCATTTGGATAATAATCTAGGTCTTTGATGACTTGTTCAATTCTTTTACGTGTTGCTTCTTTAACATAACCACTTTTATTAATCACTCTTGAAACTGTGGCTACTGAAACATTTGCTTGTTTAGCCACTTCTTTAATCGTTCTCACTTTGCCACTCCTTTTATGTGTAACCGCTTACACAAAAATTTATCACTTTTTTCTTTTAATTGCAATATTAAATAAAACATTTATAGATTATTACTTTTGTAAATGTACGCTATCTTATTATTTATGTTTATTGATATATCGCTACTTTTTAAATTTGGAATTATACACATTACAAAAATAATATGATACTATATAGTTAATTTTCAAAGTAAATACAGAATTGATGCAAAGGGGACCCAATTCTTGGATAAATCAACTCGTATACTAAATATTTTAACTTTGCTTCTTAAAGGTTATGTTGTTACGCAACAAGACTTAAATCAATTCACTGATGTAAGTAAAAAGTCAATTCAACGTGATATTAATACGATTAACACTTTCTTTTATGAAAATGAGTTTTGGAATCCTAGTAATACTAGAGTCGTTTATAATCATCAATTGGCAGGATACGAACTTAAGCAGGATACTCAAAGTAAACACAGTTTGGGCATTCTGAGTCTGCTCATTAAACTTCAAAGCTTAACGCCTATATTGCATCACGATATTCATAAATTTTTACTTAGTTCAATTACTTCAATGAAAGTTTCAGATAAACATGTTTTAATGAGTACGTTACATCAATTTAAAATCAGACAAGAATTATTGCCTGGGAAACATCTCATGCTCCTCCAAAAAGCAATCGTGAATAAAGAAATTGTTCGCATTGAACTTCAAGATAAAAAGATAGTGGTTAAACCATTATCTATCTTGTATATGCATTATGACTATTGGTTTACATATGAAGAGGATCATGAAATTGAGACGATTCTTCTTCGAGATATTCTGTCTGTTAAGATTTTAAATTTAAAATTTAAGAAAGATGGCACATGTAATCCTGTGTTATTCCAAATTCACACACACTTTTGGAACCAATTCCAACAACAGTTTTCAATTAAGGAAGTCGTTGAACACAGCGAAGATAGTATCACAGTATGGGTGAATTGTACGCGTTTCGATGCGTACTATATCGCTTATCAATTAGCGCCACATGCTAAGATTCTGAAACCACAGTCATATATTGATAGTTTTATAGAAAGGTTAGATGAGATCAAAGGTATTTATAAATAATGAAAGTGTTCGTAAAGTAGTTCATAGATAGATTTCGCTTGCTTAAGTTATTTCGCTTTCCTGTGGGAAAGGCTCTAAAGCAGTTCTTTGATTTTAATCATTAGAACTACTTGAGGTTGGGACATAAATAATATAATAATGCTATTTTGCA
>NZ_KV838590.1:0-219 GCF_001838705.1 Staphylococcus sp. HMSC34C02
TGGATAGAGCGTTTGACTACGGATCAAGAGGTTATGGGTTCGACTCCTATCGGGCGCGCCATTTAAATTTTATTTATTATTTAATTACATACGGGAAGTAGCTCAGCTTGGTAGAGCACTTGGTTTGGGACCAAGGGGTCGCAGGTTCGAATCCTGTCTTCCCGATAGGAACTTTATTTAAATACAATATGGGGGCTTAGCTCAGCTGGGAGAGCGCCT
>NZ_KV838591.1:0-39678 GCF_001838705.1 Staphylococcus sp. HMSC34C02
CTTCATCTGTTGCGTTTGGTGTTTGATCGATTTCCGCTTTCTTTGCTTGCGCTGCTTTATCGATTGCTGCTTTTGCTTCGTCTTTCTTAACAACCGTTGGTTGAACATGATTGATCGCGTCTACACCTGAAGATTTAGCAGTATCTACGCCTGTGTTATTTGTCGCTTGATCTATCGCATTTTTAGCTGTAGTTACTGCCTCATCGACTTTCGCTTTTGCTGTTGCTTTTTCTTCATCTGTTGCGTTTGGTGTTTGATCGATTTCTGCTTTCTTAGCACGAGCTGCTTCATCTATTGCGTTCTTTGCTTGGGCTTTTTTCTCAACCGTTGGTTGGACGTGATTAATGGCGTCTGTTCCTTCAGTTTTCGCTGTATCTACGCCTGCGTTATTTGTTGCTTGATCTATCGCATTTTTAGCTGATGTCACTGCTTCATCAACTTTTGCTTTCGCTGCTGCCTTTTCTTCATCTGTCGCGTTTGGTGTTTGATCGATTTCTACTTTCTTAGCACGGGCTGCTTCATCTATTGCTATTTTTGCATCGTCTTTTTTTACAACCACTGGTTGGACTTGATTAATTGCATCTAAACCAGATGATTTTGCTGCATCTACACCGGCATTATTTGTCGCTTGGTCTATTGCTGCTTTCGTATTATTCACTGCCTCATCGACTTTTGCTTTTGCTACTGCTTTTGCTACTGCTTTTTCTTCGTCTGTGGCATTTGGTGTTCTATCTATTTCAGATTTCTTCGCATTTGCTTGATCTATTATTGCTTGTCTAGCAAGATTCTTTTTAACAGCGTTAACTTGTACATCATTGATTTTGTTAACTGCATTCTCTTTTGCAGTCGTAACATCAGTATTATGCACACCTCGCTCTATATTTAATCGTGCTTGATTAGCAATTTCATCAATTTTTGCTTTCGCTTCATTTTTTTCTTCAATGGTTGCATTAGTATCGTTATCAATTACGGACTTTTTAGAAGCAATAGCCCTTTCTAATTCTTGTTTCATATTATTTCTATGAACTGAGTTAGGTACAATTTGACCAATATGGTTAGTATTTGAAGTTTGAGCTGTTTCAACTAACTGATTAGTTGTTGCATTTCTCACATCATTAGTCGCATTAATGAGCGCTTCATTAACACTTGTTTAGCTGTTTCTCTTTCTTCAAATGTTGCGTTTGTATCATTCTCAATTTCAACTAGTTTTTCATTAGCTTTATCTTGCAACGCTTGTATCGCTTGTTGCTTAATTGTTGGAATAACATCTATAGGATCAATATCAACTACCGATTGATTCTTTCTTTCTGAAATTTCATTAGTATTAGATGCACTTTCAATATCTCTATTTTTTTCGTCCAAAGTTGCTTTTAAAAGTGTTAAAGCAGCATCTTTTTCTTCTCTAGTCGCATCATTATTATTATTAATTGCTGCTTTACGCGACTCTGCAACTTGATCTATATCTAGTTTTGCTCTTTCTTTATCTAATTTTAAAGTTAAATCATTAATAGTTGCTTGATTTTTTCTTTCACTTATAGGCGTATCATCGTTTTCATTTAAAATTTGACGTGATGCAT
This sequence comes from Staphylococcus sp. HMSC34C02, assembly GCF_001838705.1. Lineage (NCBI taxonomy): Bacteria > Bacillati > Bacillota > Bacilli > Caryophanales > Staphylococcaceae > Staphylococcus > Staphylococcus sp. HMSC34C02. The sequence continues at coordinate 1,578 of NZ_KV838591.1, forward strand.
TTAGAACATTTTGCATCGATGACCAAGCTTCTTGTGAATAATCATGTTGGTTTAAATGCTCTATTTGAGCAGATATTTCATTAAATTTCTCTTGTAAAGCAGTTTTATACATTTCGACAGTAACAGATTGTGTTTCAACATTAATATTACCTTTTCTTTGATCTGATTCAGTTTTTATATACTCGTTATTACCACCATATCTAAAATAGTTATCATCGGCATTCAAACCAAAATCACGACTTCCATTTCTTCTATTCATATTTATACCATCAGTAGCATAAACTAATGTTGCATCGAAATCCTTTTTAATAGGTTCTGAAGTCGGTAATGAAACAGTATAAGCAATGTTTTTAATCGCTCCTGGCTCTATTCTATCTACATTTAATGTTAACAATCTAGTGGATGTATTATAACTTGCTCTAGCATTTTGAGCTGAAATAAATTGAGCTCCTTCTGGTAAAATCACTTTATATTGCGTTTTATTCGAACGGGAGTGTCCTTTATTTTCTAATGCGACATTTAGTGTAGTATTTACTGTAGTTGCAGTAGATGAAGGGGATGTAACTTTATATTGTGTTTCTGTAGTAGTTGCTTTTAAGTATGCACCACTATTTACTTTCACATCTGCTAATCCACTTCCACCAAAATTATTATTACCTTTTAAAAGTCTACCGCCATTTGCACTTTCATAACTTCTTTTTTCATGTGTTTCAAACATAAATCTTAGTCTTGAAACATTGTTAGGCACATTAAATACACCTGTAAATACACCAAATGATTTACCTGCTGTATTAGGTCTACCTGCGTAAAGTAAATCAGTAGGATTATTCGCATCATAGATTGATACTTTAACACCATTGATACCGTGTGTATTACCCATCGAAGTACCCATGAAATTTAGTTGAATTTCTGATCCTGGCGTAACATCTATATCTTGGTATATTGGACCAACAGTCTTATCTGCTGCTACCCCACTAACATTACTTGGATATTTGGATAATACTGCAGCAATTTTATTTTTAGTTTTATCAAAAACATAAGGATTATAGGGCGGTAATGCTTTAGGTCCCCATATAAGTGGTATTACTGTTTGATCGTTATCTTTGACATGCCATCCTGTAATCTTACTTGCCTGATTCATTTCAGACACAGTTTGATTCGTAGGAATAACTGCTCCATTAGACGTATCCGTAAAAGTACCGTTAACAATTTGACCAGAATTGGTTTCATTTAAACTCATTTGATCTTGATTATTTGTAACAATTGTATCAGTAGAACGTTTAGTTCTTTTATGTACTAAATTATTTTTATTTACAGTAATATGATTACTTTCATTTTTCAAAAGATTTTCAGTAGTTGGATTGCCTTCATTAGAAACCGTACTTTGATTGTTATCTCTAGATAAGTTGTTTGTTTCTCGATTATCTATGTTTTTGGGATCATTAATATTTTCTACTTTAGATTTAATTTCATTGTTAATCTTTTGATTAGTTACTAAATCGTTAACAGATCCATTATTATTTTCAGAATCTATGTATTTATCATTATTATTTATTGATTTATCAATGGTTTGAGATTTAACATTTTGTGAGGTAGTTTGCGAAGAATTACTTTCTTCCTCTTGAGTTGCTGCATGACCTGGGTGTGATAAGAAAGTCAGTGTAGCTATAACAGTGGAAAATATTCCTACACTAAATTTACGAATACTAAATTTCTGTTTTTTAAAAAGATTCATTATTGTCCTCCTTGATGTTCTTGTCTTGTTGTAATAGTAATAATGAATAATAATGAGTGTTGCTATTAAATTGTATGATATGATTTTATGCAATTGTTATCATACTTTTTATAATATCATCAATCATTTAAAATAACCAGAATAAATTTTTCATTACATAAGATTTTCACATAACATAAATCTTTAAAAAATTATATTTTAAATCATTATATGCTTTTTGCAAATGAATACTAAAAAAAATCAGACCCCACAATTTTGTGAAGTCTGATTTCCAATTTAACTCATTGATCAATTATTTTCTTTGTTTCTTTTTCTATTTTTCAAGAATAAGAATAAACCACTTATCAAAGCTAAACCTGCTAAAGGTGATTGATTTTGACTTTCTTTACCAGTACTTGGTAATTTAATAGACCCTTTGTTGTTACCTGAGCTAGTATTATAATTATCACCTGAATTATTATTATTTCTATCTCCACCATTATTATTGCCACTTGGTAAATATTCCTTACCTTTTGAACTTAATGGGTTAACTTTTTCAATATCTTCAATAGCTTTATTTGTAATTGCATCAACGTCGTTGTTATTAATATCATTTTCCAATTTTTCTAAAGCATTTTTAACAATTTCATCAATCATGTTTTTAGCTTTATTTTTTTGTTCATCTGTTAAACCATTTAGATTATCAATTTTAGCTTTTTGTTTTCTCGCTATATTTAAAATATTTTTTCTAGCCTGTGGCTTTTTAACAATTTTGATTTTAACTTCTTTTATTTTAGAAGTGAAATTAACTTGAACTTTATCAACATCGTCATTAGTATTTGCATTATCTATTGCTCTATTAGCCTTATCAATTATTTTATCAACCTCTGCTTTTGCTGCATCTTTTTCTTCTTTAGTTGCATTGTGATTTTTATCGATTTCGGCTTTCTTAGCTTTTGCTTGATCTAAAAGCGTTTGTTTCGCAACAGTTTTCTTAGTAGTATCTGGTTGAATTTTTTTGATAATATCGCTACTACTATTTTTAGCTTGATCTACTTCGTCATTTGTAGTTCCTTGATCTATATTATCTTTTGCTTTTTTAGCTTCTTCGTCGACTTTAGCTTTTGCAGTGTCTTTTTCTTCTTTAGTTGCATTGTGATTTTTGTCGATTTCGGCTTTCTTAGCACGTACTAATTCATCGATTGCTTTTTTAGCTTCGTCTTTTTTCACTACTTCAACTACAACACTATTAATGCCATTTGTTCCTTTATTTTTAACCTGATCAACATCACTATTTGTAATAGCTTGATCTATTTCTTTTTTAGCTTTAGTGACTTCTTCATCTACTTTAGCTTTTGCTGCATCTTTCTCTTCTTTTGTTGCATTTGGTGTTTGATCGATTAACTCTTTTTTAGCTTTAGCTACTTCATCTATAGCATTTTTAGCTTCAAACTTTTTAACTGTTTCAGGTTCAATTGGTGTTATAGCTGTATGGCCGTTATTTTTTGCTTGGTCAACTTCGTCGTTAGTTGTTGCTTGATCTATAGCACTCTTAGCTTTAGTAACTTCTTCATCTACTTTTGTTTTTGCTACATCTTTTTCTTCTTGAGTTGCATTTGTGTTATTATCAATTGCTTGCTTCTTAGCTTTAGCAACTTCGTCAATTGTACGTTTTGCTTCTGACTTTTTAACTATTTCAGGTTGAATAGATGTAATAGTATTAACGCCTTGAGTTTTAGCTTGATCTACTGTTTCATTTGTTGTCGAATTATCAATAGATTGTTTTGCTTTTGTTGCTTCTTCATCTACTTTTGCTTTTGCCGCATCTTTCTCTTCTTTAGTAGCTTCTTGATTTTGATCAATTTCGGCTTTTTTAGCAGTCACCGCTTCATCGATTGCTTGTTTTGCCTCTGCTTTTTTAACAACTTCTGGTTGGATTTTTGCTATAGCTGAAGCGCCGTTTGTTTTAGCTTGATCTACATCATTATTTGTTGATGATTGGTCAATGCTATTTTTTGCTTTTGTTGCTTCTTCATCTACTTTTGCTTTTGCCGCATCTTTCTCTTCTTTAGTAGCTTCTTGATTTTGATCAATTTCGGCTTTTTTAGCAGTCACTGCATCATCAATTGCTTGTTTTGCTTCTGCTTTTTTAACAACTTCTGGTTGGATAGATGAAATTGTTGTTTCACCTGATGTTTTAACTTGATCTACATCATTATTAGTAGAAGCTTGATCAATCGCTGCTTTTGCTTTTGTTGCTTCTTCATCTACTTTTGTTTTAGCAGCATCTTTTTCTTCTTGAGTAGCATTTTCATTATTATCAATTTCTTGTTTTTTAGCTGATACTGCCACATCGATTGCTTGTTTCGCCTCAGCTTTTTTAATAGTTTCTGGTTCTATTGAAGAAATTATTGTAGTTCCATTCGTTTTTGCTTGGTCAACATCATTATTTGTAACGGCTTTATCTATAGTTGATTTAGCTTTTGTTACTTCTTCGTCAACTTTTGCTTTGGCTGCGTCTTTCTCTTCTTGTGTAGCATTAGAAACTTGGTCAATTTTAGCTTTTTTAGCTGTAGCAGCATCATCGATTGCTTGTTTCGCCTCAGCTTTTTTAATTGCTTCAGGTTGAATTTTGTTAATAGCAGATATTTCATTATCTCTAGTTTCATGTACAGCATCATTAGTGCTTGCTTGATCAATAGCTTGTTTTGCTTTAGTTGCCTCTTCATCTACTTTTGCTTTGGCTGCGTCTTTTTCTTCTTGTGTAGTAGTGCCATCTTGATCAATTGTATTCTTTTTAGCTGTTACAGTTTCATCTATTGCTTGTTTTGCTTTAATTTTTTCAATTGACTCTGGTTGGATATTATGAATCGTATTAACACCATTGTCTTTTGCTTGATCTACACCATCATTTGTTGTTGCTTGATCAATTGCTGCTTTGGCTTTAGTGACTTCTTCATCCACTTTTGCTTTGGCTGCATCTTTTTCTTCTTGTGTTGCTGTAGGGTGTTGGTCAATTTCTTGCTTCTTAGCAGTTGCTGCATCGTCAATTGCTTGTTTCGCTGTAGATTTTTTAACTGCATCTACTTGAATACCTGCAATTGTAGTAGTTTCTGAATTTTGAACTTGATCTACATCATTATTAGTATTTGCTCGCGTAATTGCATCCTTAGCTTTTTGTACTTCAGCATCTACTCTTGCTTTGGCTGCGTCTTTTTCTTCTTGTGTAGCGGTTGGATGCTGATCAATTTCATTTTTCTTAGCTATCGCTGCATCATCGATTGCTTTTCTAGCGGCAGCTTTTTTAACAACATCAGGTTGAATAATTGATATTGAATTAGTACCTGAGTCTTTCGCTTGATCAACACCATCATTTGTTGTTGCTTGATTAATCGCTGTTTTTGCTTTTGCAACTTCAGCATCGACTTTGGCTTTTGCTGCGTCTTTCTCTTCTTGTGTAGCGTCACTATTATTATCAATTTCTGCTTTCTTAGCAGTTGCACTATCATCAATTGCTTGTTTTGCTGATGATTTTTTAATTGTATCTGGTTGGATACCTTCAATAGTTGTTACACCAGATGATTTAGCCTGTTCTACTTCATTATTTGTATTAGCTTGATCAATCGCTGCTTTGGCTTTTGTAGCTTCAGCATCGACTTTGGCTTTTGCTGCTTGTTTTTCTTCCTCTGTAGCATCGTTAACAGTATCAATTGCTGCTTTCTTAGCAACAACTTCATCATCAATCGCTTTTCTTGCTGCTGCCTTTTTAACGACTTCTGGTTGGATACTAGCAATAGATGAACTACCATTATTTTGTGCTTGATCCACACTATCATTAGTAGTTGCTTGTGCTATTGCTTGTTTTGCTGTTGTAACAGCTGCATCGACTTTAGCAATTGCTGCATCTTTCTCTTCTTGTGTTGCATCAGGTGTATTATTAATAGCTTCTTTTTTAGCAGTTGCAGCATCATCAATTGCTTTTCTTGCTGCTGCTTTCTTCACAGTGTCAGGAAGAATTCCAGAAATAATAGCAGTATTGCTGTTAGTTGCTTCATCTACCGCACTATTAGTAGTTGCAGCATCAATTGCAGCCTTTGCTTGTTTTGCTGCTTCATCGATTTTAGCTAAAGCGACATTCTTCTCTTCTTGAGTAGCCTCATTATTATTGTTGACTAATGCTTTTTGATTTAAGACTGCAGTGTCAATCGCTTGTTTTGCAGCAGGTTTTTTAGCTATTTCAGGTTGAATATTATTAATTGTACTAGTACTGTGCGCTTGAACTTCATCGACACCATCATTATTTGTAGATTGATCAATAAGTCTATCAGCATTTCTAACTTCATCTGTGACTCTTTGAATCGCAGCGTCTTTTTCTTCTTGTGTTGCATCACTAATTTGATTAATTAACGCCTTTTTAGCTTCTGCAGCTTGGTCAATAGCCTTTTTAGCATTTGCTTTTTTGATTACATCAGCATCAATACTATTAATAACGTTTGTTCCATTAGTTTGAGCTTGGTCTACATCATTATTTGAAGTTGCTTGATCAATTAATGCTTTCGCCTTGTTAGCTTCTTCAGTTGCTTTTGCCATAGCCACATCTTTTTCTTCTTGTGTTGCATCATAATGACTATCGATATAAACTTTGCGCTCAGTCAATGCCGCTTCAATAGCTTTTTTCGCTTCTGCTTTTTTAGATGCAGTCACATTAATTGTGTTAATTTGAGCGATTTTAGCTTCTTTTGAAGGAGCGATATCACTACTAGTAGTTAAATTATCAATTTCACCTTTTGCTTCTGTGTATTTATTTTGTAATTTAGTTAAAGCGACTTGTTTTTCTTCAGTAGTAGCTTCAGTGTTACTATTAATGACATTTTCTCTAGCTTTAGCAGCTTTATCAATATCAAATTTAGCTTTTGCTTTTTCTAGGTTTAATAATAAATTATTAATTTCGGCTTGATTCTTTCTATCTGTTAATGGTGTTGATTCAGTTTCATTTTTAACAACTTTTGCATTTGTGAGTGCTGTTTGAAGATTGTTCCACGCCTCCGTAGAGTAATCATTTTGATTTGCTTGAGCAAGTTCTGTTTCAATCTCACTTATTTTATTATTGATAGCATCTTTATACATAAAGACAGTTACAGATTGTGTTGGTGCATTCGTAGTACCTTGTCTTTGATCACTTTCAGCAATAATAAACTCATTATTACCACCATATCGAAGGTAGTTATTATCACCAGGTGTTTGCGTAGCAAGGTCTCTTGAACCATTTTTTCGGTTCATGTTAATACCTTCAGTTTGATAAATCAGATTACCGTTAAAATCTTTTTTAATTGGAACTGAAGTAGGTAATGATACAGTATAAGATATATCTCGTGTAGAACCAGCGTCTATTGGATTAATATTAAGTGTCAACTCTCTTGTATCTTCATTAAATGAACCTGTTGCATTTTCTGCAGTAACAAAAGTAGCCCCTTCTGGTAAAACAACTTTATATTGAGTTTTGTTAGAACTTGAGTGTCCTTTATTCTCAATAGAAAAATTTAATTTAGCATTGACATTAGGTGATGACGCAGAAGTAGAGTGTGCTTGATATTCTGTTTGAGCTGCACTTACTTTCAAGTAAGCACCGGTATTCACAGAAACGTCGGCAACTACACCACCACCAAAGTTATTAGGGCCTTTAAGTAAACGGTGGCCACTGTAAGTGTCATGACTAACATTCACTAAAGATTCGAATTGAACTCTGATTCTTGAAATATTATCAGGTACATTAAATACCCCTTTAAAAATACCAAAAGGTTGGCCACTCGTTTTAGGTGTACCTTTATATAATAATGTTGAAGGATTATTAGCATCATAGACATATAAACGTGCACTATTAAATCCAGATACGTTCCCCATAGATGTACCAATAAAATGGAATTGTAATTCTGAACCTGGTGTAACATCGATATCTTGATAAATCGGTCCTACACTATTAACTGGTCTACCATATGATAAGTTATCGCTATATTTAGATAATACAGCACCAATTTTGTTATTAGTCTTATCAAATGTAACATACGTATATGATGGTAAAGCTTTAGGTCCCCAAACTAGTGGAATTTGTGTTTGTTGACTATTGACTACTTGCCATCCTGGTATTGTACTTGCAGCATCCATAGCTGATTCTGTTGCTGCAGTAGGAAGTTCCGCACCGTTAGATGTATCAGCGAAATTACCATTAATAATTTGACCTGAGTTTGTTTCATTAATTGCCATTGGATCCTGCTGCGATTGTGTATTTGAAGTCGCATCACTGGCATCACGTTTCACTCTTTTATGTTTAGCCGTATTACGCTTTTCATTTGATGACGTTTTTTTCTTCTGATAATGGTTGATTAGTGTCAACATTATGATCTTTAGACTTTGTCTCAGCTAAATCTTTGTTTGAATTTTTATTGTTACTTAAAGTTTCAGACTTGCTCGATTTAGCACTTGTATCATCAACTGAGTTTTGTTTTGGTGCAGGATTATTATCTGCTTTCGTTTCCACTTTAGAAGGTGTGTTGCTTGTGTCTTCTTTAGATTTTACTTGTGAAGATGCATTGTCAGGAGCAGTTGATTTTTGATTAGTATCATCTGTACCGCTTGTTTCAGTAACCTTTTGTTGAGCAGATTGACTTTGCTCATCCAATTCAGCTGCATGTCCTGTATGTGTGATAAATGCTAATGTAGCAATCACTGTTGAGAACGTACCAACTGTAAATTTACGTATACTGAATTTTTGTTTTTTAAATAGATTCATTAAATATCCTCCTTGTAGTCTGATCTTGATGTCCTTGATTTAATGAATTAGTCAAAATATAGTCTAAATCCTATTTGACCATTTACGGAATTATTCTATCACTATTAATCATTGTACGCTAGTGTATTTTAAATTATTATGATAAATATTTTATAAAATATAATTTAGTCCTCTTAAAAATCAAAAAAGCGACTGACATTTGAATTTGTCAGTCGCTTATGCATGATTAAATACTATTTATTTCTGTACCTGCAGTGCCCCATTCGTTCATACCACCTTCTACATTAATAGCATGAATATCATGGTCTTCTAAATATTTCACAACTTTTGCACTACGCATTCCAGCTGCACAGATAATATAGTATGTGTCTTTGTCATTAAAATAATTTAGGTTATCAGGAATTTGATCCATTGGAATTGTTTTAGCTCCAGGTATAACTCCCATTGCAGTTTCTTCGTCAGTTCTAACATCCACAATGTTAACTGGATTAGATTCTAATACTTTCTCTTTTAATTGATCTACTGTAATAGATTCCATTATTAAAACTCCTTTTAATTATTATTTAGCAACAATATTTACTAATTTTTGAGGCACAGCAATCACTTTTTTAATGTCTTTACCCTCTATAGATAGTTTAACATTTTCGTCTTGTAATGCTAATGCTTCCATCTCATCTTTAGACGTGTCTTTAGGAATATTCATTTTGGCTCTAACTTTACCGTTAACTTGGACAACAATTTCTACTTCTGCATCAACTAATAATGATTCATCATAGGTTGGCCAAGGTTGGTAAGTAATCGTATCATCATTACCCAATCTGTTCCATAATTCTTCACCAATATGAGGCGCAATTGGTGCTAACATTTTAATGAAACCTTCTGCATATGGTTTATAAATAGTTTCTGATTTATAACACTCGTTAATAAATACCATCAATTGGCTAATAGCTGTGTTAAAGTTCAATGAATTAAAATCTTCTGTTACCTTTTTCACAGTTTGGTTAAATACTTTATCTAATTTAGTGTCATTGTTTTCAACTACTTTATCTGTTAATGAACCATCTTCATTAATGAATAATCGCCATACACGATCTAAGAAACGTCTAGAACCGTCAAGTCCATTTTCACTCCATGCAATCGCAGCATCTAATGGTCCCATAAACATTTCATATAAACGTAATGTATCAGCACCATGAGAATTGACAATATCATCTGGGTTAACTACGTTGCCTTTTGACTTACTCATTTTTTCATTACCTTCACCAAGAATCATACCTTGATTATATAATTTTTGGAAAGGTTCTTTAGTTGGAACAACACCTAAGTCAAATAAAACTTTATGCCAAAATCTTGCATATAATAAGTGTAGTACTGCGTGTTCAACACCACCAATGTATAAATCAACTGGCAACCAGTGTTTTAATTTTTCTGGATCAGCTAACATCTTACTATTATGAGGATCGATATATCTTAAATAATACCAACAGCTTCCTGCCCATTGTGGCATTGTATTCGTTTCACGACGACCTTTCATGCCAGTTTTCTCATCAACGACATTTACGAATTCATCAATATTAGCTAATGGAGATTCTCCAGTTCCTGAAGGTTTAATTTCATCTGTTTCTGGAAGTAATAAAGGTAATTCATCTTCTGGCACTGTAGTCATAGAACCGTCTTCCCAGTGTATAACTGGAATAGGTTCTCCCCAATAACGTTGTCTACTGAATAACCAATCTCTTAGTTTGTAGTTTACTTTCTTTTCGCCTGCACCTTTAGCAACTAATAGTTCAATTGCTTTAGAGATCGCCGCTTCATTATCTAAGCCATTTAATTCACCTGAATTAATATGTTCACCAACACCTGTGTATGCTTCTTTTTGAATATCTCCACTAGCAATCACTTCGTTAATTGGTAAATTAAATTTAGATGCAAATTCATAATCACGTTCGTCATGCGCAGGTACAGCCATGACTGCGCCTGTACCATAACTAGATAGTACATAATCTGCAATCCAAATTGGTAATGTCTCACCTGATAACGGATTGATAGCGTATGCACCCGTAAACACTCCTGATTTATCTTTTGCTAAATCAGTACGTTCTAAATCGGATTTTTTTGAAGCTTCTTCTTGATATTGTTTAACCGTTTCAAGTTTATCGGCAGACGTAATTTTATTTACTAAAGCGTGTTCAGGACTTAATACTAGGAAAGTCGTACCATAAATTGTGTCCGGTCTTGTAGTAAACACATCAATACTTTCATCACTGTTATCTACTTTAAAAGATACGCTTGCACCTTCAGATCGGCCAATCCAATTACGTTGCATATCTTTAATAGATTCAGGCCAATCCAGTTCGTCTAAGTCTTCTAATAAACGATCAGCATATTCTGTAATTTTTAGTACCCATTGTTTCATTGGACGTCTATAAACAGGATGTCCTCCACGTTCAGATACACCGTCCACTACTTCTTCATTAGACAATACAGTACCCAATGCTGGACACCAGTTAACAGCTACTTCATCAACATAGGCTAATCCTTTATTGTAAAGTTGAATGAAAATCCATTGCGTCCATTTATAATACTCTGGATCTGTCGTATTAACTTCTCTATCCCAATCATAACTAAATCCTAATTCTTGAATTTGACGTTTAAACGTTTGAATATTTTGTTGTGTAAATTCTCTAGGGTCATTACCCGTATCTAAAGCATATTGCTCTGCCGGTAAACCAAACGCATCCCATCCCATTGGATGAAGAACGTTATAACCTTGCATACGTTTATATCTAGATACAATATCCGTAGCGGTATAACCTTCAGGGTGTCCGACATGTAAACCTGCTCCTGATGGATACGGGAACATATCTAACGCATAAAATTTCTTTTGACCTAAGTTATCGCTTGTTTTAAAAGTTTTGTTGTCTGCCCAATAATTTTGCCATTTTTTCTCAATTTCCTTATGATTATATCCCAAATCTATTTCCTCCTATAAATAAAAAAACATCTCTAACTATTATTTATGATAGGGACGACGAATAGCCGCGGTACCACCCTAATTCACATATTATGTGCACTTTATAATAGTAAGAGATGTTTTAAATTTAATTATTTAACGGTAAGTTCACTTAATTCTTAACACTAGTTCTCACCACCACTAGCTCTCTGATGAAAAGTATTTAAGCTACTACTCCAATACATTTTAATATTATGAGATTCAAGCAGTAATTGCAAGTAGTAGTTATTAATTTATTTCAACTTACACTTAAATATAGTTACTGTCTTGAACGTTTTGATTGTGCTCTTTTAGGCAGACCCTTATCAAAGATTGAAAGGAAAATAATTCCAATGATTAATAAAAGCATGATACCGATAAACATTGCACTCATGTTAAACGTATCTACTAATAATCCACCAATCAACGGACCAAATGCCTTACCAACAGTTGATGCTGAATTGACAACACCTTGATATTGACCTTGTTTACCTTCAGGTGCTAAATAGTTAGCGATTGTTGGAACAGCAGGCCATACAAACATTTCACCAAACGTTAAAATAATCATTCCGATTAGAAATACAGTAAATTGTTCTGCAAAACTAGTAACAAAGAATGACAACATAAAGATTAAAATCCCAACAAACATTTGATGTTTTAAGTTTCCTTTTAATAACATAATCGCTGGTCTTATTAACGGTTGCGCAACTAAAATCATAATACCATTCACTGTCCATAATACGCTATATTGAGACATTGAAATATTTAATTCTTGCGTGAATGATGCAATTGTTGTTTCCCATTGAATATAAGCAATCCAACAGATAGCAAACATGACACATAATAATAATAGTGCAATAAACCGTTTTTTGTTTTCTTTATTGTGAATATCTATACTGTCGGGTGTTCGAAATTTAGCATGATACTCAAGATTGAACTGCGTTATTGCAACAATTGCAAATAAGACGTACATGATTAAGTTAGCTAAAAAGATATAATTAAAACTTAATTCAGCCACGAAACCACCCATTGCTGCGCCCGTTGCTACACCAATGTTTTGAGCTAAGTAGATAGCATTAAATGTTGTTCTTCCCCCATTAGGCCAAACGGCACCAGCCATTGCATATATTGCGGGAACTATCATACCTCCACCAAAGCCTAACAGTACTAACCAAACTGCATACCATGGCCATCCATGGAAGAAGTTTAAGAGTGTCGTACTTATTAAACAAGTCACAGTACCAATCATAATTGTTCGATAGCCGCCTAATTTATCGAATAATGAACCCCCTAATAAATTTCCGACTACCATTCCAAATGAATTAACCATTAGAACAATCGCAGCAATTGTCAGGCTCTTACCCAGCTCTTCTTTCATATAAATTGTGTTTAAAGGCCATAAAAAGCTAGAGCCAGTTATATTCAGTGCCATACCTATAACTAGCCACCATACTGATCTAGGTATATTCATACTATTAGTCCCCTCTTTATATTTTTGTTGAACCACATTAAACACTATAACATTAAAGTATGTTAAAATCTTTACTTAGAACTAAGTTAGATAGAAAGGAAAATGTGTTATGGGTAACTATTTCCCGTATGCCTTTGAAAATAAACGATATCATACATGGAATTACCATTTAAAAAATAGATTTGGGCAAAAGATTTTTAAAGTAGCGCTGGACGGTGGATTTGATTGTCCTAACCGTGATGGCACAGTTGCACATGGTGGTTGTACATTTTGTTCAGCAGCAGGAAGTGGCGACTTTGCCGGTAATAGAGCTGATCCAATTGAAGTTCAATTCCAACAAATTAAAGATAGAATGCACGAAAAATGGAGCGAGGGTAAATATATTGCTTATTTCCAAGCCTTCACTAATACGCATGCACCAGTAGAAGTATTAAAAGAGAAGTATGAGCCTGTCCTTAAAGAAGAAGGCGTTGTTGGTTTGTCTATAGCAACACGACCAGATTGCTTACCAGATGACGTTGTAGACTATTTAGCAGAACTTAATGAACGTACTTATTTATGGGTAGAATTAGGTTTACAGACTGTCCATCAAGAAACATCTGATTTGATTAACCGTGCACATGATATGCAAACTTATTATGAAGGTGTGGCAAAGTTAAGAAAACACAATATTAATGTTTGCACACATATCATCAATGGATTACCAGGAGAAGACTATCAAATGATGATGGAAACAGCTCGTGAAGTAGCGCAAATGGATGTTCAAGGTATTAAAATCCATTTACTTCATTTATTAAAAGGTACGCCAATGGTTAAACAGTATGAAAAAGGAATGCTTGAATTTATGTCTCAAGAAGATTATACCAATCTAGTTTGTGATCAACTTGAGATTTTACCTCCAGAAATGATTATACATCGAATTACTGGAGATGGTCCTATCGACTTAATGGTTGGTCCAATGTGGAGTGTTAATAAATGGGAAGTTTTAAATGAAATTGATAATGAATTAGCAAGACGCGAATCATATCAAGGTAAATATTATCAAACTGAAGAAAAGGTCAAATTATGAAATTAGAACGTATTCTCCCCTTTTCGAAAACGTTAATAACTGAACACATTAATTCGCAAAGCATCGTCATTGATGCAACTTGTGGCAATGGTAATGACACGAAATTCCTTGCGCAACAAGTTCCAGAGGGTCACGTATTCGGATTTGACATCCAAGCATCTGCTATTCAATCCACTTATGAAAAGGTAAAAACATACGATAACGTAACGCTCATTCAAGATGGCCACGAGAATGTGCAACAACATATCGATTCTAACTATAAAGGTCATATTGATGCCGCCATCTTCAATCTTGGGTATTTACCTAAAGGAGATAAATCTATCGTTACGAAACCAGAAACTACTATCAACGCGATTAATAACATCTTTGATTATTTAAGTGTTGAAGGCATTATCGTATTAGTTATCTATCACGGCCACCCTGAAGGTCAAATTGAGAGAGACGCTTTATTAACGTTTCTAGAAGCATTCGATCAAAATAAAGCACATATTCTTAAATATCAATTTATGAATCAAGTGAATCATGCACCCTTCATTTGTGCCATTGAAAAACGTTAGCTTTAACATCTAACAAGAAACCTAACATTCTTAATAAGAATACAAAAAATCCACTCCAAAATATTAATTACGGAGTGGATTTTTTATATAACACGCTTATAGTATAAGTCAATATGACATCAAACTGAGATTTGATTACTTAAACACGCATTAATAAATTTAAACTGTTTTCTAATATTTCATATCGTTTTTTTATAGTTGCGGTAATGAAATCTAACAGTTCATTTTTCTGTTCTTGTTTAGCTTCATTAAAATGTATAATTACAGTACGTTCATCATCCAAAGGACGTTCTTTAAAAATCCATTCAGAGTGAACCAATTTATTATATGTACGGGTACGTTTATAAGACTTAATATTAACGTAACTATCCATTTCTTTCAGCGTCATAGGACCTTTGTCCCATAAAGTAAGTAAAATTAAAACCTCTTCTTTAGTTAAATCATAAGTTTCATATATTATTTTAAAAATTGAATTGATTTCCTTACAGACTTCTTCAAGCTGTAATATCATTGAAACATTCTCTCCTGCTTGATTACTCATGCTGCTCCCTCCCTAACCGATTGTACACATTCTGATTTTAAAATGATTAAATTATCTGTCACTATATATTTACCCAATTATCACTATTGTAATTAAACAATTTATAATAGCTCCCAAAAATTAACTTACATTAAAGCAAATGTTAAAATACTTTAAATTTTAAACTCTAATAGACAAATATATAATTAAATTATTAATGATATACTATTTACATTATATTATATTTTTACTTATCTTTAAAAGTTATTAACTTACTATTACTAAATTAACTTATTCAATCAAACAATTGCATTATATTTAATTAGGTGTTTAAAAAAAGCTAACCAACAAATTAAATCATTGGTTAGCCAAATGTATCATACTTCTTCAATTTCTTCTTCATTAACAATAAAGCCCATAGTATTCACACTGTTATTTAAAAATGTTAAAACATAGCGCATCACTTGATCACGTTCAGGTTCATTATGAATCTCGTGATAGAGCCCTTGCCAAACTTTATAATAAAATTCATTCGTGCTAAGTTTATTTTTTAATTCTTCTAAAGAACGCAATTCTAATATTTTATCTTCTGTGCCATACATGAGTAATGTTGGCATTGATTGGATGTCTTTCAAATGCTGTACTGTATCTTTCATTGTTTCTAGAACTATGTTATACCATTTATAAGTTACCTTTCTTAACATTAAACCATCTTGATTTGTTTCATCAATTACTTCATCATTTCGTGTTAAGTCTTCAGGTTCTATACCTAAGTTGAAGCGTGCATCCTTAGAACCTTTACCAATATTAGAGATAAGCATATCTTTGCGCGTTTTATTGTTTCTTTTAAATTCTAACAATGGAGAAAGGAGTAACATACCCTCGATAGGCAATTCTGCTTTTTCAAGTACATTTAATAATATCAATCCACCTAGCCCGACGCCCATAACGAATGTAGGAATTTTATATTCATTTGCGATTCTAACCCATTCCAACAGCGTTTCATGGTAAATATCAAAATGCTCGAGTTGCCCTTTACTCGCTCTAGAAGTTTGACCTTGGCCAGGTAAATCACCCATGATTACGTGATAGCCATTACGTCTTAACATCGTAATGACATAAGCATATCTACCAGTATGCTCTAAGATATTATGCACTATAACAACGACACCTTTAGCATCATGTTCAGTTTCCCATTTCCACATATGTTTGATTCCTCTCTAACTTATATTTCAATAAATGTATTATATCAGATTATCTGTTAAGTCTGGTGTAAATCTGAGACACAATCTCATTATAAATATTGTTCAACAATGTAATTATACTCTTTTTTATAGTATTCAGATAATTGAAAACGCTTTCTACTATGTAATATTCATGCTAAACTATTATTAAATTATTAGTTTAATGTAATTTGGAGGAATGGGATATGTCACTTTTCAAAAATTTTTTTATTGCATTATCAAATAGCACATATTTAAATGAAACTGCCAAAAAAGTAGGTCCGAAAATGGGTGCTAACAAAGTTGTAGCTGGCAATACGATCGAGCAACTAATTGATACAATCGAGAGACTCAACGATTTAAATATTGCTGTTACAGTAGATAATCTTGGCGAATTTGTTGGAACGGTTGAAGAAGCAAATCAAGCAAAACATGAAATTTTAGAAGTTATGCAAGCCATTAAAGATTATAATGTCGATGCACATATGTCAGTAAAATTAAGTTCACTGGGTGGTGGATTTGATACAGAATTAGCCTATAACAATTTAAGAGAAATATTACTTAAAGCTAATGAATTCAATAATATGCATATTAACATTGACACTGAAAAATATGACAGTTTACAACAAATCGTAGAAGTACTAGATCGTCTTAAAGGGGAATTCAGAAACGTTGGTACTGTAATACAAGCTTATCTTTATGATGCAGTTGATTTAATTGATAAATATCCTAATTTACGCTTAAGATTAGTCAAAGGTGCTTACAAAGAGGATCAACAAATCGCTTATCAAACTAAAGAAGAAATTGATGAAAATTACATAAAAATCATCGAAAAACGACTTTTAAATGCTAAAAATTTCACTTCTATCGCTACACATGATGACCAAATTATTAACCATGTTAAACAATTTGTTAAATTACATAATATCGATAAGGATCAATTCGAATTTCAAATGTTATATGGATTCCGTAGCGAATTAGCTGAAGAAATTGCACGACAAGGATACCATTTCACTATTTATGTACCATATGGTAATGACTGGTTCGGTTATTTCATGCGTAGATTAGCTGAGCGTCCACAAAATTTAGCACTAGCATATCAAGAGTTTGTCTCAACTAAAACATTGAAGAAAATTGGTCTTTTCACTAGTTTAGGACTTGGAGCAGCCTTTATAATTTCAGGTGTAACTAAACTTATAAAACGATAAGTCCGGGACAAAAATAATATAATGAAGCTATTTTGCAAATTCGCAGTAGCTGACTGAACTGAGAAGGCCGTTAAATCAAGCTTTTCTCAGTTCAAGTCATACTTGCGGGCGGGGCCCCAACAAAGAGAATTTCATGAAGAAATTCTACAAGCAAAGCAAGTTGGGAGTGGACGACGAATTTAAAAGAATTCTGTCCCACTCCCTATCATTTCAAATTAAAACTGTTTTAATAAATTAGCCATTTCAATCGCACTCACTGCCGCTTCGGCACCTTTATTTCCTGCTTTAGTACCCGCTCTTTCAACTGCTTGTTCAATACTTTCTGTTGTTAATACACCAAATATAACTGGTGTATCACTCACGTCATTTGCCTTAGAAACACCTTTAGCTACCTCATTACATACATAATCATAATGAGATGTTGCGCCTCTTATAACACAACCTAAAGTTATAATTGCGTCATATGCACCTTTTTGGGCAAGTTTTTTTGAGACTAATGGAATCTCAAATGCACCAGGGACATATGCAACATCTATATTACTCTCTTCAACACCATGACGTACGAGTGTATCTTTCGCACCATCTAATAGACGATTGGTAATGAAATCATTAAAACGACTTACTACAATTGCTACTTTTAAATCTGTTCCTACTAATTTACCTTCAAAGTTCATATTTATTCCTCCTAAATTAAATGACCCATTTTGATTTTTTTGGTATTCATATACTCATGGTTATATTCAGTTTCTGCCACTATAATTGGTGTACGATCCGCAACTGTAATACCATATTCAGATAAACCTTCAAATTTTTTGGGATTATTACTTAACAAGTTCACTTGTTGTACATTAAAATAATTTAATATTTGTGCTGCAATGTGATAATCTCTCAAATCTTCATCAAAACCTAAAGCTAAGTTAGCTGTTACTGTATCATGACCCTGTTCGATCAATTCATATGCTCTTAGTTTATTTATTAACCCTATCCCTCTACCCTCTTGAGGTAAATAGATAATTAAGCCACCATGCGAATGAATATATTTCATTGCCGCTTCTAGTTGTGCACCACAATCGCATCTTTGACTATGGAAGATGTCACCTGTTAAACAAGCGGAGTGAATACGTACATTTTCAGTCGCACGTGGTTTACCCTTAGCAAGTACAACAATTTCTTCATTAGTTAATGGTGATTCAAATCCATACATTTCAAAAGAACCGTAATCTGTTGGCATATTTACCTTTGCTTTCATTTCAACATTAGCGTTTTTGTCCTTCTGGTATTTAACTAAACTTTCAATTGTAATCATTTTAAGGCCATGACGTTGTTTAAATACTTCAAGTTGTTCACCTTTAGCCATAGTGCCATCTTCGTTCATAATTTCGCATATTACACCAGCAGGCTTAGCTTGCGTAAGTTTGGCTAAATCAACAGCCGCTTCAGTATGACCGGTACGTTCTAATACACCCTTTTCCTTAGCAATGAGTGGAAATAGATGACCAGGTTTATGAAAATCCGACGGTGTAGATTCAGGATTAATTAAGGCACGTGCCGTTGCCATTCGGTCAAATGCACTTATACCAGTTGAAGTTGTTACATGATCAACACTAACTGTGAAATTCGTTCCAAAGTCATCCGTATTATGGTCAACCATCGTTGTTAGATTTAATCTTTGAGCTATATCTTTACTAATTGGTGCACAAATTAATCCTCTACCTTCTTTTGCCATAAAATTGATGGTATTATCATTCATCCATTGCGTAACAGCAACCAGGTCACCTTCATTTTCACGATCTTCATCGTCCACTACAATAATACTTTCACCACGTTGTAAAGCATTTAGTGCATCTTTTATCTCATCAAATTTCATTTAATCTTACGCCTCCTAAAATCCAAATGCTTTCAGCTTATCTAATGTAAGTTCTGATTCATTTCTACTCATCATTCGCTCAACGTATTTGAAAAGAACATCCGTTTCTAGATGAACTGAATCTCCTTTTTGCTTGGAAGATAAAATCGTTGAACGTCTCGTTTCAGGTATTAAATGAATATCAAAACTATCATTCCGAAGATCGAAAACAGTTAAGCTTACACCATCTACAGTGATAGAGCCTTGCTTAACCATTTGTTTAATAATCCTTGGCGATGCTTTAATCGAAACAATTCTTGAATTAGATGTTTCGTTTACATGCGTAATCACACCTTTATCATCGACGTGACCTAAAACGAAATGACCTCCAAAGCGACCATCTCCTGGCATTGCGCGTTCTAAATTCACTTCATCATTTTGCTTAATTTGTGATAAGTATGTTTTATCTTCAGTACCTTTAATAACTTGTACCGAAAAATAGTTACTTGTAAAATCAATTACCGTTAGACATGCACCATTCACACTAATAGAATCACCAATGTGCATGTCTTCTACAATCGTTTGACAAGCAATATCCAGTGTTCTAACTGATTGATGCGTACGAATATTCTTGACAGTACCAATTTCTTCAACGATACCTGTAAACATGAGTTGTCACTTCTTTCGCAAGATCATTTTTAAGTTTTGATTAATTAATTCAGTAGAAATAATTTCAAATTGCGTGGCGTGGTTTAAATCAATGACATCATTTGTTTGATAGAATTGATTTTTCCCAGAACCACCTATTATTTTCGGGGCGTAATAAATAATAAGTTGATCGATAAAATGTGTTTGGAGAAATTCCGAAGTTACACGAGGTCCAGCTTCTATTAATAACTTACCAATACCTCGCTTATAAATATCTTTTAAAATATCTTTTAATTTACATTCAGTTAAATAGATAATTTTGACATTTGCATTTGGACTTTTAAGATGCTCATTTTCTGTGTATATCCAAACTTCGCTTGAAGAATCTTGGAACAATTGCTTTGTAAAGTCAATGTTGCCACTTCTTGATAAAACGATTCGAATAGGATGTTTACCGTTTGGAATACGCGTCGTATATTGGGGATTGTCAGCGTTAATTGTGCCATTACCCGTTAATACAGCATCATGCGTATGTCTTAAATGATAAACATCTTGTTTCACATCTGAATTTGTAATCCATTTGCTTTGACCCATATCAGTAGCCTGTTTACCATCTAATGATACAGACACTTTCATCGTGATTTCAGGTAGTTGTTCTGACTTAGCTTTGAAAAAGTCACGATACAACGCAGCTGCATCTTCAGTGTATTGATATTCAACTTCGATGCCAGCTTGTTCTAATATTGCATCCCCTTCAGAAGGTAATGTTGTATCTTTAACAGCGTAAACAACTTTACTTAGTCCAAATTCTATAATTTTATTCACACATGGTGGTGTTGAGCCAAAGTGCGTACAAGGTTCTAACGAAATGTAAATCGTTCCACCTTTTGCATTTTCTCCAGCCATATCAAGTGCTTGTACTTCCGCGTGTTTATCACCTTGTTTAAGATGTGCACCCAGTCCGACAATTCTGCCGTTCTTGACTACGACAGCACCCACTGGCGGGTTAACACCCGTTTGACCTTCAACCATTTGTGCGAGTTGTATTGCATAATTCATAAAATAACTCAATTCATCACCTCAAAATAAAAATTCCCTATACCAATAAAACAATTACAGGCATAGGGAAATTAAATATATGTTCAAATAAGCTTACAACATTTCTTAAATGTGTATGCTAAATAAGCGTCATTATAACTTAAATTGACGTCTCGATTCTTTCTCCCATCCAGACTTTCACTGTCGGCTCTAGACTTTCACTAGATCAGCCATCAAAGTAGTTAACCATATACTTTGACAGGTCGCAGGCTTAATTTACTGCCGGTTGGGAATTGCACCCCGCCCCGAAAGAATTCATATGAAATTGTGATTATTAGAGTTAATGTAGTTTGATTACTACACTAATCATCATACGCTTATTGTTTAAAAATTACAAACCGTCTACGCTATATAATATTAAACAGTGTAACCATTGATGCAATTTAGTCATTTAAGTGTAAACATGCACTTTAAGCATCGACGTGATCAAACTTACTTTGATTGTCGTACATATAGTTGACAGAACTTACTGCTTGATCAACAATCATCTTCACACCATTTCTTAACTTGTTAACACCGTTCGTCACTTGTCCAATGGCAATCATATTATTTAATGTTCCATATCTTGGGCTAATGACTTGATTCGTTTCTGGAATAATTTGAATACCGCCCATTGGGTGCGGCTGAACGATTTGTCTATTTTGAAGGTTCAGTATAAGCTGATCTTCGTCATCTAAATCTGACAAATGTGTTTTGGATCCAGTTGAATTGATTATGACATCATATGGTTTAGGTTGTCGCTCATCTTTAAATGTTAATAAATAACCGTCATCTGTATGTTTAATATCCTCTAATCCTCTTTTAATAATAAGTGATTGATTACGTATGAGTTTAATAATTAATTGTGCTGTACGTGGTGGCATTGGATTCGAATTTAATTGAATATGTTTTGAAAATCGCTTATCAAAGGCTTGCTGATCTTCTCGACTGAAACTATTCCATATCCAATTCAAATTCTCTTTAACATTTTCAATTAAACTTTGAAATACTCCAATTTCATTTGCACGTTCGAGATCATATTGTAAATCTTTAATTGTATTACCAGTACGTCTATGTATTAATTTATCTAACTGTATATTACGGTCTTCACATTCTTGTTGAAATAATTCAAAAGCGATTTCTAATGGAACATTTCCAAAATGTTTTCCTTTTAGCTCATTAAACTTTTGTTTAGTTAAATATTTAAATTCAATATCAACCATATTCCCTCTTACACTTGGCAGATGTGCTGAACGACTCGTCATAGTAATTGGCAACTTAGGATGATGTGTAGCGACATATCTAACAACATCTAAACTAGCTAATCCAGTTCCAATTATGGCTATATCATCTGATTCTGAAACTTCATCCAATGTATTATATGTAGGATAAGGTGTTTGAATATATCCTTTTTTACCTTTTAATTGATACGGATCATGATAAGCGAAAGTACCTGTCGTTAAGAAGATATAGTCGTATTCTTTCCATTCACTCATATCTTCTGATGTACATACAAAATATTTTAATGTCGTCTCATCTATTTCTGAATTTGTAAAAATTTCACGAACTGGACGTTTGATAACCGAAAGATTATCAAATAATAGGTCAAAGTTAGATAGATAAGATTTCATATAATGACCAAACACAAATCGAGGTAAGTACTTAGGATTATCAAATTTAAACTCTGATTGTTCTTGATACCAATTCCAGAATTCTTCATCATCATCTAAATTTAAACTCATCTGCTTTGTTGGCAAATTGATGAGTAACTGACTACTGTCATTTTGAAATGGCACACCTTGTCCCATATTCTTTTCATTATCATAGACATCTACCTCTAAATATTTAAATGCTTCATTTTTGACTAACTGTCTTAAAACACTCACACCAGCCGTACCCATTCCAATTATAGCTACACGCATATATCATCATCCTTCTTTATTACTTTAAAAAGACTTTTTAATATATCTATTATATCAATATCATAAATCGCTTAAAATAATTTATACTCATATGTTATTATCATCATTTTTCTTTTAATTCAGCAATTATGGTAGTATTAAGTTATTGAGGTGAACAAAAATGAAATTTATTTTAAAAGTTTTTGTCGTAATGATTATAGCCTTTAGTTGGTTAACTAAGAAAAATAAAGCAGAATAAATAAATCTATTTTTTATCCTAAAAAGCCAACGTCAACACTTATTCACACAAGTGTCGACGTTGGCTTTTACTATATAATAACTTTATTTTTGATGTTTATTGTCATCTTTGTATACGTATAATTTGAAATATTTACCTTCAGTTTTCATTTCTTTATAAAAATCAGCAATGATTTCAGCATTACTTTCTGCCCATTTTATATCAGTAGCATATTGATGTTCACCTGGATTCTTAGGATTCCATCTCATACTGTAGAGCGTATTTTGATCTTCGTGAGATAGGAAATGTTGGTGAATAAAGTCGGCGCCACCTTTGATTGCTTTTTCAGGTGTGTCCCAACCATGTTTTTTAGCGTACTCTGAACCCGTTTTAATTGGATCACTATCTAACGCGCCTACACCGTAGAAGTTATAATACTTCTTACCGTCAATTTCTACCCCGTTGGCTAATTCACTTTTAACTGAACCTGTTTCTAATAAAGCATGTGAAATTAAATATACTTCGTTAACATGCTTCTCTTTGGCAGCACTAATGAAAGCGTCAGTATGTTTCAATAACATTGGTCGGTCGAATAACATACGTTTAATACGATTTTCATCAATGCCTTGATATTTAGATAAATCTAAAAATTGATACTTTTGTTTGTCATCATCAATGAACTTACTACTGTCCATTGCAGCTTTTATTTCACTATCTGAAGCATCTCTCCAAGCAGTATTATTCTTGTTAGAGACTTGTTGACTTGTGTAATTATCAATTTGTTTATTCGCAGCTTTATTTAATGTTACATCTAAATGTTCTACGCGTTCTTCTTCATTAACATGCTTAAAGAATATTTGATCTGAAATCATATTAAAGAATATAAAACCTGCTGTAACTAAAACAATCAATAACCCCACTAGGCTAATAATTGAGCCTTTTTTGTGCTTCGTCATATTCACACCTCTTAGGTCAATGTTGTTTTTATTTAAAATCTATTATGATAATAAAGTTTAACATTATTAATTCTTATAAACAATTTTATACTTGCAATGTTACATATTCATAAAATAAAAGTAATCAAAATGAAACTTTGCAAAATAAAAAGTAATGAAACATATATAATTTCATTACTTGATTCTCACCAGCAGTACTTTATCTATCAATTATCTTTACGATAATCCATCATAATAAAACTCGCTGCTTGAGATCTATTCTTGTAATAATATTGATTTAAATCAACTGTTCCTTCTATTTCACCATCTCGATACATCATTTCATTTGTAAAATTATTAATCATTACAAATTCAGAACGATCTCTAATAATGTCTAAATCATCATTTCTTGCGAAGAAATGCTCAAGATTTAAATGTGCGTAATCCAACGTTATACCTCCCATGTTACAAATTGACTAAAATTTAAATATATTGATGAATGTAAGGTATGTCCATAATGATTTTGTCGTATTGCTAAGTTACATGCGCCTTTAGACATGATTTTACAGTTTGTAGTTAATCTATGCTTACTATTTAACACCCTTTTGTTAAATTACGCAAATGATAATTTAAATAAATTACTTTAAATTTTATATATCCGGAAATTTCATTTAAGTACTTAAATTAGGAGCGAATCTCTGAAGTATTGAATTTTAATGACATATATCATAAACATCATAAAATAATTCACTATTTGTTAAAGCATTATAACGTCAAGTATAATTATGATGAATTTTATCAATTATTACTCATAAAACTGTGGCAATTATCTAAGAATTACAATGATAATTCAAATGTAAGTTTATCCTCGTTTCTCTACCAACGACTCAATTTTTATTTAATTGATTTATTTAGAAAAGAAAGTTTAAAACCTGACATGGTTGACGTTGACACCTCAACCTCTCCACACCTTATCTCCGCTTCAATAGAAACATCAATCTTTAATTATAATGATATGACGCAATTGTTAAATCCTAGAGAACTTGAATGGTATAACTATTTCATTCAAGGTTATAAACAGTTTGAAATTGCCGAATTAATGCATGTGTCTTTATCTAGTATTAAAAACTATAAAACTTCTTCTATAAAAAAACTCAACAACTATTATGTCAAAGGTGAGTAATATGATACCACACAACACACACCATCTTCTTTATCTCCAAACTTTGCAGGCTAATACGCATAAAACGACATGTTGTTTTTCAACATATAATATGGTTTTACCTTTTCCAATAAAAAAAGTACTGATTTATTATTTTGAACAACATAATCAATCGTATTCACAAAGATTAAAATTAGCGAAACGATTGTTAGCGATTCATAAACTCGTACCTTTATATATATCTGACAAAGCCGTACTGTTCCCTATTAAACATCAACGTGCACCTTTGCAAACTTATATTAATGCATTGAACATTATAGGGTTAACATCAAATAAAGATGGCGTAATCATAACATTTGATAATAATGTCCAATTACGTGTTGATGAACCCTACACTTTAATTTATAAAAAGTGGCAAGAGAGTACTTTATTATTTCATTTAATGCAAAAAACTATGCAGATTTATTAAATTTGTATTCAAGTAACTTTTTAGTGAAAAATGCAGTAACTGATTTAATCAGCATTAAACTTACGATAGCCAATAGTATTGCACCAATTAAAATTAAGACGACATTCAATATTGGCATTGATACCTGTGGATTGATAAAATAATTGACTGCAGTTAAACTCGTAATAAATCCTGTTAAAAATAAGCCAAGTAAGAAAGCGTAAATAAGCACCATACTAATGAGTAAAAGAAGCAATGTTGTACTTGCTACTTCTTTTTGTTGAAACACATTATTTTTCAGAAATTGATTCGCATAATGAATAGGTTTACGATACTGATTCGTCTGAATTTCCCCTTCTTGGCGCTCAACTTCATGGCGATATTCCGCTAAACTATTATGTAATTGCTTTTTTTCTTTCTTATTCAAAAACCACAATTGCTTTTTTACTTTCTCTTCAAAATCTGTTCGTTTCATACTTTGTGGTTATCTCCTTTTTAAATTATTTCTTTTTAAATTTTTAACGACGTTGACATTTAGAAACAAGTTGGAATAGTATCACTTATTAATATAAAAATACCCCGTAGCTATGTTTCTGATATTGTTAATATCATTCTTCACTCTAATACATTTATACCAGTGACTTATAGAATGTCTTAACACTATCTAATGCTACGGAGTCAGTTGTTAAATTTAATTATACTTAAAGAATAGATAACCCTGAGCTTTGAATATCTTTAGCAAATCCTTTAACCGTATCTACTGATAATTCATTAATATCTCGCCCTAAATTCGTATTCACTTTCTTCACTACATCTGCAGGACATGTAATGATGTCGGCACCAATTTCATCAGCTTGAATGACATTAAATAGTTCACGGCAACTTGCCCATAATAATAATACGCCTTCTTTACTGTGGGCAACGTCAACTGATTCTTTCATTAATGGTAATGGATCTACACCTGTATCCGCAATTCTTCCAGCAAACACTGAAATATATGTAGGTACACCTGCAGTGACTGCTTCTGTAATTTCTTTAACTTGTTCAATCGTGTATACTGCTGTTACGTTTAGACGTACATTGTTAGCAGATAACTTTTTAATTAATGGGATAGTTGATTCACCTTTTGTGTTAACCACTGGAATTTTAACAAATACATTATCACCGTATTGTTTTAAAATTTCAGCTTCTTTCTCCATTGTTTCTAAATCATCTGCGAACACTTCAAATGAAATTGATGCATCTGGAATCGCTTTAACTGCTTCTTCTGCAAATGTTTTGTAATCCGTTACACCTGCTTTCGCCATTAAACTAGGATTTGTAGTGAACCCATCTACTTCTTTATTCTTATAAGCTGCTTTCATTTGTTCAATGTCTGCACCATCTGCAAATACTTGTACATTTAATTTTGTCATTGTATTTCTTCCTCCTTTAATTTCGATTACGATGATAGTTAAGTTACATCACAATGGAATTTATATGTATGTACGCATGTTCTTATGATGATTATACTATGCCGTAACAATAAAATATTTATAAATTATTTATATCATTCTTAGAATTACTAAGCGAATGTTTTGCCTTTTAATGAAAATGTGGTAATATGATTAAATGAAATTAGGTAGGAGGAACACAATGTCTAAGCCAAAAAAATACTTCTATATATCAGTGATTTTACTCATAATAAGCTTTTATTTTAATACATTTAATCCACTATTAAGTCAGCAAATTAATTCTGTTAAATATTTACTCATTGCCTGTAGTATTGTTAATGTTATTGTTTTAATTGCTTCGATTATCTTTTCAGATAAAGCAATCAAACATTTAGGCGATAAACAAGGCTGGATTAGAATTGCTAGTAAAATTTTACCAATCATTATTTTATTCGTAATTGTATTCCATATCTTTGCTTCAATCAAAACGTTTGGTATTATTTCGTAATCGAATGGATATCACAGAATAATGATTTAATTGTAATAAAACAAGAAATAGGTGTGACAAAATGCAATATTTATTTGTGTTTATCGGTGGTATGGTTGGTGCATTATTAAGATACATCTTATCAACATTAAATACAGGCTCTGGCTTACCTATTGGGACGTTAGTCGCAAATTTAGTTGGTGCATTATTAATGGGATATTTGTCATCTCTAACCATACAATTTTTCAAACATAAGCCCATGCTCAAAAAAGGATTAACTACGGGACTATTAGGTGCGTTAACTACCTTCTCAACCTTCCAATTCGAGTTAGTTACTATGTTTCATGATTATCGGTTCATATTGCTATGTATATATGGATCATTAAGTTACGTTGGAGGCATCTTATGTTGCTGGTTAGGCGTTATATTAGGAGGGGCACGTGTATGATTAATTTAGTGCTCGTTATGGTTGGCGGAGGTTTAGGTGCTGTCGTGAGAGCTTGGCTATCAGATTTCATTAATACTAAGATTTCTTCACCTATACCCGTTGCTACGTTAATCGTCAATATTGTAGGCAGTTTTTTAATCGGGTTCGTATTCGGAATCGCTTTGAATCATCAGTGGTTTTCAATGTTGATTATCACTGGCTTTCTTGGTGGATTAACAACTTTTTCAACCCTATCACATGAACTTGTCCAATTATTGTATCCACATTTTAAACCGATTCGTTTTTTGAGTTATTCCATTTTACAATTTATCGTAGGATTTATATCATGCTATGTAGGTTTCATATTATAAAACACTTCATTGTTAAAAGTTTTAAAGCTTTTAACAATAAAGTGTTTTTAGTTAACTATTAGCCCTCGAATGTTTCTGGATCAGGACCAATACGTTGGTCTTTATTTAAATTGTCAATTCGTTCCATTTGTTCATCAGTTAATTCAAAGTCAAAGACATTGATATTCTCTTCTATTCTTTGTGGCGTGACTGATTTAGGAATGACGATAACACCATGTTGTATATTCCATCGTATCACGACTTGAGCTGCAGTTTTATTCACTTCTTTACCAATTTGGTTCAATGTTTCATCATCTAAAATTTGAGCATTCATAAATGGTGACCATGACTCCATGTGAATATTTTGCACTTCTAAATATTTACGTAATGCCTTTTGCGTGAAATATGGATGAAATTCCACTTGGTTGATCACAGGTTTGATAGAAACTTGAGCTAGTAATGCTTCAAAGTGTTCTGCATTAAAATTACTTACGCCAATACTTTTAACCTTATCCTCTTTATATAAATCTTCCATACCTTTCCAAGTATCTATCATGATTGCCTCATTTGTACCGGGCCAATGCACAAGGTATAAGTCTAAATAATCCAAGCCTAGCTTGTTGATGCTTGTTTCATAGGCATTTGCTACATTTTCTCGACCAAAATCTTCAAAATATAGTTTAGACGTAATAAATAAATCTTTACGTTCTAAACCTGTAGCAGCTAATCCATCCTGGATCCCTAAACCGACTTGTTCTTCATTACCATAGACTTTAGCTGTATCAATACTACGATAACCAGAAACGATTGCATGCTTAACCGCTTCTCTACATTCATCATTATTTTCTACTCTAAACGTTCCAATACCAACTTTAGGCATTGTGTGACCATTGTAAAATTCAATTGTTTCCATTCACGGTACCCCTTTTCTTTAAAATATGTATTATCTTATTCCCTTATTTAAACCATTTAAAAACGGGAATGGAACAGAATTCTTTTTAAATTCGTTGCTCCACTCCCGCAAGAATAACAATAATCGAGAAGCGCTTGATTTAAGCGCCTTCTCAGTTCAGTCAGCTACTGCGAATTTGCTTAATAGATGATTGGTATGTTTGTTATATCAGATTAGAAATTAATTAAATGATTCAATTTTGTCCATAACATCTTGTAATTCATCCACATTATATTGAATACGTCCATGGAATACAAACTTATTGAAGAACTCATCTAATTGATCAGGTCCTACGAGTACTTTAACACTTGAACTTTGTGCATAATTTGAAATTGTGACGTCTCCATCATGTTTCGGATTGAAATATAAAATCGCTGTTGGTGTATATTTCGCCCCCAACTGAGTTTGTAAATCTGACGCTAATTTCTCTATCGCAGCAAGCTGTTCAGAATAATTAACGAATGACAATGACGCTTTGTCCTCATTTTGATCAAGTACTAACGTTTGTGGTGACTTAGCATCTAAATCTAGCGTGTTAAAGATTTGTTCCATCATTGGTAATTCGTTAAATTGATTACCACTTATGCCTTGATATACATGTCCTTTTAATAATTGCGAATCAATAATATATAGGCCAGTACGTGTAAGTACAAGGTGACTAATACGTTCAATATCATTAAACTCATTACTTGGAAGGAAGATATTTGCCATAATATGCATATCTTCAGGTCTGATACGTTTTTCTTTTACTAAACGATCTCTAATACCAATTAAACGCATATCTGTCACATATTCACTTTTATTCTTAGAGAATAGTTTTAAGGCATCAATTTCACGGTCTTTACCGCTGACAGTTGCATCAAAATCTTCTTTTTGTTTAGTAACTTGCTTTTTATTTTGTATACGCTCTTTTTCAAGTGCTTCGTCATGAGACGCTTTCATTTGTTTTTCTTTTAGGTCGTATTCTTCTTTTGTCTTTTGTTTAATATTATTTTTACTTTTAAGTGTAACTAAAAATAGAATTAAACAAATTGCTGCAACTACAATAGCTATGATTAAACCAATTTCAATTGGTCCAAGTGAATTCATTAAATCAACGCTCCTTTAATCTATCAGTATGTCTAATTATAATAGAAACAGTCTTTAATTTCGACAATTTCTTATAATATTATTTAAAGCGTTTATTAACTTTGAACAGCATCTTTTAATACGTTCACTTTGTCTAATTTTTCCCAAGGTAATAGTACATCAGTTCTACCAAAGTGACCATATGCTGCTGTTTGTTTATATATAGGATGTTTTAAATCTAACATTTTAATGATACCTGCTGGTCGTAAATCAAAGTTTGCTCTAACCGCTTCAACAAGTTGTGCTTCTGAAACTTTACCTGTCTTGAATGTATCAATTGAAATTGAAACTGGTTCAGCAACGCCAATCGCATATGCAAGTTGTACTTCACATTGATCTGCCAGTCCTGCAGCAACGATATTTTTCGCTACATATCTCGCTGCATAAGCTGCTGAGCGGTCTACTTTAGTTGGATCTTTACCACTGAAGCAACCACCACCGTGACGTGCATAACCACCATAAGTATCAACGATGATTTTACGTCCTGTTAACCCTGCATCACCTTGTGGTCCACCGATAACAAATCTTCCTGT
Organism: Staphylococcus sp. HMSC34C02; assembly: GCF_001838705.1. Taxonomy (NCBI): domain Bacteria; kingdom Bacillati; phylum Bacillota; class Bacilli; order Caryophanales; family Staphylococcaceae; genus Staphylococcus; species Staphylococcus sp. HMSC34C02. The sequence goes on from NZ_KV838591.1 coordinate 32,684, forward strand.
TGGATTGATAAAGAATTTAGTCTCACTATCAATTAAACCTTCTGGTACTGTTGGATAAATGACATGTTCTTTAATATCACTTTGAATTTGTTCTAATTCAACATCATCCGCATGTTGAGATGATACAACAATCGTATCAATACGTTTAGGTTTATCATCTTCATCATATTCTACTGTAACTTGAACCTTACCATCAGGTCTTAAATAATCTAGAATACCATCTTTACGTACATCTGATAAACGCTTCGCTAATTGATGTGATAAAAAGATTGGTAACGGCATATATGTTTCTGTCTCATTAGTCGCATAACCAAACATTAAGCCTTGGTCACCCGCACCTGTAGCTTCAATTTCTTCCTCTGAAATATCATTTCTATATTCAAGTGCTTTGTCTACACCTTGCGCAATATCCGGTGACTGTTCATCGATTGCAGTTAATACTGCCATTGTTTGGTAATCATAGCCAAATTTAGCACGCGTATAGCCAATACCTTTAATTGTTTCTCGTACGACTTTAGGAATATCTACATAAGTAGAAGTTGATATTTCACCTGAAATGAGCGCCATTCCAGTTGTTACAGTCGTTTCACAAGCGACACGTGCATTAGGATCATCTTTCAATATTTCATCTAAGATCGCATCAGACACTTGGTCAGCAATCTTGTCAGGATGTCCTTCTGTTACTGATTCTGAAGTAAATAAACGTTTATTGTAAGTCATGACTTGCTCCTTTTACCATTATATTTACGAAAATTCTCTTTAAAATGTGAGCTCAAAAATAAAAGAGCCTTCTTCACTATTCAAGACAGAGAGAAGGCTCTTAAACGTCCATTCGCTCTTATCGTTCAGACGATTATATGTCTGCAAACGGTTTGGCACCTTTCTTTAAAAAAGAGGTTGCTGGGTTTCATTGGGTCCATGTCCCTCCACCACTCAGGATAAGAGAATCCGTTAAGAACTATACTACCTAATTCGCCAATTAATGTCAATTTTGTTTTTACATGTTTTTTTGTCTTTTCCAGGTGGAATAATTATGGCATTATGTTATACTATTTTCATGTAAAGGCTTACAATATTGAATTTCTATAACACACGCTGGAGGGATTGGGTATGTCAGTAGATACATACAGCGAAACACCTAAAATTAAAAAATTATTAGAAAAAGAAAGCTCTCTTTTTCAACTCTCAACAACTCAACTTTATTACAAAATAATGGGTAATAAAGAAGGAGAATTAACTGAACTTGGTGCGATTAATGCGAGCACTGGTAAATACACTGGACGTTCTCCAAAAGATAAATTTATCGTTACAGAACCTTCTTATAAAGATAATATTCATTGGGGAGATATTAACCAACCTATCGATGAAGAAACTTTCTTAAATCTCTACGCTAAAGTTTTAGACTATCTTGATACTAAAGATGAACTTTACGTTTTTAATGGCTATGCGGGTAGTGACAAAGATACACAATTGAAACTTACAGTTATTAACGAACTTGCATGGCACAACCTTTTTGCACAAAATATGTTTATTCGCCCAGATTCTAAAGAAGAAGCAAGTAATATTAAACCTAATTTCACTATTGTTTCTGCACCTCATTTTAAAGCTGACCCTGAAGTTGATGGTACTAAATCAGAAACATTCGTTATCATTTCATTCAAACATAAAACGATTTTAATTGGTGGTACTGAATATGCTGGCGAAATGAAAAAAGGTATCTTCTCAGTAATGAACTATTTACTACCAATGCAAGACATTATGAGTATGCATTGTTCTGCTAACGTTGGAGATAAAGGAGACGTTGCCTTATTCTTCGGATTATCAGGTACAGGTAAAACAACGTTATCTGCAGCACCAGATAGAAAATTAATTGGTGATGATGAGCATGGTTGGAATAAAAATGGTATTTTCAACATCGAAGGTGGTTGTTATGCTAAAGCAATCAATCTTTCTAAAGAAAAAGAACCGCAAATTTATAACGCGATTCAATACGGCACTATTCTTGAAAATACTGTAGTTAACGAGCGTGGCGCCGTTGACTTTGATGATAATTCATATACTGAGAATACCCGTGCAGCTTATCCAATTCATCACATTGATAACATTGTATTACCATCTAAAGCAGCTCACCCTAATACAATCATTTTCTTAACAGCTGACGCATTCGGTGTATTACCACCAATTGCTAAATTAACTAAATCACAAGCGATGTACCACTTCTTAAGCGGCTTTACATCTAAATTAGCAGGAACAGAGCGTGGCGTTACAGAGCCTGAACCATCATTCTCTACATGTTTTGGTGCACCATTCTTACCACTTAATCCTATTAAGTATGCAGATTTGCTAGGTGAACTTATTGATAAACATGACGTTGATGTTTACTTAGTTAACACTGGCTGGACAGGTGGTAAATACGGTGTAGGTAGACGTATAAGCTTACATTACACTCGCTATATGGTAGATCAAGCGATTAAAGGTAAATTGAAAAACGCTGAATTTACTAAAGATGAAAAATTCGGTTTAAGTATTCCTACAGAAATGGAAGATGTACCTAAAACAATACTCAACCCAATTAATGCTTGGAGTGATTCAGACAAATATCGCGCTCAAGCCGACGACTTAATTAAACGTTTTGAAGAAAACTTCAAAAAATTCGGTCCAGAAGTTGAAGAAATTGCTAATACAGGTGGCTTTAATAAATAATTAAATGGTCACATTCAAAAGGCAACGTACTTGGTAAAATTAGCCAAGGTACGTTGCCTTTTTATTTACCTTCACATTTCGCCATCCATTGATGTACATAGTTAAGTGCTTTTTTCATAGCTGGTGGTCTAGGCACATGACCTTCATCTATTTGATAAAACGTATCAAAGTCGACACCTTTAGAACGCAATTGCTTTTCTAAATAATAAGCATGGTGAATACCTACCTGTTTATCTTTACCCCCATGTACAATTAGGATTGGCGGACTATGCGCACCAATTAATTTTATAGCATCTCTTTTGTCATAGGCATCTTTATGCTTATCAGGATGACCAACCATACGACGTAACATGCCACGTAAATCAACACGTTCCTCATACATTAAATGCATATCAGAAACCCCACCCCAGATAATATAACTATCTACTGGATAATCTTGAAAAGTTAAGAGACCTTGTATACCCCCTCTTGAGAATCCAATCATATGTACATAGGCATTTGGATATCGTTGTTTGAGTATTCTAATAAGGTACGTTACATCTTTTAAATCAGCGTTGGCAAACTCATCTCGACCTTCACTTCCATTACTACCTCGATAGTAAGGTCCTATCACTAAAGTATCATCATTTGCAAACTGCATTAATCTGGCTGCACGTACACGACCAACTTGGCCCTTGCCTCCTCGCAAGTACACAACAATTCTATTTACTGCTTTCTTTAGAGGACACATCTGTAATGCTTTTACTTTTAAGCCATCAACTGTATAAGTCATTTCATCAAATTGATGCGTTCTCGATGCTATAGGCATTTTCTTAGTCGCGATCATATCCAAGGTCAATCATCCTTTCGACACACTTCAGAATTGCGTCATCTTGAATTAAGTAACTTTGCATATCCAACGGAACATCACTAATATGCTTAAACAACAATGGACCGCTCGTTTCTAAATAATCACTTTTCTCTTTAATTGATTTGATCCTCACTATATATACATCTTTTTTGAAAATAGCGTTATCCAACGTGTGGACTTGATATTGTGCTATATAGTCAATCGTCTCAGGTATACCTCCAGTTTCTTCAAAAAGCTCTCTCTTGATTGCTTGTATGCTTTGTTCTCCCTTTTCAACCTTACCACCTGGAAACTCAATGCCACGCATTTTGTGGTGAGTAAAAAGTAACTGGTTCTTATATAGTGGAATAGCTAAAACATGATTACCATCAGGACAGTCGTTGTTCGTTTTGTAACTCATTGTGACACGTCTATTATCTTTATCTAGAAACTCCATGTTCCATACTACTCCCTTCAATATGTTAAACTAATTTATAATCGTATTACTGGTTGGAGGCCTATAATGTTAAAAAAATTATTTCTTGGAATAATCCATATCTATCAACGCTATATTTCACCTATGACGCCACCTACATGCAGATTTTATCCTACGTGCTCAGAATATACGCGAGAAGCGATTGAAGTTTATGGCCCATTAAAAGGTGGATATATGGGAATTCGTCGCATTCTTAAATGCCATCCTCTTCATAAAGGTGGATTTGATCCAGTTCCTTTAAAAAAGGATAAACATAAACATAGACACTAGTTTAATTTAAATAATTTTGATTTATCGATTTGAGGAGGATGGAATATAATCATCCCCTCTTTTAATTTGCCAACACCTTGCGTAAAATCGTCAGTAAAATAATAACCATCTGGGGTGACATCCCCTGGATAATCACCTTCTCTCGCTAACAGTGCGGTAAAATATCTACTCAGTCCATATTCATACATGCCACCGATAACCACTTTCATATCAATTGATTTTAGTTCACGTATCAATGATTGCACGCTATCAATACCACCCACTCTAAAAGGTTTAACAATCACTACTTTAATCGGGAATCGCTTAACAATTGACAAAATACTATTAATATCAGTAGCTTTTTCATCTATCGCAATCGCAGGATATTGCGTATGATCAATGTGCAAAATTGAAGACAACGATTTGAATGGCTCTTCTATATAAAGTATGTTTTGTGTTTCAATGGCTTCTAATTTCTGAAAATCTGACACATCCAGTGACTCATTAGCATCTAATGCTAATTCAAAATCAAAAGACAATGTGTCATTTAACAGTGAAATATCATTATTCAATTGACTTGTCCATTTTAATTTAATGCGTTTAGGTTGCGTTTGTACTAAATCATCAAGTTGTTGTGCACTAATGCCACTAATCGTTGCACCGTATTCAACTTTAAACGTCGGCAAATCATGGTACATCTGGTAAATCGCCATAGCCACAGTGCTTCTCGCTGCAGGTTGATTGTCAAGCATGGCTAAATATGGCTTCCAATCTTCATATACATGAAATGACTTATGTATGACGCTTTCCGCCCATTGAGAAAGTGTTTCTTTAACTGTATCAATCGTCTCTGCGGCATACCAATCTGATTCAAACGCATTACATTCACCATAATAAGATTGCTCATCATCACTTAAAAATTCAACAATAAGCGCTTTACGATGCGTCATTTTAACTTTTGGTGTCACAATATGATGTTTAAATTCATGATTATAAAGATAAAAATTTACTGCTTTAATCCACATATTAATGCCCTTGCCCTCTATTTATCATTTTACTACGCTGCAGTTTACCAGTTGATGTATAAGGCAAACGTTCAACTTGATGAAACGCTTTAGGTATTTTATATTTAGCTAAACGAGATTTAAAATAGTTTATTAACGCCGTATCAGAAATGGGACAATCAGCAACGTAATAGAGTACTGGCACTTGTCCCCATGTCACATCCTCTTGTGCGACACATACAGCGTCATTAATATCTGAATGCGTTTTAGCAATGGTTTCTATCTCATAAGGATAAATATTTTCTCCACCACTAATGATCAAATCTTTGCGACGATCATAGACCATTACAAATCCTTCCTCATCAATTTCTGCTATATCACCCGTTTTAAAGTAACCGTCTTCAAATGTATCGCTTAAACCTGTTGGATATAAATAGCCATTCATCACATTGTTACCTTTGATAAGAAGTTCGCCATGACCTTCACTATTAGGATGTTTGATACGCACTTTAACGTTTTCGCTTGGTTTACCAACAGTGTCATATCGTTGTGCAAGCATCTTAGGTGTGGCAGTCAGAAATTGAGAACATGTTTCTGTCATTCCAAATGAATTGTATATTGGCAAATGATAATTTAAGGCTTCATCAATTAGTGTAGATGATAATTTGGCGCCACCAAGTAAAATTTTCTCTATTGAAAACGGTTGGTTTAATCCTGCATCCATAAGCCACTTGAGCGTTTGTGGCACTAAAGATACATGTGTAGGTCCTTCTTCTTTAATAATCGCTAACATCGTTTGCGTATTATATTTTTTCAGTATACGTACCGTAAAGCCCTCGATTATAGAACGTAACAACACACTGAGCCCTGAAATATGATATATCGGTAAAACAGATAACCATTTCGTAGTTTCATCATATCCTAAACTTTTTTTACAACCAATCGCACTTGCATAATGATTTTTAAATGTTTGTGGTACCGCTTTTTGAGGCCCTGTTGTACCTGATGTAAACATGATTGATGCAATACGTTCATCATTAAATGTTGCGTCATTGGTATGACTTGGATATTGTTCTAATTCAGATAAATGTATCACATTGAAATGCGACAAATGAAAAGGTTGCGTCGTTAATATAGTTGTAATATTAATGGAATTCATTTGATTTATCATTTCAGTTTCTGTTAATCGTGTGTTTAACATTGCTATTTCAACATTAGCTAACCAACACGCGTTTATAAGCATAATAGACTCAATATCATTCTTAATGTACAATCCTACTCTATTCAAATTCAAAGAAAGGATATGTTCTGAAATTGAAAGTGCTTTATCATATAATTCTTTAAATGTTATTGAATGTTTTCCATCTGTAACTGCAATTTTATTACTATTTTTAATACTTTGCTCTTTTAACCAAAAATCCACGATTCATTCCTCCATCTAGATACATTTTAATTATAACGATATTTGAGTTAGTTAGCATTGGTTGTGTTTAAGTAGCAGCATATTTTAATGACATTAACTTATAACTATAAAGATTTAAAGTGTATTTTAACTATAAATAATAAGCTACTTTTATTTAAAAAAATAAAAAGAGTTTAAAGTGATGATTACCACTTCAAACTCTGATAAGCTATGATATTCAATTATTGCCTAGCCTCATAGTAGGCTGGCTACTCTGTTCAATGTATTTCGTTTTATAAGCTCCACGCATTG
>NZ_KV838591.1:39778-40227 GCF_001838705.1 Staphylococcus sp. HMSC34C02
ATTTCGTTTTATAAGCTCCACGCATTGTCGTTGACCTATATATATTATAATATTTTTATATAATAAAATCAATATAAATTTTATCTACTAATTCTTACATTTCCCTTCAATGGATAATTGAATAATGCGATCATGATTGTAAATTAAAGATATTCTAGTTTTAAATCTATCAGTATTTTTAATTTGATATAAAAGAGAGCTAGAGTACCCATTACTCTAACTCCATTTTCTGCTTATGTTGAAATTTTCATTTCAAATCCTCGAAAATCAATGTATTTCGTTTTATAAGCTCCACGCATTGTCGTTGATCTATATATATTATAATGTTTTTATATAATAAAATAAACATAAATTAAAAACTAAATATTCCATCTTATCTCATTGGGAGTGGGACATAAATAATATGATGACGCTATTTGCAAATTCGCAGTAGCTGACTGAACTGAAAA
>NZ_KV838591.1:40327-40750 GCF_001838705.1 Staphylococcus sp. HMSC34C02
AAGTGATTTTACAAGCTAAGCAAGTTGGGGTCGGAACCCCAGCAGAGAGAATTCCATTAAGAAATCCCACAAGCAAAGCAAGCTGGGAGCGGATGACGAATTTAAAAAGAATTCTGTCCCACTCCCCTATACATAACAACTTACTAACAATAAAAAAGCAAGGTCAACGTGTCAGAGAATTGTTTTCTTGACACTTTTTGACACTTGCTAATTCGAAACCCTATTGTATAAGGCTTATCATATGGAGAGCAAGGGATTCGAACCCTTGAAACGCTTATGGCGCTTACACACTTTCCAGGCGTGCTCCTTCGGCCAGACTCGGACAGCTCTCCTCAATATTAGTTATATATACATAAAAAAACAGAAGCGATATTTCACTTCTGTTTGTATGACTCCTACGGGACTCGAACCCGTGTTACCGCC
>NZ_KV838592.1:0-33924 GCF_001838705.1 Staphylococcus sp. HMSC34C02
CGACGAATTTAAAAAGAATTCTGTCCCACTCCCTCCTTTTCCCCAGCAAAGAGATATTCGTAATTCAACTATGTATCTCCAAATTACAATAAATTAGGCACTTCGTTAATTTAGTAAACATCACTAAGCTAAATTAACGAGGTGCCTTATATTGTTTATTTTAAAGATTTATTCTTCTTCACCGTTTTCATCATATTTCGTAACGCTTCCATCTGAGGTTACAATATATGATCCAGCTAATTCACCATTTTTATCAGTAAATGAGAATCCCCAATCGCCGTCAGAATTTTTTTCTGGTTCTTTATAAGTGTATGTGTCTGTATCTAAGGTATGCCCTTCGTATGCTTCGACTTTATCAATCACATTATCGCGTGTCACCGTTTCATCACTTGAACTATTATCAGAGTTTTCTGAGCTACTGTCATCTGAATTTGAACTATCATAATGTTCAGGTTGTCTAGGCGTATCAGATGTAATGTAACTTGCTACCTTTTCAATTTCTGAATCTGACGCGTTCTTCATCTTCTTCGTTTGACCATTATTCAAAATTCGAGCTGTTTCTTGTTTAGAGTAGCCATCTTCAGTCCAACGATGGTCTTGGAAATGACTTGGCACATCATAAAATGTGACTGTCCCATCATTATTATCTTTAAACGTAATGTGACCAAGTGCTGTAACAGATGGACTTAATACAATAGTTCCCTCCGGATACACTTCTGACGCATCTTCATTATATGGATTAATCGGTTCACCGGACATATCTACAGGTTCATACGTATGGTCTTCTCCATTAAATATTTCATCCGCATCATTTCGTGCTGTCAGCCATATTTTAGCAAAGTATTCTTTCGTATTTTTATCATTACTGTCGGCCGAATGCGTACTATTAGAACCGCCACTAATCGAAATTTGTTTTGCCACTTTCTTATAATCTGAATCCTTACCATACTTTCGATATAACGCATTTAAATCAAGCTCGTACCCTAAGTCGGATTGAATAAATTGTTGATATTTACCTGGACTTTGCGTACCTATTACTGCTACTTTATCATCACTCACACCGATTAACGTCGCAAAGGATCCTTTGCCAGGTGAAGCACTATAAAATGTCATCCCTTCTGGTGCGTCTTCAACGGCTTCTCCAGTTGCTTGTAACTCGTATTTATCTATACTTTGTTGCCTTTTCCCAGTATTACTATTTTCAATGTATGAATGACGCTTTAAATCATTGGCAGTTATCGCTATATTAGACACACGGTCATCACTTAGCGCTAATGCGACTTTCTCAGCTTGATTTAAATCTTTAACACTGTTTACTGAATTCGCATCATTATTTTTCTTATTATTAGTACTATTATCAGATTTCGAATTACTATCTTTATTCGATTTATCCGTTTGTGATGACGTGTTCTTATCATCGGATGAGCCATTTCCTAGTCCTAAGTCACTTAAACTACAGCCGGCTAACAGCATTGTCCCCGTTATTGCACCAATCATTAAATACTGTTTCTTCATTTCTCTCCACCCTTTATTCCCTTTGTAAGATAAATTGCGAAACGCTTGTTATTCTATTTATTCAATCCAATTACTTAATATGTTGACGGACAAATTTACCAGCGTACCCTTTAAATGACTCTCCGCCAGCCATTTCTTGCTTACCATACAAATCAGTTGCGGTACCACCTAAATTATGGCCATACGTTCTCATACCGTACATTGTATTATATTTACTATTTAACATCGGTGAACCAGACGCACCTGATCTGAAAAAGTCTTTCGTTTGAATTTCGGTGCCGTTAGGAGAAAATTGTGTAACACGTAATTTACTGTAATATGGTTTCGTGTTGTCTTCGTTTATTTTTGAGTAACCTAAAGAATATAATGGTGTATTAAATTTCAATTTTTTAATTTCTGAATCTGTCGCAATACGTATCGGTTTAGCATACTTCGACATATTTTCTTTTGTATGGACGATGGCAATATCATACTGCGGTACTTTAATCACTTCACTCGCATGAAAAGTATAAGGTATTGATTTACCATTACGATTCAATTGAAATTTAATATATTTTGGTGCTGCGGCTTTACCATATTGATCATCAATAACATGCCCATTTGTGACAAAAGTATGCGCACCAATAACCGTGCCAGTACCCATTGAGTCTTGTCCTTTATATTTTGGAATCCCCACCTTCCAACCGTTTAGATTCGACACACGACCAATAGATTTTAAATTGCTTTTAGATGCATTTGGATAATATTGGTTAGAAATTGAACTTTTAGCAATTTTTTTAGCTTTTAAATACCCTGAATACTCACCTGCATGTGTGCCATCATAGTAATAATTACCAACAGCCTGCGCTTCCTCATGATGTCCAGCATAACCAAACATCGATGCTCCAATCACTACACTAGCAATAAACGTTTTACCAACTTTTGTTTTCCACATATTATTCTCCTCAATACCTTTCTTTTATATAGTTATGTCACGACATACATCGCTCAATATAATCATTTTTCAATATTATTATATGATATTAGTAGGACAATATACGTCTTTAGACGTATTAATTAATAAAACTTTAGACTTATTTTTTAATTTAATAACAAAAACAAAGTATTTTTTGTTTACAAAATAAATTGATAGAGGTAAAATGTAAAACATATTAAAAAAATATATTTATGGAGGGGTACTCAAGCCTGGCTAAAGAGGCCAATAATTTATGGTTGGTAGGAGCTTTTTGCTCGCGTTGGTTCAAATCCTTCCCTCTCCGCTATTTCTAGACTGGAACGATGATCGTTTCAGTCTTTTTTTTATGGTTTACGTCTTAAACGCTACGCTTATATATTGGCATGAGTTGACAATTATCTGTGCGCAAGGTTACTATTTGTTTAAATTACTTTGAAAGAGATACGTTTCTCCACTTGAACTGTCCTTATCAATACATATTTTTTATCTAGTTCTGCAAACGCTTTCTCTTTTCAAAAGAAAGGAAGGTCATTATGGAAGAAATTAAGGCGATATTTAGCAAATTGTTTGAATTCTTACCACGTGTAATTATTAATTTATTTATCTAACATGGATTCATTGATTTACATTTTCAAAAATTAAATAAAATAGAGGTGCTGTTTATGAAAACAAGAGAGAACCGATTTAGTATTCGTAAATTAAGCGTAGGTGCGTCATCAATTGTAGTAGCGACTTTGCTATTCATGGGAGGTGGCTCAGCACAGGCAGCCGAGAAACAACAGGAAGTGGGAACTCCTGATACGGCGTCAGCACAATCTATTGGGGATAATGACACACCAGAGGCTCAAAAGGGACAAGTTCAATCCGTTGCACAAGCAAAGCACGATGTGTCTCAAATTAAAAATGAAAATAAAAATCAAACAAGCTTACATAATGAACTTCATCAAACGGATGCATCTAAGGATCATGTTTCTTCCAACGAGACGCATCAACCTTCTACTGAAGAATCTGAGAAGTCAGATTCAAATACAGACAATCAACAAACAGAAGTGACATCAACTTCTCAACAAACACATTCAACTGAAACACCAACTTCTAAAACAACTACTAACGAAGTCACATCAACAGAACACGCAGCATCATTAGAGCAAGATGAACAATCTTTACAATCATCTGAACCATCATCGAAGACGGATGATTCAACTAAGAAAGTGACACCACATACTGAATCACAAGTTAACCAAACATCTGAAACTAAACAAGCGGACTTAAATCAACCACATTCAAATACTGTTAAATCTAAGGATACAAGTGTGTCTTCAAATGACGTACATTCGAGCAAGAGTGGCGTAACTGAACAACAACAGTCAACGCAATCCACTCAATCCAAAGGCGACAATCAGCAAGCGCCATCACCACTAAAAGATAACCATCAAAGCGAGGCACTTAAAGCAACCACACCGTCACAGCAACAAACGATAACTAAAAAAGAAGAAACGACAACTCAAGCATCACAAGATCTCAACACAGAAAAGGGCGATCATGCTAACATTTCTATTGATGCGCAAACTAACCCTTTCAATAACGACAACCCTTCTAAGGAAGATAAAGATGCACAATCAGGGTTAAATACACTTAAAAATAATTCAGTCGCAACAACCAATACGCAATCTAAATCTCAAGCGGCAAGTGGCACAAAAGATCAAACCAATAAAGTTGCGAAACAAGCTCAGTATAAAAACCAAGATCCTATTATTTTAGTTCACGGCTTTAGTGGTTTTACTGATGATATAAGCCCATCTGTATTAGCACATTATTGGGGTGGCGATAAATTAAACATTCGCCAAGATTTAGAAGAAAACGGTTATGAATCTTATGAAGCAAGTATTAGTGCATTTGGTAGTAACTACGATCGTGCCGTTGAACTTTATTACTATATTAAAGGTGGAACGGTTGATTATGGGGCTGCACACGCTGCCAAATATGGTCATGAGCGTTAAGGCAAAACATACGAAGGTGTCTATAAAGATTGGCAACCAGGCCAAAAAGTCCATCTAGTCGGACATAGTATGGGTGGTCAGACCATTCGTCAATTAGAGGCATTATTAAGAAATGGTAATCCAGAAGAACAGGAATACCAACGTGTTCATGGTGGTGAAATTTCACCATTATACCAAGGTCAACACGACAATATGATTTCTTCCATAACAACGCTTGGTACGCCACATAACGGCACACATGCATCAGATTTATTAGGTAACGAGGCACTTATTCGTCAAATTGTCTTTGACGCAGGAAAAGTACTCGGCAATAAAGATTCACGCGTAGACTTCGGTCTGTCTCAATGGGGTCTAAAACAACAACCGAATGAATCTTATATCGACTACGCCAAACGTGTTAAAGATTCTAAATTATGGCAAACAAAAGACAATGGCTTTTATGATTTAACACGTGAAGGCGCGACAAATCTTAATCGCCAAACATCTTTAAATCCAAATATTGTATATAAAACATACACTGGTGAATCAACACATGCATCATTATTCGGACGTCAAAAATCAGATTTAAATTTATATTTCCCGTTCACCCTTACTGCTAATGTGATCGGCAAAGTAGCTGAAAAAGAATGGCGAGAAAATGATGGCTTAGTGTCTGTTATTTCGTCACAACATCCATTTAATCAAGCCTTTACTCAAGCTACAGATACGAATCAAAAAGGCATTTGGCAAGTCACTCCAACGAAACACGATTGGGACCATATCGATTTTGTAGGTCAAGATAGTTCTGATACGAAGCGTACTAGAGACGAACTACAACAATTTTGGCATAGTTTAGCCGATGATTTAGTTCAAAGTGAGTCGCTAACACGTGAGGTTTAACACATATTTCAATCTAACCGAAGGGAGGTCCTCTCATGTCTGGTACTGTGCTTCAATTAATAGGTTCTTTATTTAATATTTTGAAAGTCTTATTTTCATAAATAAATGACAAATCAAATAAGCACTACTTATCTTAAAAAGCATTTGCTTCTTAACATAGGTGGTGCTTATCATTTGTCGTTGATTGCCATTGTACTTGAAAGGTCTCTTGTTCATCATGATTATGTTAACCACGACTGACTATTTCGCACGCGCATTCATAGATTGTACGTTACTGGAGGCATTACCTGCAGTGGAGACGGTTACTTTATCGATTGCGCCATTTGATTGATCAACCTTGTGCTGCAATTCACTATTTAGACCTAGCAAATTATTCGCTTGCGTTTCATCGCTATTCAACTCTTCCAAGCCATTGACAATCTCAGTCGCTAATACTTCACATGCATCGTCACTTTCAACATATACTTTTTCTTTTACAATACTTTCAATTGCTTCGATTAATTCTGATTTTTGAATTTGAATATCAATCATGACTATTACTCCCTTAAATTTTTGTTGACATATCAAAAAATTTATGTCTTTAAATTTATACCCTTTTTAAGCATAGATATTCAAAATAGTATCTATCAAACAGCCCGAATCCCCCTAAAACATCTAGCTTGGGAGTGGGACAGAATTCTTTTAAATTCGTCGTAACCCCAACTTGCTTAGCTTGTAAAATCACTTTCGTGATTTCTTTGTGTTGGGGCCCCGCCCACCCCCGCAAGGATGACTAGAACTGAGAAAAGCTTGATTTAAGCGCCTTTTCAGTTCAGTCAGCTACTGCGAATTGGTATAATAACATCATTAAATTATTTATGTCCTAGGCTCAAAGGCATTATACCTTAATTCAAAAGGAGAAAATACTTAAATTTTTAAATATGACAAATGTGTCATATTAATGAATATTGATATACTTTTCACTAATCAATCGTCTAACTTTTTCGGCACAAAAACGGCTGCTTCGCTATCATCTGGATAGTAAAATCCATTCGGCACGGTTTGTAATTCGATTAAGCTTCCCCATGGACTTTTCACATAAACGGTACGGTTACCTTCTGTATCTTCATATTTTGTATTCGCATGAGGCTCAGATATCGACTGTCCACCAGCACACATTAACTGTTTAACAGCTTCATCAAAATGTTCTGCCTCGATATAAAATGAAATATGCGTAAAACCAATATCCTGTAATGATTGCGCTTGACCTTGATGCGCATCTTTAAATTCAAACATTTCTATATTCGTTCCATTACCAAAGACCATCATACGTTTATGAATAATGACGGCCCCTTTTTCTAAGCCAAGTATGCGTTCAACCGTTTCTCCACCACGTGGCACGTCGTTCTTTCGTTGACTATCATAGGCAATCTTGCCATTAAGGCCTTCCTTGAAAAAGGCTGTCGCCGCTTCGATATCAGGTACAGTCAGTCCAATATGATTAATGCCTCTATTGATATTCATATGCTATCACTCCGTTTAATAAACTATTCATATTTTGTTTACGTATTTTCACCACGACGAACACGGTCAATTATCTTTTGCACTCTATTTTGTTTATCCTCTTCATTCTCAACATAATAAATTGCGTCTTCACCCTCAATCGCAACCCAAGGTACAATCGCATCAAACGCTAAATCACGAATCATCTCCAAGCTTTTAATCGATGCGTCTCGATCACTTGAACGCAATATTACAGTACGCCATTCGCCACCTTCTACACATAAAAAATCACCAGTAAACAGGAAGCGATGCTCACCATTATTCCATAGAAACATGGTTGTACCAGGCGTATGTCCGGGTGTAGGAATGACTTCCAAATCATTTGCAATTGTTTCGCGTTGTTCGAACTGCCCATCAATGGCCACTGTATGACGTATAGCGGCTACATCATCTCGATGAATCCAAAACGGTACATCAATCCGAGGGTGTCCACCTAGAGATTCATGCTCATGATTCATTAAAACGCGCGTCGCACCACCTAATAATTGAATATCTGAATCTGCCTCATTTAACCCTGGAGAATGATATATGATGATATTGCCTGATGGTCGCTCTAATACAAATGATTTGATACGGTAACGTTTATCAAATGGTAAGACTGCCTTCGTAGTTTCATATAACCCCTTTTCTATGTGTGTTAATGTCTCGAATTGTTTATTTTCCATGTGAATCACCCTTTGTGAATTTCTGTGTCTTTAGCTATACCCTTTTTCTATATATTGAATATGACCGTTCATGTTCATGGTCTTTATTTTAATTAAAAAGGGCGAAACAGCATTCATTATGAATTTACTGTTCCGCCCCACCATGTAGATGACTGTAGCCAAAACTCGTTATCGACAGTTGTCAATGGTGTTCGCTACTGTGTCTTGCAATATATGTTTAACGTATTATTTATAATCGATGACACGATCAACTGGCATTCTGAATGATGTATGTGCCTCTTTAGCCTTCTTACCGATAGCAACAATCATGACAGGTACATAACGTTCTAAATCATAGCCAAATGCTTTTCCGATTTCTTCATGTTCAAAGCCACCAATTGGATTTGTATCGTAACCGTGTTGTTTTGCTACTAACATCAATTGCATAGCGGCTAAACTACTATCTACTTTCACAATGTCATTCATTGATTGGCGTGTGCGATTTTTATAATTCTCTAAGACGATTGGCAACATTTGTTCTTTAACTTCTTGTGGCATGTGCCCATTAAGCACCGCTTGTTCATAAATATATTCGCCTTCTTCATAGCAATGTAAATCGCCGAAGATAATAATCATTGCTGATGATGTGTCATTTTGATTCGTATTGAATTGAATCAATGGACGCAATTTCGCTTTCGCTTCGTCACTTTCAACCACAACAAAACGCCACGGTTGCATGTTTACTGATGAAGGTGCTTTGGTTGCTTTTGCAATCATCTCATTCATTTCCTCATGCGGAATTTTATAGTCTGGGTCGAAACCTTTAACTGATCTGCGACCTTCTAATATTTCATTAAAGTCATTAAGCATGATTTAGCCTACTTTCTATTCATTTTCTCTAGTTATAATTTAAATGCAAATAGCATCTATGTACAATAATATGTTTCCCGTTGTTACTATACTTTAGACTAACCTCAGTCTTCCTTAGTAACGAAAGCGCCAATGAAACCACTGATTTGATGTATCACAATGATTTCAATCCACGTATTTGTGCTTGTTAAAATAGCCCGGCATTTAATTATCAATTGATTAAAAATTAATAAATAGGGTATCATTAATCTTAACAAAAAAATTAATTACATAATTTAATACAATTATTTAACTAATTATTAAGGGTATTTATAGTCAGTCATAACCTTAAGTCATGTATATACTCATGAAAGGACGAACATTATGGCAGATAAATTACAAAGGGAGTTAAGCAATAGGCATATACAACTGATTGCAATTGGTGGTGCGATTGGTACTGGTTTATTCTTAGGTGCCGGTGCATCCATTCATTTAGCAGGTCCATCGATTTTACTTACATACATTATCGTTGGTTTCGTATTATTTATGTTTATGCGTGCAATGGGAGAAATCTTATTATCTAATTTAGGATTTAAATCATTTGGGGATATCGCGCATCATCACATTGGTCCAATGGCAGGGTTCATGGTTGGTTGGACATATTGGCTCACTTGGATTATTTCAGGTATGGCTGAAGTAACAGCTGTCGCGAAATATGTTGAGTTTTGGTATCCAGCAATACCGAACTGGTTAACTGTCGCATTTACAATTCTTGTGCTTGTTGGCATGAACTTATTCAGTGCCAAACTATTTGGTGAACTAGAGTTCTGGTTATCACTAATTAAAGTAATAACAATTATTGCGTTAATTGTTGTAGGTATTGTGATGGTTGTCTTCGCAATGAAGACTGACTACGGTACAGCAAGTGTATCGAATATTTGGCGTTATGGTGGATTCTTCCCTAATGGCATCTCTGGTTTCTTAATGGCCTTCCAAATGGCAATCTTCTCATTTATTGGTATTGAGTTAATCGGTATCACTGCAGGAGAAACTAAGAACCCATATAAAACAATCCCTCAAGCAATTAACAATGTACCTTTCCGTATATTAATATTCTACATTGGTTCATTAGCTGTTATTATGTCAGTTGTACCTTGGAATCAATTAGATCCTGCGGAAAGTCCATATGTTAAATTATTTGGTTTAGTTGGTATTCCATTTGCAGCGGGAATTATTAACTTTGTTGTATTAACAGCTGCCGCTTCATCATGTAATAGTGGAATTTTCGCTAATAGCCGTACGTTATTCGGTTTAGCTGGCAGAAAGCAGGGACCGCCATTCTTACATAAGACGAATAAACATGGTGTCCCATATTACGCTATCTTATTAACGTGTGGTTTATTAAGTATTGCGATTATCTTAAACGCTATATTTAAAGACGCTACGAAAGTATTCGTTCAAATCACAACGTTCTCAACAGTACTTAATATTATGATTTGGACTTGTATTATGATTGCTTATCTAGGCTTCGTGAAAAGAAACCCAGAATTACACAATGAGAGTACATTTAAAATGCCAGGTGGCAAATATATGGCGTATGCGATTCTAGTCTTCTTCGCATTTATCTTTATTGTTTTACTGATCAATAGTAGTACACGTTATGCTGTACTCTTTGCACCAGTTTGGGGAATTGTACTGGTAATTATGTATCAAAAATATAAAAAAGAATCTGAAAAAGCGACCATCGCAATGGAAGATGAAACTGATTTAGAGAGAGAATTACAAGATAAATAGATGGTTGATTAAAGTTATCTCAACCTATGATAAACACCCTCCAAGTAGGACCACTTAAAGCCTACTCGGAGGGTGTTTAATTTGTTTATTTTTCTTTTAGACGTCCGTCTTCCATATGAAAGACTTTATCACAGAATTTAGTTAAACGTTCGTCATGAGTAACGATGATACACGTTTTATGACGTTGTTTAGATTGTTCTTTTAAGATTTCCATAACTGCCATCGCATTTTCTGTATCAAGTGATGCAGTTGGCTCATCGGCTAAAATAATAGATGGTTGCGTATAAATCGCCTTAGCTATGGCGACACGTTGTTTTTGTCCTCCTGACACCTCAGAAGGTAATTTATTTTCAATTTCTTTTAAGCCTAAATCATTCAACAACTTATCGTATTCTTCTGTACTTAAGACATCTTTTTTATAACTTTTCAATAAATGGAATTGTTGCTTGATTGTTAAGAATGAGACTAAGTTGGTCGCTTGTAGAATAAAACCAATTTCTTTCATTCTCATTTTAGCTAATTGTTTCTGACTCATTTGCGAAATTTTCTTATCATTGATATAAATTTCACCCGATGTTGGTGTTTGTAACGCACCAGCCATTGTTAAAAACGTACTCTTACCGGAACCGGAAGGGCCGACAATGGCTATCAGTTCACCTTTTTCAAACGATAACGATGTTGGTTTAACTGCTTCAATGATATGATTCCCATCTTGGAATTCTTTGGTTACTTCATCAAATTTTAACATAGTGGCACCTCCTTATCCGATTGCCTTGAGTGGATCGATTTTGCGAATAGATAGTACTGAGAATAAGCTACCAACAAGTGACGTTAATATTAAGACGATACCAAAGATAATGAGTGTACCAATATTAAATTGGACAGGTACCGCTTCAGGTAAGACTAGACTTGTCAGCAATGTGAGTATTAAACCAATTAATGTTCCGATTAAGGCTAATATAAAGGTTTGTGCTAATACCATCTTCATTAAGAAGCCATTTGTAAATCCTTGTGCCTTTAACACACCGAATAAATTCTTTTTCTGTAATGTAATCACGTATAAGAATACGCCGATGACTGTAGCAGAAATAACAAATAAGAATGTAATCATGAAGTTCATTGTTAAGTTTTGTGGTTTATAGCCTGGTAGGTTTTCTACAAAGTCATCGATACCTGTAACTTCTAAATCACTATCAACCTTTTTATCTTTCCAATTACTATCTTTGACGACTACGGCATTGGTTTTATCTGATGATAATGCTGGATTGATTTTTTCCATCGTTTTATTATTCGCAAAAATAACTGGAGAAGCGTTATATTTAGCACTTTCTGATACCCCTACGATATGTAATTTCTCATCAGATTGAGATAACTTGATCGTATCACCAATATTGAATCCCTTATCTTTCAATGATTGATCAATGACGACATCATTATCTTTATCAAATGTTTTGCCTTCCTCAATCTTTGGAATCAAAAATGAATTTGACGTTACACCAAAGAGTAGCGCATTCTCTTCACTATCTCCATTTGATGCTATAACGCCCATTTGTTTCAAAGGCGCCTCTTCTTTAAATTTGCCTTCAACGTCTGATGTTTTTATGACTGATTGTTGCACAGTTTGGTTAGCATCTTTATTTAAGACAATCGCATCTGCCTTCCACTTCTTGATGCCTTCTGTATTCATATTAATTAAACCACTCGCTAGGCCGGATAATAAAAAGAGTAAGTAACTAATTAATACAAGAATGCCTATAATTAATCCAAACTTCAGCTTATTACGTTTAATTTCGTTCCATGCAAGAAACATGTCTTTCCCTCCTTTATGCATATTATTAACAAGTATAGCAATACTTATATTAAGAATTACAATAAATTGATTTAAATTTTTTTATTATTTGTAATTAATGTCATAATTAAGTTCTACAAATTGGTTATATTGCGTCACATCTCGCAACGTTAAATGAACGTTATCCTTAATATCATTGAACAAACTGATACCTTGACCTAATAAGTTAGGTGCCAGCGTTAAGCGCATTGATGTTAGCATATTTAAATTCACTAACTCGGAAATTAAGGCACCGCCACCTACAATCCAAACCAGTTCGGCATTATTAAATTGCGTAAACAATTGCTTTAGGTCTCCACTATAAAATTCAATGTCCCAGTCTATCGTAACGTGTTGCGTACTCATTACGATGACGCGTTTACCTTCATATGGATTTGTCTTAACGCCATTATCGAGTAACCATCTAAATGTATTCCCACCCATGATCACAACATCGACACTGTCATAAAATTGAGCATAACCATTATCTCCTTCGCCTTCGACCTCTTCTAGAAATTGAACACTTTCATATTGATCCGCTATATAACCATCGACAGATACACCTAAATAGGCACAAATATTTGCTGACATCGTTATCCACTCACTTTTCTCTATAATATAGTTTGAACCTAACTATACCGATAATGACTTATAATATAAAGACAAAGGTGAAAGGAGTGGGACAGAATTTTCTTAAATTCATCGTAACCCCAGCTTGCTTTGCTTGTAGAATTTCTTGATGAAGTTCTCTTTGCTGGGGCCCCGCCCACAAGCATGACTAAAACTAAGAAGGCACTTAGTTTAAGTGCCTTCTTAGTTCAGTCAGCTACTGCAAATTTGCAAAGTAGCTTTATTATATTTTTATGTCCCAGACTCATTACAACTAAATCTTATAAATATGAAGACTAATGTGCTGTTTGACCACCGTCAACAAGGTAAACTTGTGCTGTCATGAATTTTGCTGAATCAGATGATAAGAATAATACGATGTCAGCAATGTCATCAGGTTGTGCTGCTTTTGCCATTGGTACACCTGAAATCATTTGTTGCCATTTTTCATCATCATCTTTCCAAGCTTTCGTCATTTCTGTTTCAGTTAAGCCAGGTGCAACAGCATTGATACGTACACCATCTGTTGCATGGTCGAAACCTGCTGATTTTGTCATTCCGACAACTGCATGTTTTGCAGCAATGTAAGGTCCCATTTGAGGGTCAGCAATTAATCCGGCAACTGATGCAGTATTAACAATTGTGCCGCCACCACTTTTAAGCATGCTTTCTAATTCATATTTCATTGATAAGAATACGCCTTTGACGTCAACATTCATCACTTTATCGAATGTTTCAGGGTCAAGATCAGCGAATTTTTTCGGTTGATTTAAAATACCTGCATTATTAAATGCGTGATCCAAACTACCAAATTCATCAAGTGCTTTTTGCATCAATGCGCGTACCTGTTCTGGATCAGAAACGTCTGTTTTCACGAATACTGCATGACCACCATTATCATTGATGTCTTGTGCTGTTTGTTGCGCACGTTCATCGACATCTCCGATAACGACATTTGCTTTCTCTTGAGCAAATTTTAATGCTGTAGCTTTTCCAATTCCTGATGCTGCGCCTGTGATAACAACTGTTTTCCCTTCGAACTCATTGTATCTCATATTTAACATCTCCCTTCGATTTATCTCTGTATACGATGTGCAAAGTACCATTATTGAAAGCTATACATCACATTGACTCACGCATATCGCTTTCACAACATTCCTACCTTTAAAATGCACGCCTTAATCATTTCGTGAATAGTATTTTTATTTCACACGTTGCCAAACTAATTTTTGGTTAGGCACATTGCCGTTTACAATGCTAAGTGTATCGCCTTCTAATTCAAATAAACGTGGTTGTGTATCGCCTAACCAAGTTGGATTCATACTCACTTCCATTGTGTGGTACACTGTTGAATTTTCTTCGTCTAATTCAAAACGACCTGAATATGCAACATAACCATGTGCTGCTTCAGCCATTTCATCTTGTGTGCCTGTGTGTAAGTCACCTGATTCATAAGCTTGACGTCCTTGTTGCATTAATTGTGCTGACATATAACCATCTGGATTATACATGATGAATCCTGTTGCATCTTTACCTAGTGGAAAGAAGATGTTGCCATCTTTATCTTCATCTTGATATCTAACTAATTTCCAAGTTCCGATTAATTGTTCTTTAAGTTCTGCCATTTTAAATACATCCTTTCTTAATTTTTTAAAATAATTGATGATTATGCGTTTGAACCGCCAGAAACACTGATTGTTTCACCAGTAATCGCTGTAGCACCTTCAGAAGCTAAGAATACAACTGTTGCTGCTATCTCTGAAGGTTCTAATAAACGGTTCATAGGCATTTTACCTGTAATATATTTTTCCATTGCTTCTTGTTCTGTTGAGCCATCTTGTTTTGCAAGGTGTGCTAATTGGTTCTCAATTAATGACGTACGCACAGGTCCAGGCAACACAGCATTTGCTGTAATACCGTCTTTAACTGTTTCAAGCGCAACTGTCTTAGTGAAACCAATTTGTGCAAATTTAGAAGCAACATAAGCTGATTTAAATGGGTCTGCCATTTCACCGTGTGCTGATGAAATTGTCACAATACGTCCACTTTGTTGTTGTTTCATTGAAGGTAACACGTGTTTAGTCATTAAGAATGTACCTGTTTGGATAACACCAATGACTTTGTTCCATTGATCTAATGGGAAATCTTCAACTTTATCGATGTGCTGAATACCTGCATTATTAACTAATACATCAACCGCACCATATTGATTATTCACGTCTTTAATTGCTTGTGACACTTCATCTTCGTTTGTAATATCTACTTTGTATGCAACGCCATTGTTTAATTCATTCGCTGCTTTGTCTGCCGCTTCTTGGTTCATATCAAAGATGAACACACGATCCTGTTCTTTATCAAATGCTTGCGCAATTGCAAATCCTATTCCTTGTGCTGAACCTGTTACGATTACATTTCTTGTCATAATGAATTACCTCCTATAAGTGTTTGGTGCTGCCTTTTCCTAAAAAATAATTACGCCTAATAATATGACGATCAACGCTAAAAGGTTGGCACCGGTATTTGTAATGAATAAATATTTAAAGCCGTTTTTATGTGTTAAACCAGTAATTGCAAAGAATGTTAATACAACGCCTGTGTGAGGCATTACTGTAAATATTGATGATGACATCGCTGCAACTCTGTGAATCACTTCAGGATCAATGCCCATATCAACATAGTGTTGACCAAATGCTTGTAACACAATGCCGAGTGAACCTGTAATCACACCAAATAGTGCTGATGCAACAGCTAAACTAATTAATGGGTTACCCGGAATATTTAATATTAATGAGCGAATCGTTTCGAACCCTGGTGCTAATGTAATAACCGTACCGAATGCAATTGCTGAGCCGGTAAGGAACATTGGCATTAATGAATTAGATGCACCTTCATTGAGCACTTGTCTTTTAACTGGAATGTATTTAAAGAATAGAAGTGCTGAAAGTATAATCGCTGTCGTTAAACTGATCAGTATAATATTGGAAATACCCATTGCACTACCAACGATATTCATCACAATAAGCACGACAATTGGTAATATACTTAATAGAAAATGCGGTGTCTGTTCCTTCTTGTCAAATTGCATATCCTTGATATTATAGTCTGCAAAGGATTCACCTTTTGCGATACTTTTATTTAATGCATGTTTCATATACCAAAGACCAAATACAATTGCGACAATCGTCCCTACAATACCTAATATCGGTGCTGCTGTTAACGTTGTGCCTAAATACTTAGTTGGTACAACATTCTGTACTGAAGGTGTACCGGGTAGCATAGTCATGGTAAATGTACCCAAACCAAGCATAACTGGAATACCGATTAAGTTCCAAGCTAAGTCCATCTCTTTGAAAAGTGGTTTCGCTAATGGAATTAATACAAATACAACGACGTAAAGACTAATACCACCATATGTTAAGATTGCTGTAATAATGGATATGGCAACTAAAATAGCATATGGACTATTCGTTCCTGTTTTTGACACAATCTTTTCAGCGATAGATTGTGCTGCGCCACTGTCGTCCATAAATTTCGCTAATAATGAACCAAGTATAAAAACGCCAAAGAAGCTAACGATAAAATCTGCTAACCCAGTCATATATGACGCTTTCGTACCAATTAATGAGTCGAAAAATGGTAAATTGTTCGTCAAAATGACTATAATAGATGCCAAAGGACCTATAACTAAAATAGAATAGTTCTTGTCTGACATATATATAATGAAAAGAATTGCCAATACAATCCCTATCGTTCCAATCATGTCCATCATGTCACCCCCAAAGGTATGAAATTAACAATACGCATTCTGGAAAATGTGTCTGTTTTATGTCTAAATCTATTATCTGACCTTATAGTCTAAATGTAAAAGACGTATTTAACTATCAAATGTATAACTAAATAGTTATAGCCATATATAGCACGATGAAAGGCGGTCATCTACATGACTTATAAAAATAAAATTCAATATTTAGAAGCTATTCAACGTTATGGCAGTATTTCACACGCAGCGAAACATCTTTATATATCTCAACCCTATTTAAGTCGTTATATTAAAGAAGTCGAGCATGACTTAGGCGTTACTTTGATTAATCGCGACAGTAATCCTTTAGAACTCACTTATTCAGCTGAACGATTTCTAGATTATTTACACGACATTGAGGATATCGACACGCAAATGCGCGATGAGTTACAGACGATTTCTAATTTGAAAAAGGGACGCATCCGTATAGGTGTAAATCCAATTTTAGCTACACATACGCTTTATAGTATCTTGCCAAAATTTATCGAGCATTACCCTGGCGTCGAGATTGAATTGGTAGAAGAAGTGGCACATCGAATCGAACAAATTGTTTCCGATCAGAAAGTGGATATCGGTGTAACAATTTTACCGTTGTACACTGAGGATTTATCTTATGATATTTTGTATACCGAAAATGTCTATCTAGCATTACCGCCTGGGCATGACCTTATCGACCAAGCGAAAGCCCATGCAGATGATGGTAAATTCCCATTTCATTTATTGCATAATGAAAAATTTATCTTGCTGAAGCCTGAAATGACGTTACGTCAATTAACCAATCAAATCTTAAACGATTATCATGTCGTACCTGACGTAATGATGGAAACGGTGAGTGTAGAGAACGCGCTTCGTCTCGTAAATGAAGGTATTGCTATCACATTTGTCCCTAAAAGTGTTAAAGATATGACATCTGATCGATTTAATGGTGCGTTTGTCCAGTTGAACCCGCATCATTATTACAATCAAGTCGTGTTAGCATATAAAGAAAATGATAAAAAACGGTTATCCAGAGCAGCTAAGACCTTTATCCAAATGGCGAAATCCGGAATGAAATAAGATATACATTAAAAACCATCGTATTAGCCATAGAAAACGGGCGTGGAACAATGAATCATAAAGCATTCTGTTCCACGCCCTTTGTATATTTATACTCAAACAATATATCCACTTGTCTTAAATGGCTCGTTTAATCAATTACGCTTGTTCGCCAACAACAGTAAAACGTTCATTAATGTGGTCTGCATTTTCAGCTTCATCTACAATCGCAATCGCATAATCTGCATAGCTAATGTAACTATTACCTTGACTATTAACTAATAATTGATCTTTACCTGATGTATATGATCCTGTGCGTTTACCTTCCGCATCAAATTCTGCAGATGGACTTACAAATGTCCAAGTGATACCTTCTGCATCTTTAAGGTCTTGAAGGTTGCGTCCTTGACCTTTAGCTGTTGGTTTAACAACATCTGGAAAATCTGGTGTATCAACGACACGAGTTGTTTGTGCCTCATCCACAAATAGACTTCCCGCACCTCCAACAATAATCGCTCTTGTATCTACATCTTTTAATAATGCAATTAACGCACGTCCTGCTTCAACATGGGCTTCTTCCTCGCCGAGTGGTGCGCCAAACGCATTAACAACGACATCAAGATCTTTAATATCCTCTGTTGTTAAATTAAAAATATCTTTTTCAATCACTTTGACATCTGAGTGATTTAATTTAGCCGCATTTCTGACGATGGCCGTCACTTCATGACCACGACGTGTTGCTTCTTGTAATACTTTAGTTCCTACTTTACCTGTTGCTCCGATAATGCCAATTTTCATTATTTATTCCTCCACTTATTTGTATTTATAGTGATTTCAATGGTGATATGCGTCAATTAGGTCGTTATAGTGAATTCGTATTGTTGTTTTTGTCTTGTAACCATTTTAGTTACAAGTTGGATATAACGGATGACGACTTATCCGTTTTGTTGCAAGATACCTGAAACGATATCCTCCATCGTAACATTCGCCAAGACACCTTCCATCGCATCTTGTGCGCGTAAGAGAACGATTTCAAGTACGCTTTGAATATTAGCACCTACAACACAATTCATATTCGTGTCTTCATGCATTTGGAATAATTCGCCTTCTTCTACTACTTCCACCGCTTGATATACATCAAGTAATGTAATGTCCGTTAATGGTTTCAACAATTGAATACCGCCACTACCTTGCTGTGTTTCAATTAAGTTCGCTTGTTTTAATTTACTAACTAACCTTCTAATGACGACAGCATTTGTATTCACACTGCTGGCAATCCAAGAAGACGTTAATGGTTGCGACTGTTCTAGTTTGACTAACGCTAAAATGTGCACAGCCACAGTAAAACGACTACTAATTTTCAATCTTCTCACCTCATGTAACCATTATAGTTACAAGTTGAGTTAGATGTCAATTTTTTAAATCGATTCATAAAAAAGCCCTATCATTCAGACTTTCAAATCTCAATGATAGGGTCAATATAAACAATTACATTAATTATATAAGACTATATTCACATTAATTATATTCATCTTCAATATCGCCTACGATTTCTTCCAGAATATTCTCTAAAGTAATGATTCCTTTGAAATCAGCATCGTCATAAACTGCGGCAATATGAACTTTTTTCTTCTTCATTATTTCCAAGATATGCTTCAATGGCGTATCCGGTTTAATGTTGATAATTGGATTAACAAATGTCTCTAACTTAGATGGCTGATCCACGTTAAATAGTGATTTGGAATGGATAAAACCAACGATTTGATCATCTTTAACAGCTGGATATCTCGTAAACGCATCTACTTTAATTTGTTGAATCGCATCATCAAAGTGCGTATTTAAATTGAGTGTTTTAACATGTGCTTGATCGATCATAATATCTTTTGCGACTAAATTATCGAATTTAAATGCTTGATTGATATGGTGTAATTCACTGTCATTAATTTCGCCACCTTCATGGCTATCTTGAATTAATTGTTTTAATTCTTCTTCAGAGTGGAATACTTCACTCTCTTTAGCTGGTTTCATGTTGAACATTTTCAAGATTAATCGTGCTGCACCATTTAATATCCAAATAAATGGATACATTATTTTATAGAAAAAGATAATCGGCTTTGCAAAGAGTAATGTAATATACTCTGCTTTTTGAATCGCAATGGTCTTAGGCGCCATCTCACCTACAACTACGTGTAAAAATGTCGCAATAACAAATGCACCACCAATTGTAAATGGATGTATCCACGCTTCAGGAATACCGATACTACTGAATAACGGATGTAGAATAAATTCAAATGTTGATTCCCCAACCATACCTATACCTAGTGCAGTAATGGTAATACCTAATTGACAGGCAGCTAAATATTCATCAAGATGATCGACAACTTTTTTAGCAGCGATTGCTTTCTTCTCTCCTGCATTAGACAATTGCGCAATTCTTGTTTCTCTGACTTTTACGATAGCAAACTCTGTTGCAACGAAAAAAGCCGTTAGGACTAATAATAATATAAAAGTAATAAGACTAAATGTGGTCCCCAAATATGTTCCTCCAAAATAAAAAATTGTAGACTTTCTACTATAATAATTATATCAATGTTTTATATATAATCAAAATATTTAAATTTTAAATACTAATATAAATAGCACTTAATTGAAAATACATCCTTGAGAACCATACTTTTATAGTGTTCAATTGTATATTACGGCTTCATTATTGTACGATTTAGACTTACCCCATGGCGGTCAGTCTCAAATAATTGTAATTCATACATATCATTTTGTTCTGGAAGATGTTGTTCAAATTCATCCCAAATCCACATTGCAATATTTTCAGCAGTCGTGTTCATATCCGGTAACGTCTCATTGATGAGTTGATGGTTTAATTTTGGTTCAATCACTTTGCTATAAATCGCATCTATATCATTAAAATCTAATCCCAAACCATAATCTCCAATCGGCGAAAGTACGTCTACATACAAGCGATATGAATGATTATGCAAATCTCGATAGATCGTTTCACTAAAATAAATTCGATTATCACAGACGAAATCATATTGTTGCTTTAATATGGTTTGTCCTTCTTTATATTTAAACTGATTGGGTGGTTGAACATGATCGAAACGGTTAGACATGTTTGCGTTCCCCCTTTTATATCTATTTTCTTCATTACTTTGGAAGCCAATCAGGCTTATTCATTCCAGAAGCTTCGTATCATCTCTACATCTTCAAGGGCCTGTGCTTCCCCCGCTTTAAAAATGTCAGGTCTAATAGCTGGATTAACCGTATTGCCACCGAGTTCATTTAATTTATCGAACACTGCTTTACTTGGTGTAATTAATTTAACTTCTGAACCACTTTCTTCGAGTTCTTTTATCGCATCTTCAAGTTTGTATGGTGTTGATACAGGAAGGTTTGTCGCAAAGATAAGTACTTTTTTGGCACCTTTAGCTAAATCGGCATTCTCCATAGAATGACAGCCACCATCAAAATGTTTCTCACCATTAATGGTTGTTGCCGGCCACACACCAGGTAATGAACCACTTGAGGCCATTGCTCTATGCAAGTCGACTTGACTATCTGAAGTTAAAGCAACACGCGCTGCTTTATTCGCATTTACTGCCGTAATCATCAGATTTTCAGGCCAATTGGATACTTTAATTCTATTTTGTAATCGATTAATATGGACGCTTTCATTAAATTTGTGATCCTCTAATGCATAGACACTATAATTTTCAATCCATTCTTTTGGTGTGTGTGCACTATTTTTTTATTTGAGCATATCTGGCAAAAATATCAGACATGTCATCTACTGGTGGTGCTTCATTGGCTTTTGGCGCAATTTGTTGTTCATAAATCTCGTCCCAACTCTGTTGAGATGTTAAACTCGTCCCAGCTTGAGCACCTCCAGAGGTACCAATAACTAAATCTGCGTGTCTCACATCGATATTTGCTTTAGAAAGGACTGAAAGATATCCTAATTCCCAACCTATCGCAAGTGATCCACCGCCACCTAATACAATTGCATGTTCCATATTGTCTTTATTAATCATGATATATACTCCTTGATTCATTTAATTTTTATAGTATTTGTCTGCATTTAGCGACATTTTCTTTAAGACATCGAAAGCGATTGCTTTCTCTTGAGCATCAATACCCTCGGAAATCATTAATTCCCAATTACTTAAAATGTCCCAACTTATTTCTTTAAATGCCATTGCTTTAGGCGTAAGAAATAAATTATACGCTCTTTTATCGTCTTGATTGCGTTCTCTTGTAATATAACCCTTTTCTTCTAAATACTTAATTGCTCGATTCACGCTTGCTTTATCTACACCGATGTCTTCAACAATGGTTTCTTGTCTTATACCATTCTCAATATAGAGTGCAACTAAACACATCACCTGGATATAGTTAATTCCGTATGGCTTTAACTGCTCTGTAATATAAATATTGCCCCGTCTATATATTTTCGATGATAATTTTCCAATAAATTTAATATCACGATACTCAAATTCTTTATCGTTTCGCATTGCCTCACCTCATATAGTTGACTTATCAACTATTTAACTATATAACGTATTGGTTGATTTGTCAACTAAATAGATAATGCACGCTTGTTATATTTTAAAAGAAGAGATTAACGCAACTGTTCATTGCCTTAATCTCTTCTAATGATTCACAGTATCGGACGATTAATCTAAATAATTTTCAGCATGTTCAAGTCCGAAATGTTCATTTTTTTCTTTTTCTTTTTCATACGCTTCTTGAGAGATTTTAGTAATACTCTCAACTGCATAACTTACTTTTTTCGCGAATTGTTCAACTTCTTCTTCATTTTTAGCTAATACAAAGACCGTTAAGATATTATCATCTACGATATCTTTGTAATGTTGGTAACGTAATTTATATATATATTCATGTGACAATCCCCCTATAAAAGTTAAAAACCTTATGCCGTTTCATTTTTCATGAAAGGTTTAATTAGTAAAATATGCCCTGTTTTAAATATTTTCAAACTTCTTTATTATTTAAGATTTAAAACAGGCTGAGGGAGGTGACGTGTGACTATATTTCAACGCTACTGATTCCATTGTTTGAGCGGTAATTGAACACCGTTAAATCGGCTTAAGACATAAGCATCATGTGAAATAATGATTAATTGCGTCGTCTTTAAAGACATTAGCATTTGAAGTATAGCTTCTTCATTAATGACATCTAAGTTGGTTGTAGCTTCATCCAATATGAGGATCTCTGGTTCTAATATTAAAGCTTTAGCTATCCAAACGCGTTGAAATTGACCACCACTTAACGTCGATACTTTCTGCTTAAGTATATCGTGTGGTAAGTTACACTGTTCAAGCACTGCTTCAATACTTGATGTATAACGCTGTTTATCTACCTTGTAATTCTTAAGTGGTTCTAATAGTGTAGCTAATACCGTTTTACGCTGATTTAAGGTATCACGTTGATATTGAGGTACATATTGGATGTGCTTCATCCACTCTTTAGACGTATAAGATTCACGCAAACGCCCATTAAGATATAATTCGCCCTGATAGTCCGTATCTAAGCCAGCGATAATCTTGGCTAACGTAGATTTACCACAACCACTCTCACCACTTATGAGCAAGTGCTGGTCATTCATTGTACATGATATCTCTTTAAATATCAGTTGCGTATCTATATATTTGGTTAATCTCTCAATTTTAAGCATAAGGTTGTCTCCGATGTGCAATCGTAATTAATTTTTTCGTGTAACTATGTGTCGGCTTAGTTAAGATTGACGCCGCCTCACCACTTTCTATCAATTGACCTTGCTGCATAATACTAATATGCGTGGCAAAATCTTTTACTAAGTTAATATCGTGTGTGATAAAAACGATGGTCATTTGGTAGCGTTCTTGTGCCTTAAGAAGGTAATGCATAAACTTTTTAACATTGTCTTGATCAAGTGCACTCGTCGGTTCATCTAAAAATAAGTAGTCCGGACGTCTAATTAATGACATTATAAAGGCGACACGTTGCGCCATACCTCCACTAAGTTCAAAAGGATAACGCTCAAGTAATTGTTCCCCTTGTCTTAAACCAAGTAATTGCATCATCTGTAAGACATCATCCTTAATACGCTGTTTCGTCAGATGTGTACGATTAGCTTCATAAATGTATTGGAAATGCTTAGCTAATGTTATATTTTGAAACATATTACTTTGAACATCTTGAAACACTGCATCTGTTTTAGTTAAATCGATGTCAATATCTCCTTGATAACTTAATTGTGGTCGCTTCATTCCCAGTATTGTTCTTGTTAACAGTGATTTCCCACTGCCACTTTCACCTATAATGCAATGAAATGCACCTTTAGTTACTGTCAAATCAACATCTTTTAACAATACTTTCTCTTGATCTAAAATCGATAATTGATTGACGTTGACTACCGTATTTACTGCGTTATTTTTTTGTTGATGATTTGACATAATAAGGCGAAACCTCCTAACAATACACCCGGGAAGAAGAAGAGCCACGGTGCGCCGTTGAAATAACTTTTCCCATCAAAAAGAATGGTTCCTAACTCAGGCGTCGGCGGTTTAATACCTAGTCCTAGAAAGGCAAGGCCAGATATGCTGAGCATCATTTTGCCAAAGTCAGCCGTTACCAAAGCGAATATATTACTTAATAAATGTGGAATCACATGTGTTACTGTCGTTTTGAATGTTGAGTTCCCACTCAATCGTGCATATTGAACAAATGGACGTTTTTGAATATCTCGCGTTAAATTTCTGAAGTAACGTAAATAACGTCCTATCCATCCAATCGTTAAAGCAAGTATTAAACCTATCATGGAGTTACTTACTAAACTTAAAATGACTAATGCGATAATAAATGACGGAATAGCCAACAACATATCGGCAACAAACATAATGATTTGATCTAACCATCGTCTTTCTATGCCTGCAATTAAGCCAAAGATAAGTCCTATACAAACACTTAATAGAATCACTATACCTGTTAAACTCAATGTGACAAGACTACCGACAATCAGTCTTACTAAGAAGTCTCTGCCTAATTGATCGGTACCCAACCAATGTTGTCCATTAGGTGACTCAAGTGGATCCAAATGTTGCGTGTCTTGCATTAAACCATACGTCATTAATACAACTATCAAACTCAATAGTGAACCTATTGCGATGTACGTTTGATATTTTTTCATCACATCGCACCTCTTTTCTCATTGCCTGACTGCTGGGTGTGACGTCGTCGAAGTCTAGGTTCATTCTTCAAGATAATCACATCGCCTAAATAATTCATTAGCATAATAAAGACGATGATAAAGATGACAATGCCCTGAATTAGTGGATAATCTCGTTGGTTAATAGCATTAATCAACAATTTACCTATACCAGACATGCTGAAGATAACTTCAAGTATTACGGTTTTTCCAATTAAATGAATGACACTGTTAATTGAAATGGTCATTAGTGGTGCAAATATCTCTTTAATTTGTACGATGATACGCGCTTTTAACGAGAAATGTCTTAACTGCGCAAGTTGATACGCATCTTGATCTAACGTTTGCGCAATCAGATGTGCTGTCATCAATAAGATATGACACCCTTCTATAACAACAATTGTGAAGATGGGCAGCACAAAGTGTTGCCATGAATCACTACCTACAAATGGTAACCATTGCCAACGTACGCCTAAATAATAAATGAATAAAATAGCTAACCAGTATTCTGGCATTGAGGTCATCACTTGGGCGAATCCACGAATTCCATTAGCGTAACGTGTATGCGGACGCGTCCCAACGAAGTAACCAACAATATAGCCAAATGGCAACATGATACAACTAGAGACAATGATTAGCACAAGCGTCGGCATGATGGCTTCCATTATCATAGCGGTAACCGCTTCGTTGGTACTAAAGCTGTATCCTAAGTTGCCCGTAAGTGCATGTCCAACCCAATCGATATATCTAAGTAACACATGTTGTCCTAAGCCAAGTTGATGTTGTGCCGCTTCAATATTGTCTTGCGTAATCGACGTATAACCATGACGTTGTAGATACAGAATCGCTGGATTACCAGATGTCTTCTCAACTAAAATGAAGATAATAAACGAACTTACGATTAAATAAAGTATGAATTTAATTGTACGTTTGAGCATTGTTATTCATTAACTTTCAACGCTTTATAATCAATTGGTGCATCCGTAAGTCCAGAGAATTTGAATTGTTTTACTTTATCACTCACTACAAACGTCTCATTTGGATAAGCAATTGGCACACCATAGTATTGTTGATTAAAGTGTTTAAATATGTCATCAAACGAACGCTGTTGGTCTTCTTTTGATACGGTTGATGGGAAATCGTCTAGCTGTTTCGTTAATGTTTCATCATCAGCTAACACGCCTGGTTGACCATCATTATTTTTAAACACTGAACTCATAAAGTTGTAAGGCATTAGTGCATCTGAATATGTTCTATAGAAAATCAAATCATAGTCTTTTTTCGTCCATAATGTATCATAGTATGATTGTGAATCTAACGTTTTCACATTTAACTTAATACCGGCTTGTTTAAGCTGACGTTGCACTTTTTCTGCTTTATCTTTCCAACTTGGGAACTCTGCAGTTTGAATGACTAAGTTAAATGATAAAGGTTTGCCATTCTTTTCAAAGATGCCGTCATCGTTTTTATGATAGCCTTCTGATTTAAGTAACTTTTCAGCCGCTTTCATATCATAATCGTGTGGCTGTTGATTATCTTTAGTCACAAATTGTACGTTCTTCTGGAACAGACCATTTACAGATTTGCCCACAATGTCTTTCGCATCGATGCTCTTACTTATCGCTTCACGAATTGCGCGATGATTTAATACATCATTTTTAGGGTTAAATGCCATAAAGTGACTTACTGTGCTAGGTCTATCTTCAATCGTTAAGTTCTTATTTTTCTTATCTTGTTTGATTTGTTCATCTGAGAGCATACCTAAAGCACCACCAGAAATATCTACAGAACCACTTTGTACTGCAGAATTTCTTGAGTCCCCATCTTCAATCGTTTGGAATGCAAGATGATAATTGACTGGGTGACCGTTGTCGAAATATTTATTTGGCTTCATTGTCGTTTTTTCTTTACCAGTTTTATCAACAACAAATGCACCTGTCCCAATCGCTTTTTCAAATTTACCGTTTACTTTACCATCTTCTACTGAATGTGGACTCATAATACGCAACGGTCTCACTTGTGTTAATTCATTTAACACTTGATTTGATGGAGATTTCAATCTAATTTGGACCACGTGATCATTTTTAACAACGACCTTATCTAATTTTTTTAACGTTTCTACAGTCGTATCTTTATTCATCGCTTTCGCACGATCAATTGAGAATTTCACGGCCTTAGCATCTAATGCTGAACCATCTGAGAATTTAACGTTCTTTTTCAAATGGAATTCATAAACTTTCCCTGATTCATCAACGCGCCATTTATCTGCTAAACCTGCTTTAACGCCCTTATCTTTGTCGTATTTAACTAATGCATCATACACTGCACTATAAACGGGCATCGCTGCATCATAGCCTTGCGCGTCAAGTTTATCCGCCTTTGCTTCAGTAGGTAGCGATACCGTAACATCTTTATCTTCTTTTTGACCATTGCCACAACCCGCTAATAAGAGCGTAGCACTTGCTGCTACCGTCATTAATATACGTTTCTTCATTTCTCAGTACCTTCTTTCACTCTTGCTTTGATTAAAAATGATTCTTCATATAATGTTTGTAAATAATCATTTGGTGATAAATAAAAATCGCTATAATGTATTAAATCAATCACGTCAGGTACAGGCTCTTTCATTACTGCAACTTCAAATCCTGCATTCACAAAGCTATCAACGATATGTTTTAGAGAGTGATTCTGAGACGGTGTGGCACCATATTGATTAATCGTGTCATCCATAAACTGACGACTCGGGTTATGAGTTAAATCCGCGAATGAAGCGTAATAAACGCCGCCTGGTTTCAATACCTCTTTTAAATCTTTCGCATGTTGCGGAATATCCTCTATTAAGTATAAGACAGACGTACTTACAGCCGTATCAAATATGTGCTTCGTTTCTTGTGGTTTATCTGTTAAATAGTATGTAAGTGGACGTTGTCCTTTTAATGTCTCTGCCTTTTCCAAAGATAAACGTGCTAAATCGATGCCAACACCTTCTTTAAACGGTGTTGTATCGTATAATTGTCGTAAAAATCCGCCTTGATTACATCCCACATCTAAAATCGTTTTCCCTTCGATGTCAGATGTATCAAGCATTTCTATCGTTCTCTCCCAAGCTTCTTGATGGTCTCGTGCCATATCATCATCTGATTCTTGACCTTTTTGCCACCAAACGTCATAAGTCTTAGTCATTTCATTCTCCTCGCTTACTTTAAATCGTAATAATTACGTTTTAAATAGTACTACACTATGTACATTTACACAATAAGAATTTTTTAAAGTCATGAATGAACGCAAAAAAATAAGCTATGGGCGCGGGACATTGATCGATGTCCCAGGCTCACAGCTTATAACTGCATATTTATTGTGTTTGTGTATGTCTACGAGAACGAATTGAATAAACGATTAGTCCTATAATAAATCCTAAAATTGCTGGAACGATCCAGCCCATACCAATTGTAAAGAATGGTAAATAGTGTTCGGCAAAGCCAATTAATGTTTGCGCGAATGATGTCTTCGCAAAGAATTCTGGACTTGCATTGATGCCGTCAAAGAATGCTGCAAACATAGTAAAGAACGTTGTAAATTTATAAACTATTGTCGAATGATTAAATAATGGGCTGACAAGTGTTAATAAAATAAGTGTAATCGCTAATGGATAGATAAACATAAGTACAGGTGTTGAATACATAATGATCTTAGTTAATCCGACATTCGCGAAGATACAGGCAAGTAGTGCGACACCTGTTACCAACCAAAGGTAATTCATTTTCAGGAATAGTTCTGTGAATGTTTCTGAAAAGGCAGTTATTAAACCAATCGCCGTCTTCAAACATGCCACAATAATAATTAGCGATAAGATGATAATGCCATAATCTCCAAGATAGTGTTGCGCGATTTGAGCAAGTGCGATACCACCATTTTCACTCACTTTAAAATGGCCTAAACTCATCGTACCCATTAAAGCAAGTAACGTGTAAATCACGCCCATTCCTACGATACTTATAAATCCTGACTTAAACGTTTCTTTAGCAATCCCATTCGGATTGGTAATACCTAATTTCTTAATCGTTGTCACAATGATAATCCCGAATGCGAGTGATGCGAGTGCGTCTAGCGTATTATAGCCGTCAATAAAGCCTTTCAATAAGACACTATTACTATAGTTTGCACTTATTGGCGCATGACTAACACCACCCATAGGTTTAATAAACGCTAAGACAACTACGATACCTAGCAATACTAGAAATACTGGATTTAAGAATTTGCCTATGTAATCTAAAATTTTAGATGGCTTCCTAGAGAAAAACCATGCTATTAGAAAGAATAAAATACTGAATATCGGTAACACTAACTTTCCAGTGCTTGCCGAAATAAATGGTGAAAATGCAATTTCATACGATGTTGTTGCAAGTCTTGGTAACGCAAAAAACGGTCCAATTACTAAATATAGGGCAATTGTAAATGCATATGCATAGCCTTTACTCACTCTAGATGAAATATCGAAAACGCCATTCGTTTTAGAGATACCAATGGCTACGATACCTAGGAAAGGTAACCCAATCGCTGTAATTAAGAATCCTAAATTAGCAAGCCAAACATTGGCACCTGCTGTTTGTCCAAGATGAATAGGAAAGATTAAATTTCCTGCACCAAAGAATAAACCAAACAACATCGAACCAATAAATATATTTTCTTTGATTGAAAGTTTCTGTTTCATCATGTGTTACATCTCTCCTATTATGTGTTTACTAGCTATTATACATAAATTTAACATCTATTTGTTCAAAATATTCAATAAATTTAAATCGTCACTATATTCACTGGATGATTCCATAAAAAAACACCTCGTAATGGGCGTTTTGATTATTTCACGCAATCTACGAGGTGTTATCGTCCATCCTAAGCCACGTTGTCTTTCAAACATTAACAACTGGAACGATGGTATGATATTAAGCTTTTCGAATTTGCCATTGATATGGATCTTCTAATTGATTCCAATCACTACCAATTTCATCGCTATTTACTAAGCATTGATCTAATTCCTTTACAATTTGTTCTTGATCTAATTCTGTACCGATAATTACAAATTGTGTATTTCTGTCACCATATTCGATATCCCAACTTTCGGCAACATCTGGTCGTTGATTAAGAATTTGTTCTCGTTGTTCTGGCGACATTGCAGCTACCCAATACGTTACCGGACTAATATTACAAGATGAACCTGCTTGAGATAATAAGCATGCAACTTGATTATATTGTGCTAACCAAACAATCCCTTTTGCACGAACAATGTTATTAGGCATTTGTTCTAACCAATCATTGAAACGTTTCGCGTGAAACGGTAAACGTCTTGAATAGACAAATGATCCAATCCCATACTCTTCTGTCTCAGGTGTATGTTCAGCGTGACCACCTTCAGTTAATTCTTTTATCCAACCTGCAGAATTACTTGCTTGTTCAAAATCAAAGCGACCTGTATTTAACACGTCATTGATATCCACTTCGGCATTTGTCGTTTTGATTAATTTAGCATCCGGTTGTAATTTTCTTAAGATGTTTTCTAATTTTGTTAATTCCGCTTCGGTAACTAAATCCGTCTTATTGATCACTAACACATCACAGAATTCGACTTGATCAATGAGTAAATCGGCAATTGAGCGTTCATCTGTTTGGTCCGCACCTTGATCACGATCGACAAGTAAATCTTCAGAATTAATGTCATTAATAAATCGGTTCGCATCTACAACAGTTACCATCGTATCTAGTCGACAAATAGAAGTTAAATCAATACCTAATGCGTCGTCAATATAAGAGAAGGTTTGTGCAACAGGTACCGGTTCAGATATCCCTGTAGATTCAATCACAATATAATCAATATTTCCTTTTTCTACTAGACGCTCAACTTCTTGCAATAAATCATCTCTTAACGTACAGCAAATACAACCATTAGATAATTCGACTAATTTTTCATCTGTTCGAGATAACCCGCCCCCATCAGCAACTAAGTCTTTATCAATATTTACCTCACTCATATCATTCACAATAACCGCAATTCGACGGCCTTCACGATTATTTAAAATGTGGTTAAGTAATGTTGTCTTACCTGATCCAAGATAACCACTCAATACCGTTACAGGTATCTTGCCCATAAAATCATACCTTTCTTTTTATAAATCGTAATTATTACGTTTTATATTTTACATTTAAATTTTTAATTGTCAATCAAACTAATGATGATCAAATGTAGCCATATCAATGATTAACGCTCACTCTAGAACTTATTTACCGAAATGAATTGATACTATTTCCACACTTTTATTGACTATCTCGACTTGACACGCTCTGTTTTCGGAAGTTATTATGAAATAAATTAGGTTAACCTAAACTTTTATTTAGGAGGTAGTTTTTTTGATAGAAATTAACAACATGAATTTGCATTTAAATCATAAACATGTGCTAAAAGATATTTCTTTAAAGATTCCAATATCAGGGGAAATCATTGGCATCATGGGGCCCAACGGTGCGGGTAAGTCTTCATTGCTAAAAAGCTTGATCGGAACGTTTAACGCTAGTGGCGAGATGTATTTATATGGCAAATCCATACATAAACAATTGCAATACATTACATACATTCCTCAAAAAGCGCAATTAGACTTAGACTTCCCAATCAATGTTGAGAAAGTCATTCTATCTGGCTGCTATCAAACCATTGGCTGGTTCAAACGTGTTGATCATGCGTCTAAAACAAAATTTCAAAAACTATTAAGAGACTTAGATTTAGAAGCGTTGCAATACAAACAAATTTCCGAGCTCAGTGGCGGTCAATTGCAACGTGTTCTTGTAGCAAGAGCATTGATGTCTGATAGTACAGTTTATTTATTAGACGAACCGTTTGTAGGCATCGATTTTAATAGTGAGCAACTTATTATGGAGAAACTTCGTCAATTAAAAGCGCAAGGTAAGCTTATTCTTATCGTGCACCATGATTTATCTAAAGCAGAAGACTATTTCGATCGTATTCTTTTACTGAATCGTACAGTTAGGTTCTTCGGTCCTAGTCATCAAGCAATGCAACCCCAATATCTCAATCGCACATTTTTATTTAATGTGACTTCTACGTTTAATGAAGGGAGTGACACAGCAAATGACTGATTTCATTCAACATTTATTTGATTATCAGTTCTTAAATCGCGCTTTAATTACATCTATTATAGTAGGCGTGGTTTGTGGGACTGTCGGAAGTTTAATCATCCTTCGAGGATTATCGTTGATGGGAGATGCGATGAGTCATGCCGTTTTACCTGGTGTGGCGTTGTCATTCTTATTCAATATTCCGATGTTCATCGGCGCATTAGTCACTGGCATGATTGCAAGTTTATTAATTGGTTACATTTCTAATAATAGTAAAACAAAGCCAGATGCAGCGATTGGCATCAGTTTCACTGCATTTCTCGCAACGGGTGTCATCATTATTAGTCTGATAAACAGCACGACAGATTTACATCATATTTTATTTGGTAACTTACTCGCGATTACCCGACAAACATTTTGGACAACCCTTATTATTGGTGCCATCGTGATGTTACTGATTGTCATATTGTATCGACCATTAATGATTTCAACGTTTGATCCAACATTCAGTCGCGTAAGTGGGTTGAATACAACAGTCATTCATTATTTTGTAATGCTCTTACTCGCCTTAGTCACCGTTGCTAGTATTCAAACTGTTGGCATTATCCTAGTCGTCGCATTACTTGTTACACCGGCATCGACTGCCTTTTTAATCACAAAGAATCTTTATTCAATGATGATTGTAGCAAGTTTGATTGGCGTAGTAAGTTCGATTGTCGGATTGTACTTTAGCTTTATTTACAATCTTCCAAGCGGGGCAACGATTGTCATTGCAACATTTAGTATATATATCTTGACCCTTCTCTTTTCAAAATTAAAAACAAAGTATAGAGGTGTACACACAACATGAAAAAATTTATTCCATTACTTATTGCATTGATTCTAGTTCTAGCAGCGTGTAGTTCAAATTCTAGTGATCAACATTCTAAAAATCATGACAAATTGAAGGTTGTCACAACCAATTCCATTATTTATGACATGGTCAAACAAGTCGGTGGTGACAAAGTAGACGTTCATAG
Source organism: Staphylococcus sp. HMSC34C02 (assembly GCF_001838705.1). Lineage (NCBI taxonomy): Bacteria > Bacillati > Bacillota > Bacilli > Caryophanales > Staphylococcaceae > Staphylococcus > Staphylococcus sp. HMSC34C02. The sequence continues at coordinate 32,816 of NZ_KV838592.1, forward strand.
TATCGTTCCTGTAGGACAAGACCCACATGAATACGAAGTGAAACCGAAAGATATTAAACAACTTACTGATGCAGATGTTATCTTCTACAATGGTTTCAATTTAGAATCTGGTAACGGGTGGTTTGAAAAAGCTTTAGAACAAGCAGGCAAATCTACAGATGATAAGTCAGTCTTCGCGGTGTCTAAAGGCGTTAAGCCTATCTATTTAAATGGTGAAACAGGTAACAAGGACAAGATTGATCCACATGCATGGTTAAGTTTGGATAATGGTATTCAATACGTTAAGAATATTCAAGAACAACTTGTGAAAGCAGATGCCTCACATAAAGCAGACTATCATAAACAAGGTGATGCTTATCTTGCCGAACTTGAAAAGTTAAACAAAGACAGTAAAGATAAATTCAATGATATTCCAAAACAAGAACGTGCTATGATTACAAGTGAAGGTGCCTTCAAATACTTCTCAAAAGCCTTTGATATCAAGCCAGGCTATATTTGGGAAATCAATACTGAGAAACAAGGTACACCGTCACAAATGAAACAAGCTATCAAGTTTGTTAAAGACAATCACATCAAACATTTATTAGTTGAAACAAGTGTAGATAAAAAATCTATGAATAGCTTATCTGAGGAAACTGGTAAGCAGATTTACGGAGAAGTCTTTACCGATTCAATCGGAGAAAAAGGCTCTAAAGGTGATTCATATTATAAAATGATGAAACACAATATCGAAACAATCCATGGAAGCATGGAATAGACTTAATTAAAAACAGCGCATTTAAGAAATTAAATTAATATATTATTATCATCCTCCTATTAAAATAGCCAGTAAATGAATTTTTAGGAATTCATTTACTGGCTTATTATTTTTGATATGCTTAGTTAACATCTAGATCCTAACGAAATTCTTAGATGAACATTTACTCATTCTGTTGTGATGCTTGCCTAGGGGGATGGGTTGTAAAGAAATTCTTAGATGAATATTTACTCAATTTGTTGCGACGCTTTCTTGCGGGAAAGGCTCGTGCCTGTAGTCACTCGACACTTTCTTTTCCGCCAAGAGTCGCGCAAAAATATTCGTCATTCATCTCTAGAATTTCTTACTTAAG
>NZ_KV838592.1:34024-83057 GCF_001838705.1 Staphylococcus sp. HMSC34C02
ACATAAGTGCGCTAGCACTTATGTTCATTAATAACCAACAGAGGAGTCGCGCAACGCCATTTATTATCCATCTTTAGAGCTACTTACCTAAGTGTTAAAGCACTTAGGTTCATTGAAACTACTGCTCCCCTAGGAGTCTCCGCAACTCTGTTTCGTAATCTATCTTAGAACTATTTACGTAAGTGTGTGAGCACTTACGTTCATCAACCCTAGCTTGCTTTGCTTGTAGATTTTCTTGTTGAAAATCTCTTTGCTGGGGCCCCGCACACAACGTCATTTGTAATCCATCTTTAGGACTAATGAATCCTAAGTCATAAATAAATGTCGTATTATTTGATTATCTCAATAAAATCCTTATTTGCTGTTAAGAATAGCCCTTCTTGTGTTACGAGTCTTGGTGTTGCGTTCTTAGTATAAATAATGTCTTTAATAGTCAGTACATCATCTTTTTTAAGTTTACCTACTATATTATCTTTGAAATTACGTGAGTCATACAGTTTACAAGCTTTTATAATTTTCACAGTTTCAGGCACCTTAGTAATATACTGTTCTAAACCTGCTGTGTTAATCAAGGTAATAAAGTCTTTATTCGCTGTTATAACACTATCATCTTTTAATATCAGACGCGGTGTACCATTCGATGTATATCGAACATCTGACACTTCTACTCTAGCACCGGCTTCTAAACTATCGATTTGTTCATTAAAAGATAAGTCTTTGTATACTTTAATTTTTTTCAAGGTCATCATAGGATTCATGACTTTAGTGAAATATTTATGTGCTATATCAGTTGATTGTTGCGCTTGGTTTTCGTTTTCTTTATGAATGAATTCAACTTTAAAACTCTGACGTTTCATTTTATAGACATCATTGAAACTAGGATATGAGGCATATACTAGTGATTGTCCTGATTCACCGTACTTCACATTAAAATTAACATCGATGTGGCTATCTAACTTTTTAAATTCATCATGTGCAATATAAAGTCTATTGTCATTAAATTGGTACGCCACTTCATATTCATTAAATGCATTGTTGATTTCAACCATACTCACCGAACTAATGCTGATATCGTCTGGTTTCATGACGTGAATGACTTCATATTTCTTATCTTCTACCATTTGCGTTCCTTCGTAGACTGGATAGCAATCAACAGCAGTTGGTTGAATCATGTCGTATGGATGAACGAAATCTCTGAAGACCATGCCGTCTTGAATGATATAACGCCATTGGTTATATACGACATCTTTCGTAAATTGAATAAATACCGATTCATCTGCATGATGGTATAACGTATAAATCTGCTTAAATACTGGATTCGTAATCAAAGTGTTGATATCAATACCATGCGCATTTAATGTTTGTTCGACTTTATCAAATACAGCATAAAATGCCTGTTTATCCATAGATTTAATAAATGTCTTCGTACGAAGGAATCTCGAGATAAAGTCTACTTCGACCATTCTTGATAAAGCCATATGTTTAAGTTGTGTAGGCATGTCCATTCGACATGTTCTATCTAGAATCGCTAAATTCAAGCTTGCTTTATCTAACATTGATGTTTGTTGTACTAACGATTTGTTTTCATCATAGCGATTCACGTGATACATAGGTTTTGTGGACATTGTAATCTTTTCCACTTTAGAAAATAGTTGGAAGAAAAATAATTTATCTTCACCATATTTCATATGCTCAAATTCAATATGATTTTCCATAACTAAGCTTCGTTTAAATACTTTTCCTGGTGGTCCTACTGCTCTAAAGAGTTTACTAATATCTTGCGGTTTTAAATGAGACGCGTCTTTATAGCTAGTGAAAAAGGAATGATATGCCACGTTTTTTGACGTATGTTTGTAACTTTGACCCAGGCCAAAATCAGCATCATCTGCATTCACTTTCTCAATCACTTGTGGGAAGCCGTCCTTATCCAACCAATCATCCGCATCAAGTAACGTAATATACTTACCTTGTGCTTCTCTCATTCCAATATTTCTAGGTTCAGAAGGACTGCCTGTATTTTCAGGTAATTGAATTAACTTTATAAAGTCATATTCCTTTTCATATGCCTTGATAATATCAACCGATTGATCTGTTGAACAATCATCTACAAATATTGCTTCAATCATGCTTTTGTCTATCTTTAAATCAATTAATGACTCTATACACTTTTTTAAAAAATGTTCTTTATTATATACAGATACAATAATTGAAACTACTTTAGCCATCATTATCCCCCATTTTTTAATCAACTAAATTTTGTTTATAACTTTGATAGTACGTTTCATATTTCATCTTCCCTATGCCACCAACAATATACTTACCAAATTTACTTAAGTTCATAACGTAGGCGATACATATTGAGAATGTCACAGTTAACGTAAACGTAAATAATATGTTTAATAACGGATGATCATGTAGTGCTCCTAATCGATGCACGAAGAAGTAATGAATTAAATAAATTGAAAATGAATAATTACTTATGAAAATAATAAATCTTGGAACATACTTGAAATAAGATGCAATTAAAAAGAATAGTAAAATGACAAATGTCACATAAATAGGTGTATCAAAGCGTTTAGAATCAACTAAAGTTAAAATGCCAAACAAGTAATTAAAAATGACAAATATGGTAACGATGATTGTCCCACTCACAATATGGACTGTATATTTTTGAATGTTACTCATTAATTTTTCATAGTGATAACCCATATAGAAACCTAATAGGAAGTAACTCAACCAGCCAACAAAGATCATCCAACCTTCTCTTTGCCATAACCAATTAAAATAAATTGATTCTGGTGCGGGAATGAAATTTCTCATAGCCCAAAATAAAGAAGTAATAATCAGTGAATAAATAATTAATTTGATGGGATTAAGTTTGACCAAATATTTAGCAAATAATACATGTAATAAATAAAACTGAAAAATGATTACAATAAAATAAGTTAATGTTCCACCACGAAACATCATAAAGACTACAGAATCCATGTAATCTCCGAAATTCTTAGGATGTCCATAAACATAAGCAAGTCCTAAATTAATGATGATATACGGAATACCTAACGTTAGTAACTTTTGCTTAAAGAAGCCATCTTTAACTTTCGTTTTATACTGCTTAGCTAGCAAGAATTCTGAAATAAAAACAAACATCGGTGTTGCGTATAACAATAACAATTGAAAGATTCTTAACAAGTAGCCTTCATTTGGCATATCGAATTTATAAAAAGTCGTTGTTATTGTATGTATCATGACAACACTTAAACAGGCGATTGTCCTCATCCAGAAAATAATCGATGTATAAACCCTCATTTGTATTCTCCCTTTTTCATACTAAACTACGATTGTTTTATGTTTGAATTCTCAAAAAAATCGCAATCAACACTTATTATACAATAGTAATTTATATAACTTCAAAAAAATATAAATCAAATCGTTTTAAACATACAATCAATGAAAAAATCAAAAAAATAGCACGCTAACTCAATAGCATGCTGTCATTCAAAGATATTTATCTTTTCAGTTTTTTTATAATGATACAAATTCCGAAGATCAGTAAAACATATTGGAATACGTTGCCTATTACTTGGACAACAATATAGAAAGGAATGATAAAAAGCAATGTTCCAAAAATGATAGAGAAAAATAATATGACAAAAGACAAGTCCTCAGACACATCTTGTCTTAATTTGTTTCTCAACAATAATCTAATTAAATCACTTACGAAAAACACGCACTTCCATATACAATACATAAACACAGCCAGTAAAAATATGGAATAAGGTACGACGACTAACATTTGAATAAATGCAATGATACCATCCATGTATTCTCTCCATTTATTTATAATATTTTTGTTACTGCAAAATGTAGCTTGGGTACTTATTCATACGTTATCTCATTAAAATATGCACACTGCCATGCTTGTGTCTTAGTTGCTGTTTTATTTAATTCTGTCTCCCATGGTGGATACACTCTTAATGCCATTTTCCCTATAAACGTATCACTTTTTAAAATACCTTTCTAGCAAATGATATGATTGCATTGTTTCAATGGGTTTCATATACAAACTCCTTTTTTAATGTGTTATGTCTTAAAATTTAATTATGATTCATACCATGCTTTTTCGTATCCAATACTGTTTTCCAATAATTCTCTCTTTCAATTATTGTATTGGTCTTTGTCTTTGTATCAAATATTTCTAGGATAGCGTATTGAAAGTGCTGAATAATATATTCTCTACCCTTTTCATTTAAAATAGTTAGAAATTCTTTATTGCCACCGGTTAAATTATTTAAATATGCATAGTTCGACCATCGTTGCCAAATCCCATCAGTATTGCCTGACGCTGATCCTATATAGAGTTGTCCCGTTTCTAAATCAGTAATAACATAAACGCCTTTAACATGACTTAATGCATCTTTCCAACTTGGTTCATTTCTATCTATAATCTGCTGTAATTCTTTATGCTTTAAACAAACATGTTGATAACCTTTAAAATGTCCTAATTTAACATTTGGTGCTATTTCATAAACTTCTGGATTTAATTGTTCCTGCACAGTTGAATAGAGGCGATTATATACATCTCTACCAATCGGTTTCTGTATTTTGATAATAAGTCTTTTTCGGTATGCTTTATAGTTATCAAGTAATGTTAGTTTATACCCAACTTGATTAAATACTTCTGGATTGATCTTTTCGACCTTATAAATACCGCCAAAGACAAAATATTCTGGTCCATATGGATAATATTGAGCTAAGGCTATTAAATAATCGGCCTTATTGAGATTATTATTATTTTGTCTAGTCTTCCATGCGTTCATAACTATCCAATCTTCACTATCTTCTAACAAAAAGTCCCATGCACGCTTATTAATATCTCCAGCATTCATATTGAATTTAATTTTAGTTTTACTTACATTTGGTGTCTGTATAAAATCTGTTAGCTTAATCATCTTTATAACCCTTAATAATTTAGTATTTTTATTATTTTAATACATTATATAATTATTCTACAATTCACATATTTATATTTAATATTTAGAACCTAAAAAAGCCTATCAAAGTGTTCATACTCTGATAGGCTTGGTTGAGTTCAGATTATATCATTAAACTAATAAGGCTTTGCTTTCAATTTCATGTTTTAATTTTTCAACGAATGTTTGAATACCCATTGTTTCGTTATCGTGATGTGCGTACTTTCTTGATGACACAGTTTGATGTTGTTGTTCATCGTCACCTAATACTAATGTGTATGGAATTTTATTCATTTGGCTTTCTCTAATTTTCTTGCCTAACTTTTCATCTCGGTCGTCTATAGCGACGCGAATATTCTCGTTTCTTAATGTGTCTGCCACTTTACGGACGTAGTCATCATTATTATCTGATACGCCGATTAAATTCACTTGTACAGGTGCCATCCATAATGGGAATGCACCTTTGAAGTGTTCTATCAAGATACCGAAGAAGCGGTCTAAAGAGCCGAAGACTGCTCTGTGTAATACAACTGGACGTTCTTTCTCATTCTGTTCATTGATATAAGTTAAATCAAATTTTTCTGGCATTTGGAAGTCTAATTGTACTGTTGCACATTGGTGACTACGATTTAATGCATCTTTAATGTGTACGTCAATTTTAGGACCATAGAAGGCACCATCGCCTTCATTAATTGAATATGCCAAACCAAGGTCATCCAACACATGTGCCAATGACTGTTCCGCTTCATTCCACAAATCAATTTCACCTAGATAATCATCTGGTCGTGTTGATAGTTCAATACTATAGTCAAAGCCAAAGACTGAATAGATATAGTCAATTAACTTCAGAATTTCTTGTACTTCTGATTTGATTTGAGATTTCATAATAAAGATATGCGCATCATCTTGGCAGAACGTTCTCACGCGTAGTAAACCATTCAACGCACCACTAAATTCATGACGATGTACTTGCCCGAATTCAGCAATTCGAAGCGGTAAGTCTTTATAAGATCTTAATTCATTTTTGAAAATTAACATATGTCCCGGGCAATTCATTGGTTTCAATGCATAATCATTTTCATCTACTTTAGTGAAGTACATGTTTTCATGATAATGATCCCAGTGTCCTGACTCTTCCCAAAGTCGTTTATTCATCATTAATGGTGTTCTTACTTCATCGTAATCATGTTTCAATTGCACTTCTCTTAAGAAACTTTCCATTTGATTTCGAATAAATTGACCATTTGAAAGATAGAATGGCATACCTGGTGCTTCTTCAGAGAACATAAATAATTTTAATTGTTTCCCTAAACGTCTATGATTGCGTTCATCTGCTTCTCTTAAAAACTCAAAATAGTCATCAAGTTGATCTTTAGAACTAAATGCTACACCATAAATACGTTGCAACATTTTGTTGTCACTATCGCCACGCCAGTATGCACCAGACACTTTTGTTAACTTGAAATGATTTACAAATTTAGTACTTGGTACATGTGGACCAACACATAAATCTATAAATTCTCCTTGTTGATACAGTGAAAGCTGATCATCTTTATGTTCTTCAATCAATTCCAGTTTGTAAGGATTATCTTTAAAAATGTTTTTAGCTTCTGCATAGCTTAAATCTTGTCGTACAAATTTTAAATTCTCACTATGAATTTTCTTCATTTCTTTTTCAATTTTATTTAAGTCTGCTTCACTAATCGATTCATCTAAATCAATATCATAGTAAAAGCCATTTTCAATGACAGGACCAATTGTTAATTTTACGTCAGGATATAAACGAGTAAGTGCTTGTGCTAAGACATGTGCCGCAGAATGTCGCATCACATTTAAACCTTCTTGATCTTTAAGAGTGTAGAATGTGAGTTCACAATCCGCTTGGAGAGGATGGGTCAAATCAACTAAACGGTCATTCACACGGCAAACGACCGCTTCTTTATATAAAGATTGGCTAATAGATTGCGCTACCTCTTTAGCTAGAACACCTGCTTGATACGCTTTTTCACTTCCATCTGGAAATTGAATATGAATTTGTTGATTAGACATGATACATCTCTCCTTAAACATTTATATAAAATAAAAAAACCCGTCCCTACAAAAGGGACGAGTCTTGAATACCCGTGGTTCCACCCAACATTCCATCTCATTCAAGAGATGGCACTTTAGTCATACTTTAACGCGTATGAAACGTTACATGTTTCCATGTAATGTATATAAAGGTAGTAAACTTTATTTTAAATTTAGGAATATCTCAGCACTTATTCCCTCTCTGTGAATTGACCATAAAGTTCTTGTCCTTAAATTCAGTATTAATTTTTAATAATCATATACCTATCTTAAATGTTAGTCAAATGCGTATCAAAATATTAAATTACCTACATGAGTTATCTTTTTGACAATTTATGTTTAATATTTGGCTTAAACTTTATATTTAAAGATATTAGGATCATAGAATTTTAATACTTTTGTAAATAAATAATGGAAAAACAGTGCAGAAATTAACGGCACAATGATGTACGTAATGGCGATAATCAATAAGCCACTCGTTGTACCCATATCTAATAAATTTAATGATTTAATAGGTCCTACAAGACCAATCAATCCGAAACCTGCTGAATCTGGCGTACCTTTAATATTTAACAAGCCACCAACAAAACCTGAAACACCTGCTGTACAAATAATTGGTACCATCATCATTGGATGGCGAATTAGCGTCGGCATCATTAATTTCACTGCGCCAAGTAATACTGTAATCGGAACACCTGGTTTATTCACACGCCAGCTACCAACCGCAAGCATTATTGCACTTGCTGAAACACCCACTGCAGCCGAACCAGCGGCTAATCCTGAGATTCCAATTGCCAAACCTATACCGATAGATGATATCGGAGACACGATTAAGATAGAGAATATCATTGCAATCAATACCGTCATGATAATAGGTTGTGTATTCGTTAAACCATTGATAACATCTCCTAATCCTAATGTAATCAATTTAGTATATGGCAAGATCAATAATCCAAGTAATCCAGCCACCGCACCACCAACGATAGGCAACACAATCATATTTAAACTACCCAGTTTATTGCCAATTAATAAAATAATGCCTACCGCAATGGAAGCAGTAATCATCGTATTAATTAAATCACCTATGCCAACAATGACCCACTTGTTATCTACAAATGTCGATGCACCAGACCCCACAAAAGCAGCTGCCCCTGTTACGGCGGTTTGTAATTGTGTTAAGCCAAATTGTGCCGCAATCAATATACCTGTCAAAATTGGAATTGAATATTGAATACCTTGCGTTACAAAGGCGATTTTCGTAAATATATCATTATACTGACCTAAGTATTTGCTTAACTCCCCTAAAATTGCGTTTGGAATCATACCTACTACAATTGCTAAAGCAACACCATTTAATACATTAAATATAAATGTTCTAGGTGTTATCATTTCTCTCTCACCCATAATTCTTATCCCTCATAAAACTTTCTCTTTTTCTAAATTTTAATCTTGATTTTAAAGTATCGAACAAATAAATCAATCACATTATTTTAAATCATATAAAAATAAATATGTAACATTCATCATTTGTTCACAACTTCGATAGTATATTACATTAACTATTACGAATGTAACCCTTTTTTGATAACTATATCATTTAACATGCAATTTTATAAAATATATTAGGATGAATATTCATTATTATGTTTATAAATTACACTTTATGTATACATAATACTAATATTAAATTTAAGGTTGGGATACATATGTGGAGTTTTAAAGAAGAAGATAAAATTGAGTTACTAGAAGATATTATTGAAATTCAGTCAGAAAATGATCACGAAATAGACGTTTGTCGTTATTTACAAAACGTATTAGCACGCTACGAAATACCATCTAAAATATTAAAAGTGAGCGAGACTAGAGCAAATTTAGTCGCTGAAATCGGTAGTGGTTCTCCGATATTAGCAATGAGTGGTCATATGGATGTTGTTGATGCCGGAAATCATGAGAAATGGACTTACCCACCATTTAAACTCACTGAACAAGACGGCAAATTATATGGACGTGGTACAACAGATATGAAAGGCGCCTTGATGGGAATGGTGATTGCACTGATTGAATTAAAAATGTCTGACGCACTACCAAAGGGAACCATCCGTTTGCTGGCGACGACTGGAGAGGAAAAAGAACAGGCAGGTGCCAAATTATTTGCGAAAGCAGGTTATTTAGATGATCTTGATGGCTTAATCATCGGGGAACCAACAGATAACGGTGTCTTCTATGCACATAAAGGGTCTATGGCATGTAAAGTGACGGCCACAGGTGTCGCTGCCCACAGTTCAATGCCATTTCTAGGAGACAACGCAATTAACACACTTGTACAATTTATCAATCAGTTAAATTCAAAGTATGCGGATATTAAAAAGCATGACCTGCATCATGCGTTGGATGTCGCACCTATGGTAAATAAATTTATGAAAGGCACATTAAGTGAGGAAGCGGAAAATTTTGCATCTGGCTTTACCATGCTCGGTTCAGTTATCAAAGGTGGTAAACAATTCAACTCTGTACCTGAAGAAGCCTCAATTGAATACAATGTACGGCCTGTACCTGAGTATAATAATGACTTTGTTAAAACATTATTCCAGCAAACGATTGACGAAGTAAATCGCGATGCATTGTCATTTGAAGTTGTAAGTGACCATCGTCCTGTAACAAGTGATAAAGACAGCACCTTAATCAAAGTGATTACAGACGTTGCACCACATTATGTGAATAAGGACGACGTCTTTGTCGCAGCATTTATAGGTACTACGGATGCATCTAGTCTTCTAGGTGATAATCCAAATAATGTGGATCTTGCTATTGTTGGTCCAGGAATTACGATTATGGCCCATCAAGTCGATGAATATATTGAAAAAGAGATGTACCTTAAATACATCGATATCTACAAAGAGGTGGCCGTGAAGTACTTGGGTGAAAAGTAAATTAATATTTAACATGCGACGTAGTATAGACATTGATTGTCATATGATCAGTGTCTATACTACGTCATTTTAGTGATGTATTTAAGTAAAATCCAATGTTGAGGTTAGGCTTACCTGTTAGTGACCGCAGTCTAACTTCCTTGTAATGAATGACACTCTTTCATTAAAATATCCCTAAAACAATCCATATTCGTTTGAATCACAACTCTCCTTCAGGCTATGACGCATAACTTCAAGTAACTATAAAAAGAGCAGGATATTGACTAGCTTTAACTTCTGTCATCCCGCTCACTGTCGCAATCAGATTGTTACACAATATTATCAATAATTTCTTTGCGTAATTTGCCTCTGATTTCTGCCATCGTATTTAAATTATATTTTTTATAATCTCCTGAGTTTAATCGGAAAGCATGAATACCAATCACTTCATTCTTACTATTCAAGACTGCCCCACCAGAAGAACCTGGTTCTGCCATCATTTGATAATAGCCAATCGGGTTCACATTACGTGCAGTCATCGTGTATTTCCCTTTTGAATGATACATTGTGCCGGCAGGATCATTTTTATATTTACCAGTCGGCTTACCATAGTGGTACATATGAATAGGTGTGTTTGCTTTCATAGCTTTAATCGAACTTTCTGATGCAATCTTTCTTATCTTCATATACTTTGAAATATCTTCATACGTATACACTAGAGAAACATCACCATATTGCAGCATTTGAACACCAAAGACTTCAAGTGTACGCACAATTTTAGATCCCTCTTGTAATATGTTGATACGCATATTTTGTGGTTGTGACGGTGTTAAAGGTTTATGCGCACTTTGATCATTAACAACATGATTCGCAGTTAGAATCGTATGCTTTCCAATTGCTGTACCAGTGCCATATGTTAATTGTTTTGCTTTTGGATTCCAGTTATATACCGTTGCGATATTGGCATCTTTCGCTTTAGCGTGCTCAATGGTTACGCCTTTGTTGCCCGATTTCTTCATTATTTTTAGTGCGTCATCAATGCCGGATTCTTTCGTCGTTTGACCGAAATCACGTACATTATCACCGCCTGGCACATTTGATGGCCAACGCTTAGGCGCTTGATTATAGTAATTCTTTTTCGCCGTTGATGATGCTTTTTTAGACGCTTTGACTGTTGTTTGCGCACTTGGTTTCGCAGCTTTAGTCTTACTTACAACTGCCACTTTCGTAATTGGTTTACTTTTCGTTTTGGTAGTTTGTGCTAATAACTGTGGCTTCGCAGATTGTGTACGCGTTACTTTTGATGCATTTTGTGGTTTTTTATTTGTTGAGACAACTTTTTTGTTAACCTTAGTTGGTTGCTTTTGTTTTGAAACGTTTTGCGATGAAGGTTGTACTTTAGTACTTTTTGGTATCACATGTGTTGAAGTAATATGTGCTCGTTTAGAAGGTGCCATTGTCTTTTGTAACGAAGCTTGATTGCGATTTGTTACCTTAGACGGCGTTTGTACCTTAGTCTGAGCTACTACAACTTTATCTTTAGATACATTTACTGACTTGTTTTGTTGTTTAACGACAGGTTGTTGAGATGTTTGTTGTACATCTAATTTATCACTTATAGTAGAAGCATGCGCTTCATTAAATTGAAAATGAAAAGATAAACACATCATTATCAGAAAGACTACTAATATAAGTGAATATCTCTTTAATGCTACCCCTTTGTTCACTATACTCATCCCTACTTTCATCATGTTTCAAATTAATAAATTTTTGCTTTAACTTATTATATACCTTAATTAATGTACACTACAATATTCATTTTTATAGTTTTTTAACTTTTAATAAATATTAAATTTATATAATATTGAATTGTCATCACTTTAATTTATAACAATTCATTCACACGTTCATAAATATACAAAAAGACAGCTAGTAGAATTTAATCTGCTAGCTGCCTATTTTTAATAAATATTAATGACTATTTAGATTTACTATCTTTTTGTTTTCTTTTTTGCAAATAAACGCCAAATACAGGTGCCATTCCGACTATTATAAAGAATAGCGTATAAAACATAACATGAACCAATGTACTTGAAGACATTTGCAATGACCTCCTCTAATACTACATTTCATTATCACCATAACATTAATTTCTGCCTAATTCTATCTATTATCCATAGGGAAGTGAGACTTACCTCTACTTATAAAGAAGACCTCATGACGCTTGTCATGAGATCTATACACGAAGGTCTGTCATCTTGTATTTTAAATCGTATTATTCATTTTTAAGGGCTTTTTCAATTGCTTTAACGTTCTCTTTCATAAATGATTGATACGTATTTTTGTCGTCATCTTGTTGTTTCGTATGTGAGCCCATATTGTAGAATTTGATTGTTTCTGCATCTGTTTCTTTTCTCACTGTCTCTGCAACTTTGTTCGATACATTTTCTTCAGCTAAGATATATTTGACTTTATCTTCTTTAATTTGTTTAACAATGTTTGTTAAATCTTTTTGGCTAGGTTCTTCAGCATTCATATTTTGAATACCTTCTTGTTTGAAATTGTATCTATCTGCTAAGTAACCGATAGAATCATGTGAGATATAAACTGTTTTACCTTCATTACCTTTAACTGCTTGTTTCATATCTTTATCGATGCCTTTTAAGTCTTTAACTAATTTTTTATAGTTATCTTCATAGTAATCTTTATGTTCACTATCTTTCTTAACTAATTCATCTTTAATTTCTTTAGCAAATTTTTGGCTAATGACAGGATCTAACCAAATATGTGGGTCATATTTACCATGGTGATGATGTTCGTGCTCTTCGCCATGGTCATGGTCATGTTCTTCACCATGTTCATGCTCATGTTCGTGTTCTTCACCTTTTAATAAGTCACTATTTTTGTCTAATGCTGCTTCTAAAGATAATGTTTTATCTTTGTCATTAATTGCTTTGGCAATTTTCTTAGCTACAGGGTCTAAATTGTCACCTGTGTATACGAATAAATCTGATTTACCGATATCAACCATTTGTTTTTGACTTGGGTCATATGTATGTGGGTCTACTCCGTTTGGATAAACTGATTCAACATCAACATATTTACCACCGATTTGTTGTGCAAATGATTTTAATGGATAAACTGTCGTCTTAACTTCTAATTTACCTTTATGATCAGATGACTTTTCACTATCGCCTTTGCCACATGCTGCAAGTGATAACGTTAAAACAGCCACGAATAATAAAATAATACTCTTCTTAAACATGTACACATCTCCTAAATCAAAATCGTTACGTTTTATTATTCACATTAAATGGTGTAATTGTCAATGCTAATTTTTAAAATCTTAAAACTCTGACAATAGAAATAGGTTTAATCTATCTTTATCTATACATTTTATTTTGAAAATGATTATATGTTTCGATATACTTTTCAAATAGTAATTATTACGATTTAAAAATTGAATCTATTTCCTGTATCATAATCGTTATTTAAAATCATGAATGACATCACTCGTCTCATTCATAGTTAGGAGTTTATTATGGAGATTATTATTGTTGGGGGTTTCTTAGGCAGTGGCAAGACAACGACATTAAATCATCTGATTACAGACGCCTTGAATCATAACTTAAAAACCGCATTAATTATAAATGAATTCGGAAAAATGAGCGTCGATAGTCAACTCATCCATCCCGCTATCCCTATAAGCGAAATTGTGGAAGGCTGCATATGCTGCGCTATGAAGTCTGACGTATCTCAACAACTACACGAATTATATTTAGCACACCAACCAGATCTAGTATTCATTGAATGCAGTGGTGTGGCAGAACCATTGGCTGTTGTCGATGCCTGTTTGACACCTGTCTTAGCACCAATCACTACAATAAGAAGCATGCTTGGTATTATTGATGCGAATCTATATGCGCAATTGGAAACATACCCTAGAGATATTCAAGCGTTATTCTATGAACAGTTAAGTCATTGTTCTACATTATTTGTGAATAAGATTGATATCGCTGATGTCGAACAGATTGCTCATCTATTAAGACATCTGGAGGTTATTAATGGAGAGGCAAATATACAAGTAGGACAATGGGGCAAATTATCTTTAAATACATTGTTAAACGTGAAACATTTAGATGTTAAACAAAGTGGTACACTACATCACGCAATCAATCATCAGTTGATAGAACCACCTCTCTCACAAACGAAAGCAGCGTTAATTGAAAGATTAACCAAACTCCCACAACAAGTTTACCGTGTGAAAGGATTTGTTCGTTTTACAGATCATGAATTGATACATCTAGTTCAGTATGCTGAAGGAGAGATGGAATTAACACCCGTCCAATTTAAATCAGACGTCCCTTTATATTTGGTAGTCATTGGCAAGCAGTTAGATGATATAGAGTTGGTATTATAAAACTAAAAGCACCCAACAGGTCATTTAATGTTGGATGCTTTTAAAAAATTTATTAAACATATCTTAATTATGAATGGATAATAATGCCTTTATCCGTTGTTTCAATGGTTGCATCTTTCGGAGCTTTAATCATTTTCCAAACCCAATAGAAATCACCAGCGCAACATCCTGCATGAAATGTGGCAAAGAAGAAAAAGAGCCCCCGTGGAAACCACCCTAAAAATAACGTCACTATAAATAGCATTGTGATAATGACAAACGGTGCGATACTACTAATTAAAAATGTGAGCGGTGTAAACGTCCCGCCTGGTATCGCACAATAAATCATACCGTTAGCTGCACCGAAGTAGACTTTATTCTTAGGAGAAAATAGTTTGAAACATACGCCGTGAATACACTCATGAATAACAAACATTAGTACAATAAGAATAATCACGAATAATGCATTAACTAACAAAGAATCAAAAAATTTAGGTGCATCCGAAAACTTCATAATAATATAAAAAATGATACCAAAAACGACAAAGCTAATATAAGAATATATAGCTAGCTTATTCGCCAATTGTTTATCTTCTAACAAATTAATTTCTTCCAAAGATAGCGCCCCTTTTGAAAGTTTAGTTACTACAATCGTAATATGTTTTCGTGAAGTTCACAATGCATCGTTGTTTCATTTTTGATTTATTTTACTTTTAACTTTAAAGAAGCACTCTTATTATTCGCTTTATCTTTGGCATACATAACGAGTGTTGTTCCTTTTTTCTGTGGTCTTATATTAATCGTATATGTTCCCTTAGCATTAACTGTCGCGCTTCCCAATTTGGTAGAGCCTTTATAAATATAAATGATTGATCCTTTTTCACCTTTACCAGAAATCGTTCTTGGCGCCATCTTGCTGACTGTTGGCTTTTTAGGTGCTGTCTTATCTAACACTGTTATTGTTATGATTTTACTTTTATTTTTATATTTATTAACTGTGTAAAGTTGAATTTTGCTATTCGCCAATTGTTTAGGTATTTTCATAAAATATTTGCCATCTACTACTGGCGCTTGCCCTATCTTTTTACCATTCACATAAGCATACATCGTCATTCCTGAAGTGGCTTTGCCTCTTATTTCCGTTGAAAAGTCTGCAACAGGATCTGCTGAAAATGATTGTACATTCTCTGTTCTTTCAACTTTAAATTGACCATTTAGTTCATTGTTAGCGAACACAGGATTATATCTCATTTCATTACCATATTTATCAGCAGCTAATATTTGATCTATGTTCACAACACCTGTCTTAATATAATCCGGAAGTTTAAACTGGAATTTAACTTGCCAGTTACCATTGTCCAGTAGCGTCAATGTTCTTGTAGAATGTGTAAACTGCATTGGAATGTATTGGTGTGTTCCTCTTTCATAACCATATGGTTCAACTGTAGACATATCCGCACTTGCAAACATCAAATCACTTTCCTCTTCAATCTCAGCCGTAAGCGTCACAATATCATTAGGATTATACACTTTCTTATCTAAGCTCATGTTCACCACTTTCGGATCATCATAGTCTGCTTTACGTGTTGATGAAGCATCAAAAGCTGAACCATCATAACCACCTAACGGATCTGCTGTACTATCATTGATTACTTTAATTACAATATGATTGAAGTTACTTTCAGAGTTACTATCATAATTATCATTCCAACAATTGATATCTAAATCAAATGCCTCATCCACCATTTTATCTGGTAACTTAATTTCGATTAATGATTCCCAGTTACCATTGGGTTTCTTGTAGAATCGAGTTGTACGTCCTATGTAAGCTGTTCTATCAAAATAATAAGGCGGGTCCATTCCATTCCAACCACCTAATCGATGAGAAAAAAGTTTAGCTTCATTGTAGATTGGTTTAACAAAATCTTTATTATGTTCCGTATATATTCTTACTGTTTCGCCCGGTTTATATGTTACTTTATCTGTTTCAATTCCTAATATACCTTGATACGTAGTATCGTCATGTCCATATTTGTAAGTGCTATTTCCCTTTATATATCGTTCATCATTATATTTTTTAATTCTTCTAATTTCTTTTTCTTGATCACTTGTAACATTAGATGAGACTGTATATTTTCTATTCACTTTAATTTGTGGTGTCGTCGCTTTTGGTGCAATAGTGTTGGGAAGTGTTTTGTTCGAATGACTACTATATTTAACTGCTGTGTTTACATGTTTAGTACTATTTGATGTGCTATGTGTTTGTTCTTTCCTAACTACTTTTTTGTCATTTATTTCCTTAGTAGGTGCAGTTGATACCTTTGTTGATTGTGTATGACTCGTACTTCTTTGGATATTTGACGTGTTAGCTTGTGGTGCGTCACTTTTAGGAATGACTGATTGTTTCAAAGTCCCTGCGTCTGACTGAGTTAATGATTTATTTTGTTTTTGTTGTGCAGTGTTTACATTGGTATATGTTTGTTGCTTATTTTCAACATTATTTAGACTGCCAGTAGTCTTATTAACGTTATTTTGAACTTTACCATTCCATTGATTTTGTTGAACGGTTTCTGTTGGCGTCGATTGTTGATTGTTTATTTTACGCTCAGCCGCAAAAGCTTTCTGCTGATTATCACCTAGAGTATGTGTAAGTATGCCTACCGCAATCATGCCTTGGCAAGCAATGACTGTCTTAATTGTCGTTTTGACAAATCGTTTTTGAATATTTTCTTTCATCTACCTATCCCCTTAATTTTTTATATTGTCCTAATAATCCCATTCTCCACCATGCCATTCAGAGGTGCTACCATCACTTTTTTCTACGATGATTGCACGATGGGCTTTATCTTCATTTTCTTTACCATAATTAACTCTATAACTGAATTCACCTTCATCGACTGAGTGTATCCAATCACTACTATCTAACACATCATTCGCAATGGCTCTTGCTTCACTTGTACTTGATACTTCATCACTATCGCTATCATCTGAATTATTACTTGGTAATTGATCGACATTCTCTATAGCTAATACCATGCCATCTTTAATTGTTACTAAGACGCTAAAATCATTATCTTTGTAAGTATCATAGATGAGCGTATTGCCTTCTCTATCGTCAGGTTCACCGTAATGTTCAATGTAGTCGTCTTCCGTTATATTACTTGGTGTGATAATGACTTGGCTCACATCATCGTGTTCATCATATAAAACAGCTATATCTCCATACTTTTCATATGTACTACCTTGTAAATAGACTGTGCCATTCGATTGTCCGTATTTCGTTTCAACACCTGAGCGACTCATACCGTTGTATATTTCTGCATAGCCGTCTTTAGAAGGTGCTTTCGTATAGGCTTGGTCAAATGCATCACTAAAAATATCAATTTGCGCTCCTTCAGAACTACTATCTGAAGTATTTGAACTTTGACTTTGTGTCGTATCATCAGAACTGTTATGACCAGTAAATTGATGATAAGCAAAATAAAGACCATATACGAGTAAACCTAAAATAACGACTGCAAGTATGGCTAATAACACGCTTCCAAACCCAGAACGCTTATGTTGGCTATTATCTTGATAATGATATGCGTATCGATCATTTACTTCTCTATTTCTGGCAATTCTATTGTGATTACTGTATTGGTTATTTGGTTGATGGCTATGTTGATTACTTGATTGATTGTCATGTTGGTTGTTCGGTTGATCACTTTGTTGATTGTCATGCTGGTTGTTTGGTTGATCACTTTGTTGATTGCTTTGTTGATTGCTTTGTTGATTGCTTTGAGCATCATGTAGCTTAGTCCCACAGTTATTACAAAATGATTGATTGTCATTGATTTTGTGTCCACAATTTGTACAGTATCTCATTTAGCACTATCTTCCTTCCATTTCTAGATAATCATTTTGAATTTGGTTTACTTGATTAAGCCCAGATTTCATTAATATAAATACAAAAATCCATGCAATAATGATTAGGAAAATCATTTTCAAATTACTACTACCTAAAACTGTTATATCTGTATCCCAAATACAATGGAGAATTACAGATACAAAAAAGAAAAATAGAAAACGTTTATCTAAAATATTAGCCCAGGTAAAATGACGCGCATCTTTAACAATAACTGCTGCCGCACCAATAATAGCCGCCCATACTAAATGACCACCAATTGCTGACCAACCTCTTAAAATAGTAATATCCATAATTTCAGTCAAATCTGGCGTACCAGTACTCAAAATCCCATAATTCAAGATATACCCTGCTGTTTCAAATACAGCAAAACCTGCGCCTATAGAAGCACCAATCAATAGACCATTTAGTATCTTGTTTGTTTTAAGATAGTTAATAAATAAGATAACTATAATGGCTTTACCAAGTTCTTCAACTAATCCTATTAAGAACGCGTCAGTAATCGTCATGATTCCATAAGTTTCTAATTCATCACTAAAAGAGACAAAATGATACAAAATAATCGTACTTAGTAGCGAGAACACCCCACCTATGAAAAACATTTTCAACACTTCAAAGAAACTAATATTCTGAAACGCATTAGATTCATAGAAAAATATCAGACCTGAAATAGGAACAATGAGTGCACCTATAAAGATCAATCCAGGTAACGCATTCGTATTCGCAAATGTATTAACTAAAATTAATAAGACCATAAAAGTGATACCTAAAGCTAAAAACACACGTGAAAAGACCCATGGCTTAGCCCATTCTTGTGATACATCTTTAATGTGTGGTGTCGTATTTCTCGTACCAGCAATAAAAATGTCATCAGATTCATGCTTAGCATGAGATTTGAATACTTCTGAAAACATATCTTTTAAATTTAAACTCAACACTTCTTCATTACCGGCGATTCTACCAATTGATTTCGTTGTATTATTAAATAAATTCTTTGCCTCATATGCTAAATTCATATTTTCTGTCATTTCGACTTGTTGATTGTTATGAATATAAGCCCCTTGCATTGTCTGTTTATCCGTATTTGTTAAATCATAGCCACAATTAGTACAGAACTTGTCACTCTCATCTACCATTTGATGACAAGTAGGACACGTTAAAGGCGTTAAGATGTCCTCTTGGTCCATGGCTTTCAAATTATCAGTCATTAAATCATGACCACAATGCTGGCAGAATTTATCATCACGATTAACATTACCACCACAAGCTAAACATTCCATTTAGTTGCACTCCTTATTTTTGATTATTATTAATACAAATATTTTAATTTATTTTTCGTCAAAATACTATTTGTTTTTAAAGAATTTCAAAATATTTATAATATATAATTAATAGGCGTTACTATATTGAAATATTTTTTAATTACAGTAGTCAAATATTTAATTAAAAGGTAAAATTAACTTATTATTTTCAAAATAAGGAGTATTATATGCAAAAAATTATTAACATATTAATTATTTCAATTCTATCCGTTATTCTAATTGGGCTAGTTGTATTCGGAGTGAGCTTTGGTAAAGATATCTTAACTAACGATAATACAAAAGCACATAGTGAAAATAAAAATCAGAACAATGATAATAAATCTAAAAAAGAACAGAAAAAAGAAGAAAAACAAGATGATGAAACGATGCAAACAAACATCAATAAATCAAATGTGAACGATACTACTGAACAAACTACCAACGCTCAAAGCGCATCTACTGGAGTAGTATCAAATACTAACGCAACACAAGCACAACAAGGAAGTGTAGCCCAACCAAATTCAGGCACTGCAACATCTATAGAACATCAAGGATATAAGATGAGTCAACAAGAACTAGATCATTTATCTAAAGCGGAACAAGAAGGAATTGGATATAATCCAAATAACCCTAGAGGCGACGTCGGTGGACCAGGTATGTCAGCAGCTCATGATGGTATTGGTAATGATGATGAAGATGTAGAATAATAACCATTAAAATTAAAGGCAGGGAACTAATGTGATGCAATACTCACATTAGTTCCCTGCCTTTTTATTGTAAGGTTGATGAATAAGTACTAAATCTATATAATCTAAATCAAGTCTTTGAAGTGAAAGTTCTACCGATTTTAGTGTATCTTCATAATTCACATTTTCTATCCAAACTTTTGTCGTAATAAATAGTTCTTTTCTATCAATACCAGAAGCTTTGATACCTTCTCCAACTTCTGTTTCATTTTGATAACTTTGCGCAGTATCAAAATGTCTATAGCCAACTTTAATTGCATTTTCAACCGCTTCTTTAGTTTCTTCTTGAGGAATTTGATACACACCAAAGCCTAACACTGGAATTTCAACGTCATTTTCTATTTTTAAAGTTTCCATTATTTTAACTCCCTAAATTTGATAATCTCACTATAAATTATGGCGTTAACTCTATAGCAAGCAATAAATTTAAAAATATTGATATGAATTTGTTTGTTGGTTAAATGTAGGCTGCAACTACTTAATAAACCTTCTGATTAATGATGCTGTTTTTATTACAATAATTACTCGACCTATTAAAATGAAACAGCTTTCGGAATTAATTTCTGATATAAAAAACAAAAATAGCAAAGCGTATTTACCATCGTAAATTGCTTCGCTATTTAAGTATTGGTCCTTATATATACTAAAGTTCTTTTGTAAGATCTGCATTTCGGGCTTTTATGGATGGTGTATACTTTAATAAATTACCCAACAGATTACTTTTCATTAATGTTCTTCTTAATTTAATACTGTTCTCTCTTTTTTGTACTTCTTTATCATTTATAGATACAAAATTTCTTCTGCCTGTTGTCGCACCTTGCTTTTGAAATTGTTTAACTTTAGGTCTTAATATATTTTCCCATTCATTTAACGCATACTCTATATTATCTGAGTGTTTTTGCAATGCTTTACCTAATAGATTAGCACCACCCAGTCCTAATGTTGCGCCCATTCCTGAATAAAGTGTTGGACACCATGCTGAGTCACCGACTAGTACGACACGACCTCGATGCCATGATGGCATTTTTACTTGGTCAGTTGTGCTAAATATGACGTTATCAGCTTGATCTAATTGCTCCAACGCAAATTCCATATATTTACCATAAGGTTTACCAAATACTTCTCTAATTCTTTCACGTGGATCTTTTTTTCTTTCCGCTTGTGGATTATCCGCTTTATACGTAAATAATATGGTTGCTGGATGATTTTTAAACGTAAATATAGTAAATGATTTATTAACTTCATGCAAAATAACGCCTTGATCTATTTTTAAATCAGGTGGGTTTTCAGTTAGTTGATACGCACAAATCATATAATCTAATTCTTTAATATATTGTTCATGTGGACCAAATGCTAATTCTCTTACTTTAGAAAACACCCCATCAGCACCTATAACAAGATCATAAGAACTTTCAGATTTCATATTAGTTTTAAGATTTTTAGTAGTCACTCTTACTTCAGATGAATTTTGCCAAATAGCATCTGGCACTGTATCATAAATTATTTCGATATCATTTGGCAACGCTTTATAGACAGCGTTCTCAATATCGCCACGCAACATCATCCACGGAGCAAAAGATCTCGGAATATCAGCAAATCCAAGCGTATAACCTGTTATACCATTTCTATCTATTGAAAAATTAACAGAAGTAGAACTACGTCTATCATGTAAGAATTGAAGTGCTCCTAAATCTTGAGCAGCATATCTACCAAGTCCAAATAGCGCCAAGAAATAGCCACCTTTACGCCGTTCTGAGGCTTTCTCAATGATGACAGGATCCCATCCTGCTTTTTTTAAAGCTATTGCTGAAGAAATACCACTAATACCTAAACCTACAATTAATACTTTTTTACTTTCGTTATTTGTTTTGTTATTTGAAACATTATTAGACATGTTACATTCCCCCTGTGTGTCTAATAATATTTACGAGTAACCTGTTATACAATAATCAAAAACCATCAATCTGTATGTTTAGTAACAAAAGAATAAAAAATGTTGCCAAAAGCACAAACAATCCTAAGATTTTTTTGATAGTTCTATGACTAATTGTTCTAATGGACCTGTGCTCATGAGTGTATATAGATGATGCATGATTTCTTCTTCTGGAATTCTTTCTGAATCTAATACCCAATATTTAATTGTAGTTATGATAGCTCCAGAAATGTAACTGTGAAAATATCTAAAAGGTATATGATTGATGGTCATTTTATTATTTAAAGCAATTAATAAGTTTTGTGAAATCGTATCTGCTAATTTTTCTTCTAATTTACTTTGCCTTTTTAGATTAAATAATACTTCATATAATTCAATATTATTTAAAACAATTTTAATGATGCTATTTGGTACATTATTGATAATCTTATTTAAATCACTAAACTCATTAATTTGTTGATTAGCTAATCTATCATAATCAATATTTGCTTTCATACGTTCAATTTCTTTATCTTCTAAATGGTTCAATAAATCGTATTTATCTAAATAGTATTTATAAAATGTAGCCCTATTAATATCCGCTTCATCCGCAATCTGTTGAATCGTTATTTCTTCTAAACTATATGTTTTTAAAAGTTGAATAAAGCCCTTCTCAATACTTGTAATTGTTCGTTTTACTCTACGATCCATAAAAATCACTCCTTATTTATTAGATAATGACAACATTTCAGATTATATTGTTGTTTAACATTCACATTTAAAGTTATTGATTATTGAATATCCTTATCTGCCTATTATAATAACAAATAGAATGATAAACAACATTGTGTTGTTTTATAAGGAGAGAAATTTTTATGAAAAAGAAATTAGTGTGGTTCATCCCCATTGCAATCGTATTAATATTAATGATTTTAGCGACAGCTTTTTATCCTGCATACAACCCGAAGCCAAAGGATGTACCAATGGCAATATTAAATAAAGATAAAGGTATTGAAGTTCAAGGTAATTCAACCAACATCGGTAAGAATCTAGCAGATAATTTGAAGAAAAGTGATAATAAAACGTTAAATTGGGAGTCCGTGAAAAATGAGAAAGACCTTAAGCAAGGACTAAAAGATAATAAATATATTGGCGCTATCGTCTTCGAGAAAGACTTTTCTAAAAATGCTATTAGTAATGCTCAAAGTAAAATTATGACTGAAAAACAACATGAGGTTAAAGAAAAAATCAAATCTGGTGAACTGTCACCACAACAAATTAAAGCAATGCAAGAAAAAACGGGTAATGGTGATCAAGAAATACCAAAACCAAAACAAGCTCACATAGAAACCATCATTAATCAAGGTAGTCATGCTCAAGTATCAAACATTGCTCAACAAGCATTAAGTAAAATTACAGAGAATCTTAATCATCAGATTAGTAAGCAAAATGTTGGGTTATTAGCAAAAAATCAAATAGATTTACCAAGTAAGCAATTTAATCAATTTATGAATCCGGTCAAAGTTGAAACTACAACTTTAAATGAAGTTAAAGATCACCAAGGTAATGGAAATGGTGCTTCAGCAATGTTTACACCAATATGGTTTGCAGCAATGATTACCGCAGTGCTATCATTCTTTGCCTTTAAAAACAGAGAAAAATTAACATCACATAAAGATAAATTATGGTTTACAAGTAAGGTTATCTTATCAGTAACAATAGCTGCTTTCGCTGGTGCATTTGTCTATGTCTACTACACAGGTGGAGTATTGAACTTTGATTTTAATCACCCATTAGATACAGCATTATTCATAGCAATTGCAATATTAGGATTTGCACTACTCATACTAGGACTAATGGTATGGATAGGCTTTGGTGCTATTCCAATATTTATTTTATATCTATTCTTCACAATTCAAGCAGTGATGTTGCCTAAAGTCATGTTGCCAAAATTCTATCAAGATTGGATTTTACCATGGAGCCCATTCTATCACTATGTAAATACTTTAAAAGAGTTACTATATACTAACTCTGGCTTAACTATGAGCGGCACAATATGGATGTTTATTGCATTTATAATATTTGGTTTAGTATCACTAATTTCTGCCGTTTATGTAAAAAAAGCTAGTTAACATGGTAATTGAGTAAATTTAGTTTTATTAATAGAATCTGTATGAAGCAAAAATTATATTATAAGACTACGTTGAAATTCGCAACAACTGACTATACTAGGCATTCTCTTAAATCAAGCTTTTCTTAGTTGTAATCACTTTTGTAAGCGAGACAATAACATGAGAGATTTCCAAAAAATTTTACAAGTAAAACAAGTTAGGGTGGGATGACGTATTCTAAATGAATTCTGTTCCACCCTTTATATATTATTGTTTATGTATCATATGTATGTATCATATGATTGTAGTTTTCTTTTTTTACTATTAGTACTTTTAATATATTTCGTAATCAATCCATTATTATTGACAAAAAAATATTATCTCATTATAGTGAGTAAGTAATCACTTACCAAAGAGGTGTAAACATTATGAATTTTATTCGAAATTACTGGTATTACTTCACAATTTTTATTTTCGTAGGGTTATCATTTTTCATGGGATTTTATGGCCATGCAAAACTAAGTTCAATTCAAATTATTCTAATGTATAGTTTGATGGCATTATCTATTCATCAATTTGAAGAATATGTTTTCCCAGGTGGCGGTTCACCTGTTATTAATAAAGCAACTTATAAAGAAGATGAAGACTACGACCATTATCCTGGTAATACTTTATCAATCTGCATAGTGAACATTAGCGCTTATTTATTTTATGTATTAGCAATTATTTTCCCTCAATTTATTTGGCTTGGATTAGCCACAATGTTATTCAATATAATGCAAGTATTGGGACATGGTATATCAATGAATAAAACTTTAAATACATGGTACAATCCGGGATTGTTTACAAGTGTTTCTCTTTTTGCACCTATAAGCATTTATTATATTATTTATATATACAATGAACACTTAATAAATATTTATACATGGATTGCTGCTATTATAACTTTCTTCATAATTTTAGTAGTCACTATTATTTTACCTGTCCAAACATTAAAAAATAGAAATACCAAATATGTCATTTCAGATTGGCAAATTGAACAATTTAAAAAAGTGACCACTTTTGCTCAAAGAAAATCATAATCAATAGGAGAAATTTATGGATTATACGAACGATATCAAAATTGACCTAGCACTCATTTTAAAGAATGAAAAAATTACTCCAGGAAAACAAAAGGTATTAATTTCAAGTATTAACTTATTTTCTAAATTTGGATTTAATGCTGTAAGTACTGCCGAAATAGCAAAAAATGCCGGTGTAAGTGAAGCGACGATATTTAAATATTTTAAAAATAAACGCGGTCTATTACTGGCTATAATTACTCCAATTTTTGAACATTGTCTTCCGTCTTATGAAAATATATTCGCTAATCAAATAGCGGAAAAAGAAAATTGTGATTTAAAAACTTTAGTACATCTCGTTGTAAATGATCGTACTCAGTTTTTAGAACAAAATAAAGATGTCATAACAATCATTTTAAGCCAAATTTTAATTGACGCTGAAATTAGAAATAATTTAATAAATTATTTAGAAAACAATCATGACGACAATGCATCTAAAATTTTTGAAATCTTCCATAATACTCAAGAACTGGCATCTGATATAAATTACAATTCTTTACTAAGAATTTTTATGGGACAATTACTGTTTAATTTCACACAAACATTTCTATTTAATGTTAAAGATAATCAACAAGAACAGTTAGTTTCGCAAATATACAGAGCATTAAAATCTGAAGAAAATTAAACTATAGTCTTTAATTAAGCTGTGAAATATATACTTGGTGTATCAGTCACAGCTAATTTTTTTGATGAAGATACAGTTTTTCTTATTTATCTAGCCTCATGATTAAGCAGACAACATCTTCTTAATCATGAGTTTTATTTACCTCATCAATAATAAGTTGATTTATATCTTTGTTCCAAGGATAGGGTTTTGTCAGTATATATGATCCTAACGTTTTGATAGAAAATGCTGTTTCGATGACTTTTAATTGTTGAGATTCTACCTCCTGTTTCACTGTACGGTAAGGTAAAAATGAAAATCCAATATTATCTAATAACAATGATTTAATGACGCCAATACTCCATAACTCTGTTGTTTTATGGATATCTAATTGGTAATCTCGCACAATTTGTTCAAACATGTTTCGATATACTGATCCTTTTTCATTAATCACAAAATGATTGTATTGCTTCTGCTTTAACAATTCATCAAAATGGTCTGGCGCCTCTGCATGCGCAACGACGACAATATTCTCTTCACAAATCAATGTGGCATTTAATTTGTCATGATGTACGCCGTCATTTAAGACAAAAGCTATATCCACTTCATCCTCAAGTAATTTTTGATGATTCATACTGCAACTATTATTTTGAAGATTAATATCGATATGAGGATAGTAATTAATGATATTTTTAATCACTTCACTCAACCCCGTCAGCATTAATGATTCAGGTGCTGCTATTCTTATCGTACGCATCAAATTATTATGCTCAGACACTTGTTTAATCCGTTGCGATGCATCATAAATTTGATTAATCATCGGTAGGATATCCTTTAGAAATGGTGTCGGAAGTAATTGTTTATGATTATAATCAAACAACTTTTGGTTTAACGTTTTTTCTAATAGTTGAACTTGCTGAGTCACATTGGATTGCGTGTAATTCAGTAATTCAGCCGTCTTAGTATAGCTCCCTGTTTCTAATAACGTCTTAATAATTTTTACTTGTCTCATTTCCATGATGTAACCTCCCCTATGTATTACTTATATTAATTCATCTATTATTAACATTAATTTTACTTATATACATATCCTTACTATAATAGCACAGAAAAGGTAGGCGAATAATGTGTTTTCTTTCTTAATCTATGTCTTTGTAACTTCAATCACACCTGGTCCAAGCAATTTATTTATGATGAACACGACAAGAATATATGGATTACGTGGCGGTAAGTCTTTTATAACAGGTATTCTTTCTGGATTTGCTTTTCTAGGCTTAGTGTCCTACATTGCCATACTTCTATTTAGCCAGTGGATTACTTATATCGAGACACCCCTTAAATTCTTAGGATTTGTGTATTTAATTTATCTAGCTTATAAAATTTTAACTTCTACTAATAAAGGAACCACTTCCAATGCCTATCACAGCTTTAAAAGTGGTTTTATTCTTCAAGTATTAAACATGAAGTCATTATTATTTTTTATTACGTTGATTGGTGCGTTTATCATACCGTCAGTCACTGGTTCAACATCAATTCTAATCTATTTAATGATCAGTGTATTCATAGGTTGGGCTTGTCTCTTAGTTTGGGCATTTGCCGGTAGTGTATTTAATGACTGGTTAAACAAACATCAAACTTCTTTTAATATCATCATGGCATTATTACTTTTATATTCAGCTATTTCAATATTCTTTTAAAATAATTCGCCATAAAGTAATTACTTATCTTCATTTCCAAGTAATGTATTCAAAGTTTCGATGACGCCGTCTCTATCGTTATTAATAGCAATCAAATTAGCATTACGTTTTAGTTCCGGATAAGCGTTGTCCATTGCAACTTTATATCGTGCAGTTTCAAATAAGGGGATATCGTTTAGGCCATCGCCAAATACAATGGTTTCTTCGCTACTGATATTTAATAATTGTTGTAGAAAGCGAATCGTTTTTCCTTTATCGACATCTTTGTGTGTAATGTCTATCCAATTCTCTTCTGCAGCAACGATATAGAGATCATCCTCATATTTGTTTAAACCTTTAACATGTTCAAAGCACTGACCTTGTATGTCAAAAATCGTAATTTTTAGCATATCTTGATCTATCATATTTAAGTCTTCCACAAAAGTTACTTTCTCATATGAACCTAGAACCATTTGTCTCTCTTTTTCGGAAATATGATTTTCCGCATAAGCCATACCTTCAGTACAAACAATCATTACTAAATGCTCATCAATGTGCTTAATGCGCTTGATTAACTGTAGGCCAAGTTGATTACTAAATGTCTTCGCATAAATGTTCATATCATTGATTTTAATTCGAGATGCGCTATCCCCAATGATAAACACATCTTGCGTCAAATCTCCCACAATCGCATCCACGCGTTCATTTTGCTTTCCCGTGCAAAAAGCAAAGCGAATACCCTTATCCTTTAATTCCGATAGTAAACTTTGAAACTTCTCACGATTGAAAGTACTCTCTGAATTTAAAAACGTCCCATCCATATCAGTAACGACTAGCTTAAACATTGTAATCCCCCTTTTATTTACTATATTTCCCTAAAATATCAACATGCTTTTGACGCAATCATACCCCTTCTGATTTGAATAAACAAATCTAATTCGTTATTATTTTAAATGAGAAAGATTATCAATTAAAGGAGTGGAACTTATGGAAACCGTTTATTTAGCTGGAGGTTGTTTATACGGCGTAGAAGCATATATTCGCACACTGCCTGGCGTTATCAATACGACTAGTGGAAGAGCAAACGGCATTACGAATACTTTAGATGGAGAATACGATGGTTACGTAGAAGCTGTTAAAACAGAATTTGATCCTGACAAAGTATCAGCTACTGACTTAATGGGCTATTTATTCGAAATCATAGATCCTTATAGCGTTCATCAACAAGGTCAAGATATTGGTTTAAAATATAGAACTGGGTTATATAGTGAAGATCCTAAACACCTTAAAGAAGCACAAGCATTTATTGATGCGATTGAAGATCATCATCTTATAGCGACCGAAGTCTTACCGCTCACTAATTACGTTAAAAGTGCTGAAATGCATCAAAATCGATTAGAACGCTACCCTGACGATTACTGTCACCTACCTAAAAGTTTAGTATATAAATATAAAAATACTGAAAGTAAATCATTGTAGATGTCATAAACTCAAATTATCCATCACATATACAAATACGCTTAGATACAATTATCTGTACCTAAGCGTATATTTTTGTCTAATGTTATTGACTGTTTTAATATAATTAAGTTTTAACTTTTAATTACTTCTTAATATATCCTAAATTACCACCAACTGTTTCATAAAAGTCAAAACGCATGCCGGATTTAATGACTGAACCATTTAAGTCTTTGTCATAAACTGTAAGTGCCAATTTCCCTTTAGGTAAGTGATCTGTTTTAAACTGAACGCTATATTCTCCAGATTTGAAACGACTTTTCTTAATATCTATTACAATAAACTGAGTTGGGTCTTTTCGATTTTTAACTTCAAGATATTTTAAATCTGCATTTTTAGAAAGTAATTTTAAGAAAATCTTATCATGCACTTGCTCGATTTTTAGCAATGTAGGGTGCATTCTTTTTTTATAATGTTTCCCTTTAAATGAGTAATAATAGATATCATTTTTCTCATGGAGCGGCTTTTCATCTTTTTTAAGGTAAAAGTTAACGAAATTTAAAATGGCTTCTTTATCACCTTTACGTATTAATTCTATTGCTCGGCGATTTAAATCATCATCTACATAATCTAAAGGATTGAAATTCTCTTCTATCATTTGAATAATATTTTGGAAAATCGGCAACAATTCATCTATGTTATTAATAAAACGTTTTTTATAAAATTTAGCTTCTAAAATATCTTTATTAATAATACGGTATAGTAAATTAGGCATTAACTTATTATGTTTATATTTATTCATTAAATGTTTATAAGCTTCGCCTTGCCATTTCATTCGGTTAATATTTGTAGAACTTTCTGATTTAACTAAAGACATATTATCATCATATCGATTAGCACAATAAACAACATCTTGCGTCGTACTAATGCGTTTCGTATTGAAGAATACTTCAGCAAAGAATTGTAAATCTTCTCCGAAAATCATTTCTGGAAATTGAATATGATTCTTTTTAATGACACTTGCTTTAATCATACGACCAGCAGGTGCTAAATGATAAAACGATTTTCTAAAATATTTTAAATCTGCTTTGTTATATGCAAGTTTAGATAGCGCCACGCCACTTCTAGCTATACGGTCACTGTGCACATATTTTGTTAAACCAGTAGCATAGTCTGTCTTATTTGTTTTTAAAAGTGTATATAGCTTTTTCAAAGCATCCTCTGGTAACCAATCATCACCATCTATAAAAATAATATATTTCCCTTTGCTTAATTCAATAGATAAATTACGTGGTTTAGCTGGCGTACCTGAATTGGCATCTAATTGAACAAACTTATAATTAGCAAAGTCTTCTATTTTTTGACTCACAATATCGAAAGTTTGATCAGTTGAACAATCGTCCACCACAATCACTTCGAAATCTTTCATATTCATTGTTTGTTTCAAAACACTATCTAATGTTGTACCAATAAACTTTTCTTTATTATAGGTACTTATTAGTACACTTACCTTAGGCCTGTGATTAATTTCTTTATTTTTTATAATCTTCATTTCTATTCCCCTTTGATTAATCGTTATTTTGTTTATGTAACGTATTCAATATTCTTAAATAATCATAAAATTTCAAAACATCGTTTATGAAGGTAATCACATAATGGATGTATTCCATCTGTTAACTCATTATCATGAGAAATCACGTGTTACCAATAACAACGATGACCCTTATATCCCATTTAGTTTTGAATTATCAGTTGAACACACACTTCACCGGGATGTGATAATAACATGTGTTCATACTATTAAATTACTTTATTATATATGACACAATACAAATAATAATTTGATTTCTAGTTTTAGTCAATAATATATAATAAAATTAACTTTATTTATAGTATATTTTATATTAATATATTTTTACTTAACCAAAATAATGGCAGACTAGTTATTTGTATCGTCACCTTAATTAGTAGCGATATGACGAATCAAAAGGCGTAACACGATACAAATTTAATTTTAAAAAATCAAAAATATAGTAGATAATTCAATAATTAAAAGATAAAATTTAATTGTTGAATTCATAAATTAAAGGAGTCTAGTATGCAAAAAATTATAAATATATTAATTATTGCTATTCTATCGGTCATTCTCATAGGGTTAATCGTATTCGGTGTAAGTTTTGGTAAGGATATCTTAACTCATGATGACTCTCTAGCAAGTAATAAAGATGAAAATCATAGCAAAATACAGAACGAAGCAAATCATAATGAAAGTAATGATAACAATTCTTCTAATGAAGTAAATCAAAATAATACATCGCAATCAAATAATAATTCAGAAAATCAAACTTCTGAAAATCTAAGCCAATCTACTGACAGTTATAACAATGATAACGATGATACTAACAAAATGAGAGTTAATCGAAGTAATGTATTTGATTATCTTAAAAATGAATTAGGCGCAGAAAGTTTTAAAAACTTAAGATATGAAGAACCAGTATATAATTACGAAAAAAATTGCTGGGAAATTTTGGCTACCAATAAATCAGTCGGTAATCAATTAATGTATTACGTTCATCAAGATGGTGGAATTGATGTGCAAATGCAATAAGATAAAATCAATAATAATTAGGAGTAAAATATGCAAAAAATTATAAATATATTAATTATTGCTATTCTATCGGTCATTCTCATAGGGTTAATCGTATTCGGTGTAAGTTTTGGTAAGGATATCTTAACTAAAGAGAATACAAAAACAGAAAGCGCAGCTAAAAATAAAGAAAGTAAGAAGGATAAAAAAGAAAATATAGAAACCGAAAACTCACAAGAAATTAATACTGACTATCAAAATAATCAACAAAATAATACTTCAGATGAAACAGCAATTAATGATAATCAATCAAATACAGCAAATAATGTTACAACAAATGAAGTCAGAACCAACGAAAATGGTGAGGTCATACATAAAACAAAGCATGGGATTGATTACATTGGTGAGTTTAATTCTCCACAAGAAGAAGCTGAATTTGAAAAAGGCGTAATGTCTCAATCAGGTGGTGGCTATACACCAGATGAATATAAAACAGATTATGAGAAACAAAAAGAGGTATATGAACAAGCAGCCCGAGGAGAAATTGAAGAGCCTGGTGCTAGAGTACATTAGCAATCAGTCAAATTACACTATTCATTTCAATAAACCAATGAATAAAACGCTCTACATAAAAACTTATTACTTTATCAAATAGTTGATCTACACTTTTGACTTTCACAACGCTATCCTATACGCTTAACTTAATTAAATGAAAAGGGTGAACAGATTACATGATTAAATAATTCTATTTTGAAGCTAAGACAATGAAGGCTTTTACTTTACATGCGTACTTTATTTGTAATGCCTTTTATTGTTATTTTCAGGATAGGATTATATACATGTAGTTTAACTTTAAGACTTTTTAAAGTATGCCTACGTAGACGTATGTCTCCTATTCTGAATGGAATAGGAGACATTTTTTATTAATAATAAGGAGATGAAGCTTTATGAAGATATTGCTAGATGCTCATAATATAAAACAGTATGTTCGAGACCGTATGCTATTGAATATAGCGCAGCTACATGTTTATCAAAATGATCGTATTGGTTTAGTTGGAGAGAACGGTAGTGGAAAAACAACGTTACTTCACATATTGAACCAAGATTTAACACCTGAAGAAGGTTTTGTAACTCAATTTGCTAAAACTGAACTTATTCCTCAATTAAAAAAAACCGATACGACAAATAGTGGTGGGGAAGTAACACAGATGTATATTTATAGGTCTCTTGATAAGAAATCAGAATTGTTACTCGCTGATGAACCTACAACTAATCTTGATACAAATTCTATAGAAAATTTAGAGCAACAATTGAATGCTTGGCAAGGAGCTTTTATTGTAGTATCACATGATCGTGAATTTCTTGATCATGTTTGTACATCTATATGGGAAATTAGAAATGGCGAGATAATACAATATTCAGGGAACTATAGTAAATATCTTCAACAAAAAGAAGTAGAACATCGTCAAGAACAGTTAGCATATGAAAAATATAAAAACGAAAAAAAGCAATTAGAAGAAGCTATAAAACTAAAAGAAATGAAAGCTCAACAGGCTACAAAAAAACCTCAGCACTTATCTTCATCTGAAGCAAGAATAAAAGGAGTAAAGACGTATTACTCTAATAAACAAAAGAAGCTAAGAAAAACAGTAAAGTCTTTAGAAACTAGACTCGATAAACTAAATATGGTAGAGAAGACTAAAGAACTCCCCCATATTAAAATGGATATATTAAACTCGAATACATTTAAACATAGAACTATTTTTCGTATTGAAAATCTTTCGGGTGCAATTAAAGATCGTCTACTGTGGAATTCAACTAGTTTCAATATTTATGGTGGTGATAAGCTTGCAATTACTGGTTCTAACGGTGTAGGTAAAACGACGCTTCTTAAAAAAATTGTTGAAAATCAATCAGGAGTCACTATTTCTCCATCCGTAAAAATGGGTTACTTCAGTCAAAATCTAGACATATTAGAATTAGATAAAACTATTTTAGAAAATGTTCAATCTTCTTCTAGTCAAAATGAAACATTAATTCGAACTGTTTTAGCCAGAATGCATTTTTTCAAAGATGATGTTCATAAATCTGCAAATGTCTTAAGTGGTGGAGAACGTGTAAAGTTGGCTTTAACTAAAGTATTTTTAAGTGATGTTAATGTACTCGTGCTAGATGAACCAACAAACTTTCTAGATACGAATGCTATTGAAGCATTTGAA
The DNA here is from genome assembly GCF_001838705.1 of Staphylococcus sp. HMSC34C02. Lineage (NCBI taxonomy): Bacteria > Bacillati > Bacillota > Bacilli > Caryophanales > Staphylococcaceae > Staphylococcus > Staphylococcus sp. HMSC34C02. The sequence continues at coordinate 68,018 of NZ_KV838592.1, forward strand.
TCTTTATTAGAAGCGTATGAAGGCAGTGTTATTTTTGTTTCACATGATCGTAAATTTATAGATAAAATAGCTACTCGAATCATTACAATTCATAATAAAGAAATAAGTCTATTTGAAGGAACGTATGATGAATTAAAAGAAAAACGAAAAACAGCTGAAGATACAATAGAAAATGACAAACTTCTAATCGATATGAAAATTACCGAAGTAATCAGTCGGTTAAGTGTCGATCCCTCAGAAGAATTAGAAAAGGAATATCAAAACTTAATAAGAAAAAAGAGAGAACTAGATGATTAAGCACTTATAATTTTTTATCTTTCATAGAACCGGTTATATAGTGAAAATCCAAATTATCTTAAAGAAACACAAGCATTTATTGACGCTATTGAAGAACACCACCTTATAGCGACCGAAGTCTTACCGCTCACTAATTACGTTAAAAGTGCTGAAATGCATCAAAACCGATTAGAACGCTACCCTGATGACTACTGTCACCTACCTAAAAGTTTAGTATATAAATGTAAAAATACTGAAAATAAATAATTGTAGATGTCGTAAGCTCAAAATATGACTCACACATACAAATACGCTTAGATACAATTTATTTGTACCTAAGCGTATTTTTGAATTGGAATTAATGATTAATTTTTTTAATAAAAGTTGCATTAATAATGTGAAAAATTGTATGCATTTGGATCAATATCTTAGAAAAGAAAGTCATTCTTTAACGCTATCCCAAATCCCCCCATATTATCAATATTCAATTTACTGTGTTTGCTTATTTATAATGCATTGTAAATATATTGCTATTAATATTTCTTTCTTAACTCTAGTACTGTGAATTTGTATATCGTGTTTTTCTCCACGTTTTTTAGTTCGTTTACTTTTTGAAACATCTAAAAAACTGCGCTTTGCAGTTAGTAATGTTTCACTTTCCGATGTGATTGTAGTTTCATTACTAAAAAATGGGTTACTTACATCAAATACCTCAGATTTATAATTAAATGTATAGGCAATCTGTTGCTTTCCTCCGCTTTTGAAGAATTTTTTCATTTCGAGTGTGCCTACTTCTTCACTATTCAAATGGATAGTATATTGGTGTCTATTAGCAACAACATTCTTCCGAATTACTTTCACATTATTATTATGAGAAGTCATGTGCAGACTATATTTTGTTTGAACACCAAAAATACTCATTAGTTTATGTAGCGTGTTATCGAAAACAGGTTTATAAGTCATTGTTTCATTTCCGTATATAACATTACTTTGATTCTCAATGATGTATAAAGGGATTTGCACAAAGAACTCCCCGTCTTTAAACTTTTCATTATTACCGGAATTTATACTAGTTAGAGAATTCGTTTTTTGTAGATATTTTCTATAGAATAAAATACCTATTATAATGATCGTAATAATTCCCCATAATAGCCACGTACTCCATAGTGGAACTTTAAATAATTGTGTTTTCCCTATAATCACTAAGAACGTGTTTATTAAATTAAATACTAGGAGTACTAGCCATATTAATGCCTCACGAAACATAGTCATTAACAATTTCTCCTTTATCTAATGAATTATTTCATAATATATACTACGCAACCTATTTTTTAGTTTTATTTATGGTACGCTTCTGCGTATCGTTTTATACTGGGGTTTTTATAATAATAATGGTCCTTACATTTTCAAAGACTAAATTCACGTGTAGACATATTGAATGCGTCTTATTAGGATCTAATCTAATCAAACAAAAATTTAAGAGAGAAATCATATCTACAGGTTTTTTAACCAGAAGATTATTTTGATCTATTTCAAAAATTTTCAAACCGTTCTTAAAAGTGTATTTTTATAAAAGTATGATAAAAGAGAAATTTTAGTCGCTTACTTCGTTTCAAGATATTACTGATACAATAAGGTTAAAAAATCGGTACGTTTAACAGAACAAGTGTAGGTATTATAATAAACGTTTTTGATTTTGATGAAAAATAAGCTGTTCAATTTTTGATTGAACAGCTTTACCTAGTTATCCTTACTTTTATTCTTTTACCCTCAAAAGGCGGAGAGCATTCAGTATTACAATAATAGCAGCTCCTGTATCACTTAATACGGCCATTCATAGTGTAAGTATTCCCAAGAATATCAGAACAAATGCCGCCAACTTTATTGTGATGGAAAACCAGGTGCGGTTGGGAAAATCCCCTTCCTGCGATTACCGTTCACAAACGCCCAAAAAGAGCAACTGGCTCTTTTAGCTCTGGGACTGTCTTGGCATAGAGAAGGTAAAACCTTTCCCACTTAAAAGAACGGAAAAAGACGCTCTGTCCTGGCATTATCTTTGGCTCGACGCTTGCCCCCATACGGATATTAATCGTTTCGAAACTTTTAATACAGTCAATTTAACTTTTGAATGTAAACTGGCTGCCTTAAGTCACTGTTTATGATTTTATGCTTCCCATGCTCTTTAATTGCTTATTTGACCGCCCGTATGATAAAAACGGTATGCAAGGCATTGTTTTTACTCATAACATCTTTATTAGATTGCTCTGTTTTTTAGTGTCCAATGTTATGGGAACATTGTAGAATCCACACTTCAAAGTTCATTCATGTCAATCGATTCGTTCATTATTTAGATCTTAATAATCGAAGTCCATTTAGTATAACAACTAAAGTACTTCCTTCATGAACAATTACACTGATTGTAATATCAGTTAATCCTAACAAACTAACGACAACTAAAAAGGCAACAACTGCCATTGAAAAAATAATATTTTGCCTAATAACACGACCCATATTTGAGGAAATTTTATGAGACTGTACTAATTTAGATAAATTGTTCTGCATTAAAACCAAATCAGATACTTCTACTGCCACATCAGTACCGCCCCCCATAGCTATACCAACATCAGCATTAACAAGGGCCGGTGCATCGTTCACACCATCTCCAACCATGGCAGTAACTCCAAATTTTTCTTTTTGTTCTTCTATAATTCTGGATTTATCTTCAGGCATTACATTAGCGATAACTTCGTCTATTCCCAATTGTTCGCCTACAGCTTTTCCCGTCATTTCCGAATCACCAGTAATTAAAGTCGTGTGGATACCAAGTTTCTTAAAGTAATTAATTGTTTCTTTAGCATGCTCATTCGGAATATCCATTAGAGCTATAATCCCAATAACTTCTTCATTTTCTGCTACGTATACAACCGTCTTTCCTTCTGATGCCCAATCATGATTGAACTGGGTATACTCTTCAGAAGCACTTTCAAAAGAAGTAGGCTTACCAATACGATAATTTTTTCCATTATAATCTCCTGTCAGACCTTTTCCAATTTGATTAGTAACTTCGATGTCTATTTTATTTTTAACTTCAAATTTTTCTAAAATAGCATTAGCGAGTGGGTGATTGGATTCCTTTTCAAGGGCGACTATAATATCAATAATATTTTCTTCGTTCACAGAATGAGTGAAATAGTAATTTGTTACTTTAGGTTCTCCGTTCGTAAGGGTTCCTGTTTTATCGAAGGCAATTGCATCTATATCCGCTAATTGTGATAGGTAAGTACTTCCTTTTGAAAGCACGCCTTTTTTAGCTAGGTTAGATGTTGTAGACAATGTTACAGATACAGTAGCTGCTGCCAAAGCACACGGTGAAGCTGCGACTAAAATCACTAATCCCCTGTAAACACTTTGCGACCATGTCCAATCAAATAGAAAAGGAGCAAGTAACATTACTAATGGTATTGCGATTAAAACTATATTAACATATTTAGGCTCGAATTTTTGAATGATACTGGCAGCTTTTGTTTGATTATCTTGGTTTTGACTAACTAATTGTAAAATTTTAGAGAATACAGTATCCTTGTTTTCCTTAGTGACTTCCATAGTAAAAGTACCTGTTCCATTAATCGTACTTCCAAAAACTTCGTCACCCTTAGATTTCTCTTTCGGTATACTTTCTCCATTAATAGAAGATTCATCAATTGAGGTAGTACCGGATAAAATAATCCCATCAATTGGAACTTGATCACCGTTCAGCACTTGGAGTTGATCTCCAACTTTTAATTCACTGACATCAACAATTTTTGTGTTTCCATCAGGTAGGATTAATTTAGCTGTCGTTGGGTTCATTTCGAGTAGCTTAGTAATTTCTCTTTTACTTCTTCCTTCAGCGTAATCTTCAAGAAAATGAGCGCCGGAAAAAATAAGTATCAAAAGGGTTCCTTCCCAAAAACTCCCTATCAGAGAAGCCCCGATTGCAGCTAATCCCATTAGAATATGAGAATTAGGAGTGAATTTTCCCTTTAATTTAGTATTTTCAACTGTCTCTCCAATTCCTTCGAGAATAATTACATGGTAGCCGGCTGTGATTGTGGCAATTGAAAATAAGATGTTTTGTATTAATAAATTTGCATCACTTAAAAAAAGCCCAATTATAGCCAACACTAAGCCAATAAAATATGAAATAATTGGCATTTTTCCGTGATCATGATCATGACTATGATCGTGGCTATGACTTTCGTGTGCTTGTTGCTCTTGAATATTTTTCATTTCTATCACCTTTCTAAATAAATATGATATATCGGGTTCCAATATATTCGCAGTAAGCTTTACTAAACCAGGACGTTAATTGACCACATCCAAACTTTTTGTATCCAATAATACATCCTATGAATTTATCAACCGTATTCACTAACCCTCTCTGCTACACCCATCTCACTTTCCTTCGAGATATCATACAACGCTTTCCATTCTGTTTTTTTGTTTTCCATATCCATTGCAAAACCCCCTTTTCATATGCCTATAATATTGTTATATGATCATATAACAATATTAATGACGTGAATTATTATTAACACTCATTACTGGTTTACGGAATACTAGTGATGACAGGCGTGATCGATCGCCTGTTTTAGCATATTCATAGTATGTTCATCATCATGGGAATAAAACAATGTTGTGCCTTCCCTTCGGAATTTTACTAACCGTAAATTTTTCAAGAACCGCAATTGATGGGAAACTGTTGATTGTCTAAGATGTAGCGTTTCAGCAATACCGTTTACCGAATACTCCTTATAAAAGAGCAAATGGAGAATCCGGATTCTCGTAGGATCACCTAACGCTTTAAATGTTTGCGATACGACAAATAATGTTTCATCATCTAAATCCTTATTATTTACTTCCTCTAATTCCTTTTTTTCTTCCATTATCCTTCCCTCACTTTAGGTTTCAATTCAAAACCTTATATATAATAATCACTATTTATCTACATATATTAATATATGTTCATATATATGATATAACCATCTGAATAAAAAATCAAATAATATTTAATATGAATTCATATATTTTGTTTTGATTTTTTAGAGTAAAATAAACAAAGCCTTTTTAAGAATAGTGGGATGAGTGCAGTATGGATGATCGGGCGTTAGCTTCCGCACTTGTAATTGGTGTTGGCGGTGGACTCGCTTGGATAATGGAAGGTTTTCAAAGTGGTCATGGCTTTATTTATTCATTATGTGCAGGCCTTATAATTGGCTTATTATTTTTTGAAATGATTCCGGAAAGTATTGAATTAGGCGGGTGGGTAATTTTACTCGGTGGAATAGCAATAGGCTTAGTATTATTCCAATCCATTCATCTATTAATGGATAAAATTACAATTATCACTAATAGTCATCAAAAAGATATTTTCGTTCGATCGGGGGTACTTTTAATTATCAGTATAGCAATTCATAATTTCCCTGTTGGCAATATTCCTTTATTTGTGTAATTTGACCATTAATACTAAATTTATCAATGTCTTGAGAAATTATTGAAACTCTAACATAACATCCTACAGATTTTCTTTTCATTTCTTTCATATTTTTCATCCTTTCATTAATTAAGCAATCGATGATTGCGTAGCTTGGTTTACAATGTTTAGCGGTTCATTTTTGAAATAGATTCCCACAAGGCTTTTGTTTTTAGAAATATGAATTTCATCAATATATCGGTATAACATGCTTAACGTGAAGTGTTGTTGAATTACATTTTCAAAAGACTTTTGAATTTGTTGCTCATTTATTGATAGTGTTGGTTTTGATTGTTGAAGTAACGATTGAGATTGTTTTCTGAACGTTTCTGCATCGATGGCTCCTTTAGCTAATTTATCTATCAATTGTTCTTGTGTAAGTGTGCTCCTAGTTTCTAGGGCCCTTTGTTTTTTGATCCGTTTTTGAATTACATCATTGGTTTAAAGATAAATTGAAGGATGAAACAAATAATACTGGTATTCGTATGTTTGAGCGCTATGCGGCTATCACTACTTCGGCCAAGATTCTTAGTCATGTTTTATCTACAGATATTGATATCACTAAAATAAAAGATTACTTTATTGATTATCATACTCATACAGTCTCTGAACGATCACTGGCAGATAAAGCGATTGAAGTCGTTACGCAATTTGTAGCACAAAATCGTGGTAAGTTTTCTGATGACACAGCGTTAAAGAATATGATTGAGAATTATGGACTAATTGCCTTAAAAGATGATTATATCGAAGTCAAAATCATTGCGACTGTATTTAAAGATATGCTGAAAGAACAGCACTTTCAGGATGTCAACAATGTCGTGAATGCACTAAGAGATAAAGGTTTTATTGAATCTGACCGTGATCGAATTACGACAAAACGAACAGTTAAAGATGACTATGGTAAGAAACAGTCACTTGTCTTTTACCATTTAAAACTAGATTCAGAATATGCATCTATTTTTGGTCTAACTAAAGATGCTGAACCTATTAAAGCTAAAATTAACTTGGATAACAAAAAGATGCTTGAATCATGGAAAAAACAGAATGATGATTTAATTGATTTTTAATAACTTAAAGATGCAATCGTACAGGAGTAGATAAAATGGATGAATTGATTGAATTACTAGCTGATTTAGTTATTGAAGAGTTACAGAACGATAATTAATCATTGCGGTCCAACGTGCTTTTAACACGTTGGACCTTTCATTCTAATTCATTCATAAACATATATTATCTCTATGGAGGTGTATAACATGGAAGAAGCCGTTGCTTACGTACGTCAAAGTACACTAAAACAACAAAGTTTAGCGACTCAGAAATCTCTCATTTTGAATACTGCTAAGCAATATGGATGGCCTAATGTGACGTTTTATGATGATAAGAGAAGCGGTCGAAATACGAAACGGTCGGGTTATCAAAAGATGGTAGAAATGATTACGTCCGGAAAATGTAAAGTATTGTGTTGCTATCGCTTGAACCGACTACATCGTAATTTGAAAAATGCCATACAATTCTTTGAAATTTGTAAAAAGCATCACGTCACAATCATCAGTGTTAACGATGGATATTTTGATTTGTCTAAAGAGTTTGATTGCTTTCGCTTGAACATACTTATGAGTCTAGCGGAAATGGAATCAAACAATATCAGTGAACAGACACGAAATGGGATAAGAGAAAAAGCCAAACAAGGTAAGCTAATCACAACTCATGCACCTTTTGGCTATCGTTATAGACAAGGTCATTTTGTTGTACATGAAGAAGAAGCGTATACAGTCAAAGCTGTCTATCGCTGGTACTTACAAGGTCTAGGCTACAAAAAAATTTCCCAACATTTAGATAACAATCCTAAGCTTACTCCACGTAAGCCCTATCAAGTTAGAAATATTCTCTTGAACCCTAACTATTGCGGTCGTGTCATCAATAAGTATGGAACATTTAATGATTTAGTACCTTCTATTGTCGACATTGATACCTTTGAACAAGCACAGCAACGTCGCTTGAATAAACATCATAAACAACACATTTCTGAAAACAAATTAAAGAAGCTACTTAAATGTCCTTACTGTCAATCAACATTAACAAACTTAACAATAAAAAAAGAACATCATTCTCTACGTTACTATGTCTGTCCTAAAAATATGAATGAAGCTTATCATACGTGTCCATTTAAAGGTATCAATGCGCAAATGATTGAAACAGAGGTCCTCAACACTTGTAAAGCATATTGTAACAATCAGTCATTTCATGACAAATTAAATGAGACAATACTAAAAGCTCTAAAACGCCAACAAATGAAACACAGACAATCACATCTAACACAAGAACAACTCATCGAAAAGCTAGCACAAAATCAAATTGATATCGAGACGTTTAAACATTTATCTGCTGGCTCTGAAAGTGAAGAACGTTACTCTAATTATTCACATAAACAAATTACCAAAACAATCCGTCATATAATCAAAGATAAATTGACATTAGAAACCATAGCACCTTTTATCGATTGCATCAACATAACTCAAACTAAACAATTACAAGGAATCTACTTTAAAAATAGTCCACTCAATATCGTTGAACAATCACACTTAATAATATCTGAAAGGAATGAAGTCGTATGAAACAACTCAAAAAGAAACGTATTGGATTATATGCACGTGTATCAACTGAAATGCAAACGGATGGTTACAGTATTCATGGTCAATTAAATCAACTTACAGAGTATTGTCAATTTCAAGGTTATGAAGTCGTTGATGAATATACCGATCGTGGTATATCAGGTAAAACAACACAACGTCCTGAATTACAACGTATGTTAAAAGATGCTAAAGAAGGTAAATTAGATGGTATTATGGTATATAATACTACTCGTTTAGCTAGAAATACCTCAGATTTATTAAATATTGTCGAAGAATTGTATGAGATTAATGTTGAATTTTTTAGTCTAACTGAAAAAATAGAAATTGCGAGCTCCACAGGTAAATTGATGCTCCAAATCTTAGCGAGCTTCGCAGAATTTGAAAGAAACGTTATTGTAGAAAACGTGTTTAATGGTCAAAGACAACGTGCCATTGAAGGTTATTACCAAGGTAATTTGCCTCTAGGCTATGATAAAGTACCTGACAGTAAAAAAGAGCTCATGATCAATCAACATGAAGCAAATATTGTTAAATATATTTTTGAGTCATACGCTAAAGGTCATGGTTATCGTAAGATTGCGAATGCATTAAATCACAAAGGTTATGTAACTAAGAAAGGTAAACCGTTTAGTATTTCATCCATTACCTACATCATCTCAAACCCTTTTTACATTGGAAAAATACAGTTTGCGAAGTATAGACACTGGAGCGATAAGAGACGAAAAGGACTCAATGAGGAACCTATTATCGCTGACGGTAAGCATGCACCTATTATTGATAGAAACTTATGGGATAAAGTACAGTTTAAACGCCAGGAGAGTCGCAAGAAACCACAAGTCCATGGTAAAGGGACAAACCTACTGACTGGCATTGTAAAATGTCCGAAATGTGGTGCAGCAATGGCGGCAAGTAATACAACCAATACATTAAAAGATGGCACTAAGAAAAGAATCAGATATTACTCATGTAGTAATTTTAGAAACAAAGGTTCTAAAGTTTGTTCAGCCAATAGTGTTAGAGCAGATATATTGGAAAAATATGTTATGAACCAAATATTGGAGATTATCAAAAGTAAAAAGGTAATGAAACAATTGGTTGAAAAAGTAAATGAAAGAAGTCAAATAGATGTCTCTTCTTTGAATCATGACATCGCTTATAAACAGTCACAATGTGAAGAAATCAAAGCCAAAATGCATACACTAACGAAAACGATCGAAGACTCACCTGACTTAGATAGTGTGTTGAAACCAACAATACTTAGCTATCAAGATGAGTTGAATCAAATAAACAATCAAATCCATCAACTAGAACAAGATAAACAAGCGGAATCTCCACATTATGATGCAGATATGATTGCTAATGTATTACAAGCAATATTCAAAGATATAGACAAATTAGAGAAATCTCAGTTGAAATCACTATATCTAACAATCATCGATCGTATTGACATAAGAAAAGATGAGCATCATAAGAAGCAATTTTACGTTACGCTCAAACTGAATAATGAGATTATCAAACAACTATTTAATAACCATCCACTTGACGAAGTGCTTCTTAGCACTTCGTCTTTATTTTTGTCCCAAACACTGTATCTTATTATTTAGTAAATAAAGTGAGTATAATTATCTTTTAATAGAATAAAAAATAAAACCTTTCGAGAAAACGTTTACACAAAAATGTATATATGTTATTATCTCTTTGAATGAAACAAACAAATGTTTTGTTTGTGAACTATTGTTTCTTTAAAAGGAGGTGCTATTTTGAAAAATAAAGAGCAATTTATTTTAAACGAAATTAAAAAAAATCCTTTTATTACTCAACAAGAGTTAGCAGAACGTATTGGTTTATCAAGGCCAGCCACAGCTAATATAATATCTGGTTTAATAAAAAAGAAATATATATTAGGAAAAGCATACATTGTTAATGAGGAAGATTCCATAATCTGTATTGGAGCTGCTAATGTTGATAGAAAGTTTTATTGTGATACTGATCTACAATCTATGACTTCCAATCCAGTAAAATCAACAAAATCGATTGGAGGTGTAGCAAGAAATATTGCTGAAAACTTAGGGAGACTTGGTGAAAATGTTACATTTTTAACAGCAGCTGGAAATGATAGCGAATGGAGTTTGATTAAAAAACTATCTGAGCCTTTTATGAATACAAATTATATTCAACCTATAGAAAATGCAAGTACAGGATCATATACAGCTATTATAGATAAAAAAGGTGATATGCAGTATGGTTTTGCAGATATGAATATTTACGAGGAAATTACACCTGAATTTCTGTCAAAGCAGTCATCTATCTTATTAAAAGCTAAATGTTTAGTAATAGATTTAAATTTACCCAAAAAATCTATTGAGTACCTCACTTCATTCGCAGAAAAAAACAATATTAAGTTAGTAATTGTACCAGTATCTTCACCTAAAATGATCCATATGCCTAATTCACTACATTCAATTGATTGGTTAATTATTAATCGCGATGAAACCGAAACTTTTTTAAAAATGAAAATTGATAGTAATGATGACATGAGTATTGCTGCTGAGAAATTAATTAATCTTGGTGTGTCTAACGTCATTATTACAAATGGACTAAAACCACTCATTTTCAAAGATAATAGTTCAGAATCATTTCACTCAGTAATTTCATCTAAAAATGTAGTTGATGTAACTGGTGCTGGTGATTCATTTACTAGCGCAGTAATATATAGTTGGCTAAAAAATTATACTAATGAAGACATTATTAACTTAGCTTTGTTAAACTCGAAGAAAACTGTTGAAACTAATTACACTGTTAGACAAAATTTAGATCAAAAACAATTAGAAATTGAATTGGAGGAATTTAAAAATGAAAAAATTTCTTGAATTTTCTACAGAAGTTGAAGAAGCCAAAAAAAACAATAGTCCCATAGTAGCTTTAGAATCTACAATAATCTCTCATGGTATGCCCTACCCACAAAACATTGAAATGGCAAAAAAAGTTGAACAAATAATACGAGACAATGGCGCCACACCTGCTACTATTGCCATAATGGATGGGAAAATAAAAATTGGTTTAAACGAAAATGACTTGGAGACTCTAGCAAATAGTCCTAATGTCGCTAAAGTATCTCGTCGCGACTTAGCAGAAATAGTTGCTACTAAAAAAATTGGGGCTACAACTGTTGCTTCTACTATGATTTGTTCAGAATTAGCTGGGATACCATTTTTTGTCACTGGTGGAATTGGTGGTGTTCATAAGGGCGTAGAAACTAGTATGGATATTTCAGCAGATTTAGAAGAACTAGCGCATACAAATGTTACAGTTATATGCGCAGGAGCAAAATCTATTTTAGACTTGCCTAAAACGCTTGAATACTTAGAAACTAAAGGTGTTCCGGTAATTGGATATCAAACAACTGAACTACCTGCTTTTTTCACTAGAGAAAGCGGTTTAAAACTAAATAGTTCAGTTGAGGAACCTACAGAAATAGCTGAAATTTTCAAGACCAAAATGGAGTTAAATTTACATGGTGGAATGGTCATTGCAAATCCTGTTCCTAAAGAACATGAACTTTCTAAAGATTATATTGACACTATAATTGAAGAAGCTGTTAAAGATTCTATTGCCAATGGAATTATTGGAAAAGACTCTACACCTTTCCTTCTTAAAACAATCGTTGAAAAAACAGATGGCAAAAGCTTAGAAACAAATATTAAGTTGGTAGAAAATAACGCTGTTTTAGGAGCTAAAATAGCTGTAGCTTTCAGCAAAATGTAGGTGCTTGACTATGTCAATAATCTTCACATTTTTAGGAATAGTTTTTGCTTTATTAGTTGCATATATTTTTAGTTTTAATAGAAAAGCTATAGATATAAAAAAACCAATGATTATGATAGTAATACAAATTGTTCTTGTTTTATTTATGATGAATACATCAATAGGTCTTAATTTATTAACCGCAATGAGTACATTTTTTGAAGGTTTAATGAATATTAGTAAAGAAGGTATTGAATTCGTTTTTGGAGATTTACAAAATAAAAACGGCTATAATTTCTTTCTAAATGTATTACTACCTTTAGTTTTTATTTCAGTTTTAATTGGTATGTTAAACTATTTTAAAATTTTACCTTTTCTAATTAAAATTATAGGTTGGATAATTAATAAAATAACTCATATGGGCCAACTTGAAAGTTATATCGCAATATCTACTTCTATGTTAGGTCAACCAGAGGTTTATTTAACAGTTAAAAATATTATTCCAAGCTTGTCAAAAGAAAAGTTATATACTATCGCTACTTCAGGTATGAGTGCTGTCAGTATGGCTATGCTAGGCTCATATATGCAAATGATCGATCCTAAATATGTAGTTACTGCAGTTGTTTTAAATATTTTCAGTGCTTTGATAATTGCTAGCGTCATTAATCCTTACAAAAATGATAATAAAGAATTAAAAGCTGAATCAGAAAAAAATGTTAAAAAAACAACTTTCTTTCAAATGATTGGTGAAAGTGCTATTGATGGCTTCAGAATTGCTATTACTGTAGCAATAATGTTGTTAGCTTTTATATCTTTAATGAAAGGAATTACTATTGTATTTGATTTAGTCGGTCTAGATTTTAAAAAATTGATTGGTTACATATTTGCTCCTATCGCTTTCATTATGGGTATTCCATGGAGTGAAGCTATACGTGCTGGATCAATTATGGCAACAAAGTTAATTACAAATGAGTTCGTAGCAATGTTAGATTTTCAAAAAATTGCCTCTTCTCTATCTCCAAAGACTCAAGGTATAATATCTGTTTATCTTGTAAGCTTTGCTAACTTTGGTACTGTTGGAATTATGGTAGGAGCTATTAAAGGTATTGATAGTAAACAGGGAAATAAAGTAGCTTCTTTTGCCCTAAGATTATTATTAGGTGCAACATTAGCATCAATTATTTCAGCAAGTATTATTGGCTTAGTTTTATAAATAATAAAATTTTAAGTAAAAAGTCTTCACTAAAATTTAATAGTGAAGACTTTTTATTATAGAAAGTTCTTTATTTTCTTCTTCTGATTACTTTTTATAACTATTTATAAGAATTTTCTTTATCAATTTCAATAACACTTATCTAATATGGTAGCAAATTGCATTATCTATCTACTACTACACGAAGCTTATATTGAAATTGCTAAAGAACATCCCACGATGATTTTTTAACGGGAAATGAATGGGATTTGCTTACTCGAAGAAGCAGAAGGATTGTGCAAGCACAATCCCAAAATCCCGTTATTCTTTATAAATAAATAATATATATAAGGAAGCAGAAACCCAACGGTAGACCGTTGAATGATGAACGTTTACACCACGTCCCCCTTAATATTCCAGATATATCACGATAATTCAATGCATATCTTAGATAGTAGCCAACGGCTACAGTGATAACATCCTTGTTAAATTGTTTATATCTGAAATAGTTCATACAGAAGACTCCTTTTTGTTAAAATTATACTATAAATTCAACTTTGCAATAGAACCTTTTTTATGAATTAGTTACTGTTACAGTAGAAAAAAATTATAAAAGACAGGTAACGTAATAATAAAATTACATTGATTTCCCTGAGTGAAATTATTGACGAATCAATATTAAATATTGGATGGAAAACTGTATGATATGATGTGAATTTTTTAGCAAAATCTCTATATCCTTCTTTTTCTAATATATAAAACGACCCTTTAGGTATTTGTATGGTGACTGATACCTAAAGTGTCGTTTTACTTTACTATTTATTTTGGGTTGAGGATTGGTCTTCTTCAGTAGTATTTTTTTCTGAACTGTTTTCGTTCGGGTGATTATTGCCATCTTGATTACGCTTTGAATTGATATTGTTTTGCTTACTATTTTCTCGTTCATCATCATTAGGACGAGAAAGATCTCGACCATATATTTCTTCGTTACGACTATTATCCCCTTTATACATTTTACTTTCGTTGGCATGTTGTACATGGATTTGTTTATCTTTTTCTGTTCGATCATCAATCAAATTTCCAACTTCACCAGTTTCTTTATTGACAGTTGTTGCAAATTTTATTGGAAAGCCAGTAGCGTCTCGTCCTAAAAATTTTATAAAATAATCTGTATTGCTACTTCTTTTTTGATCTATTTTAAATTCAGAGTATTGTCCTGTTTTAAAAACATTTTTGGCTTTTTGAATGGCATCTTCACGAGAGATTTGAGTGCTATTTTCTTCGTTAGGATGATCTTGATTCTGAGTATCGGTATGGTTGTTTGTAGGTTGTTGTCGATTGGTTTGTTCCTGAGAGTTGTTTGGATTAGCATTATTAGATGTTTCGTTGTTGGCGTTGTTATCAGGTTTAGAACTAGATTCGTTATTATTTTTTTTGTCTGACTGTTCTTGATTAGTATCCTTATCATTTTCATTATCTCCAAAATTAATGGAACATGCACTTAATAGCATTGTACATAACATGATGACACTTAATATTAGTTTTTTCATAATTAATAGATCTCCTTACTTGATTTGGATAATTAATTTAAGTATTTGATTTTTTTAATTAGTTGTTCTACTTCTTTATCATTTCCATTATCAATTTTTAGGTTCTGTTGCAAAGTTGAATTTATAGTATAAT